>UQMY01000035.1 GCA_900542325.1 uncultured Collinsella sp. | reverse complement strand
CCGTGGCCAAAAAACATCAAATATGAGTACTGATACTCTTTTAGTAGCAGCAATTTTGACCACATTTAAGGTGATTTGACGTGTCGATCGAGCAGATAAGCTGCCGTATCTCCTCAAGTGTTCATTAAAGGAAGACCTTGATGCGAATAAATCTCATTAAGATCTTCTTTTATTAACGAAAATAATGTAGCTACAACGGTGACAGTACTCATATTTGCCGTTTTTTGGCCACAGTCCTTCGGAGGGTCCTCGAAAATAGTCCCGAGCCGGCACTTGGGGACGTTCCTATAATGCCGGCACTTAGGAGCGTCCCCAAGTGCCGACACCGCGTCTGCCTGCGGCGGCCGCGCCCCGCTGCATCGCTCCGCACCCTTGCGGGTTCGAATCCCTCCGCTTGGCGGCGTTGGCTCGATTTGCTTGACGTGAGGGGCTCTTGGCTGGTGTGGGACGGAGGGATTCCGCGTCCGCCTGGTCGGCGGCCGCGCCCCGCTGCGTCGCTTCGCTCCTTGCGTGCTGCGCTGGAAAACGCTTCGCGTTTCCTCAGCTCCGCACCCTTGCGGGTTCGAATTCCTCCGCTTGCCCACAAGAAAGCGCCCTGGGCCATTATGGGCTTAGGGCGCTCAGTTTTAATGGCTGGGACGGAGGGATTCGAACCCCCAACAGCCGGCACCAAAAACCGGAGTTCTACCGTTGAACTACGTCCCAATGTGTGGTGTTGCCCAAAAGCAACTCGTCTAGTTTACCTAATCTGCGAGGGCATCGCAAACGCCGTCGAGTAGGCGTACGGCGAGCGTCTGCGCGTCGCTGGCCGTGAAGGTGCCGTTGTAGCGCGTCATGCCCGTGAGCTCAATGCGAATGCGAGCCGGCTTCTGCTGCGCGGCGACATTGGCGGTGCGGATGCGCTGGGCCAGGTTGTGGCACTCGGCGAGGGCAATCGTGGCGCGTGGCGCGGCGTCGGCGGGCAGCTCGTCGCTTGCGATCTCGAGCACCAGGTCAACGTCGGTTGGGACCTCGGAGTCGCAGAGCATCATGCCGCTGTTGTCGGTCGTTGCCGTGGCGATGTTCCACATGCGCGAAGCAACGCTGCGGGCGATGGGGTCCTCACCGATAACGGCGATCTGGAAGCGCTCGAGCACGTTGGCGGCGCGAGCAAAACCGATGCGGGACTCGGCTTCGGTGACCGAGGGCTTGCCCTCCCACACATGGTGCAGGCGGTTGATGTAGGCGTAGGTGTCCTGGAAGGCCATGCCGTCGGCAAACAGGCCGACATTTTCCTGGAACTGCTGCAGGGCGGCCTCGGTATGCGGACCAAAGTAGCCGTCGTCCTCGCCGCAGGCAAAGCCCAAAACGTTGAGAGCGCGCTGCAGGGCCTGCACATCGGCGCCATGGAAATTGGGCATGCGCAGATACAGAGTGCGGTCGCCCAGCTTATACGAGGCGTCGACCAGGGCGCTCCAACAGGGGATATCGACGGCATGACCGGCAGCAAGGCCGCTGTCGAGCCTGAAGGTGCTGACGGCCTGCTCGGTGGTGGTGCCAAAGCGCTTGTCGGCAACCTCGGTGTCATCGATTGTATAGCCGAGCTGCAGAAGGCGGGACTGGACGTCCTCGACGGCTGCTCCCTGCATGCCCGTTGTAATAGGTTCCATGAACGAACCCCTTTCGGCGTACCATTCGTACTATTTTGAGCGTGTGTCGGATAGACAACGCGAGACAATTTATAAACATGCACTCAATAGTGTAGCAACTTGTACCCAAACTCGCTGCCCACAGGTTTTATGACCCCCGCTAGTTAAGACGCTCCACAAAGAAATCTGCCATTGAGAGGAAGAGCTCGCGCGCATGCGGGTCGAGCTCGACGCCTTCGATAGCGGCCTTGGCCTTAGCGGTCAGGTCGAGCGCATAGGTGTGGGCGTAATCGATGGAGCCGGTCTCCTGGAAGATCTCCACGGCGCGTGCGAGCTGCGCAGGGTCCTCGGTGCCCGAGGAAAGGATTGCCTCGATCTCGTCGTGATAGCGCTCGTCTGACAGGGCATGCACGGCAACGAGGGTGCGCT
Source organism: uncultured Collinsella sp. (assembly GCA_900542325.1). Taxonomy (GTDB): domain Bacteria; phylum Actinomycetota; class Coriobacteriia; order Coriobacteriales; family Coriobacteriaceae; genus Collinsella. The sequence goes on along the minus strand of UQMY01000035.1, from coordinate 21,284 downwards.
TGCCCTCGGTGATATCGGTGCGGAAGTCCTTGTTGGCGGCCTCCTTGGTGCCGATCAAGTTGAGCAGGTCGTCTTGAATCTGGAAGGCAAGGCCCGTGTGCAGCCCAAAGGCGCGCAGTGCCTCAATCTGCTCTTCGCTGCCGCCGCCGATAATGGCTCCGGCGGCAAGCGGCGTCGCTCCGCTGTAGTACGCGGTCTTGTGCGTCGCCATGTCCAGATAATCGTCGACCGAAATGTCAAAGCGCCCGTCGCGGACCCAGCCCAGGTCGAGCGCCTGGCCCTCGATGGTACGGACGATCATCTCGGTAAGCTCGTGGAGCACGCGAAGCTTCACGTCTGCGTTGAGTGTGGGGTCGTCGAGAACCGTCTTGGTGACCATGGTGAGCGCCAGGTCACCGCAGTTGATGGCAAGACCGGTGCCCTCGGTAAGGTGCATGCAGGGCTTGCCGCGACGAATCTGCCCGTTGTCGGCGATGTCGTCGTGGATGAGTGCGCCCGACTGAAAGTGCTCGATGGCCGCCGCTGCGCTGCGGGCGCTCTCAAAGCTGCCGCCTACCGCAGTGGCGGCGAGCATGCAGATGAGCGGGCGGTGGCGCTTGCCAGCGTTTGCCGTAAATGCCGAGAGCGGGGTATACAGGTAGCGCTCGATATCGGCGGAAGTCGCCTGTCCGTCAAAGAACGTGGCCAGATAGTCGTTAATCTGGTCAAAGTGCTGGGCTAAAAAGCTGGTAAACGGACTGGACACGGGTTCTCGCATTCTTTGATAGGTTGCATCGTTGCATTATGCAGACAACATATTGCCACATTAGGGCGTCGAGCGCGGCGGTTGAAGACGATTGGTCCATGCGGCCGCAAGTGCGGAAGGGGCTTGGCTAGATAAGCCCAAAGTGTTCGAGCGCGGTGACGACGCCGTCGTGGTCGATGCTGTCGGTGACATAGTCGGCCTTTTCCTTGAGGAAGTCCGGTGCGTTGCCCATGGCGATGCCAACGTCGACGGCGTTCATCAGCGAGACGTCATTGCTGGCGTCGCCGATGCCGTATACGGTTCCGTGGTGGGGATCGAGGGCGTCGAGTACGGACTGGATACCCTCGCGCTTGGTGCATTCGCGAGGCGAAATCTCGGTCACTTCGAGCTCGAGCTCGTTAAAGCAGAGCAGCGGCTCAAACGCTTGATCCTGAGCGATGCGGTTGGCAAGCGACGTGGACATTAAGATCTTGTAGGCGCTGTAATGTTGCAGCTGCGTAATTGCATCGCCCACGGTGCGGGCGTATCCCGGGGCGTCGGGCGCATCGGCACTCATGCGAACGACGCCATTGAGTCCCTCAAAACGAATCACTTCGTCCGATTGCTCAAGAATGGGAGCAAGGCGCTGCAGCATGCCGGGCGTCATCGCCAAATCGCGAATCACGTGTCCCTCAAGTTCGACATAGCCACCCGCGAGGCAGACGATGCCGGTCCAGGGCAGCTCGAGCAGCTTTGGATGGATGCAGCTCAGCGTGCGCCCTGTGCAGATAAACGCCATATTGCCCTTGGCGACAAAATCACGGATGGCTTGCGAGACCGCTTCATTGGGATAGGGGGAGAGGTCTCGCTCGCTCTCGGGAAGCTCTTGTGCCACTCGAGGGTCTTGCCAGGCGAGTGTTCCGTCGATATCGAAGAAGCAGATATCGCCGCGCTTATGGGCTGCGCTGGCGGAAGGGGAGGCCGAGGTGGTGGGCACAAATCCCGGCTCGAGGCCCATGATCTGGTCAAAATGCTCTTTAACGCGGGGAACGGAGATGCCAATAATCACCTGGGCGGTCTTGCCCGTAATGATGAGGCCCTTGGCGCCCACCGCGACAAACGACGCATTATCTGCAACGATGGAAGGGTCTGCGACCTCGACGCGCAGGCGCGTGGCGCAGTTGGTTGCGCCCACGATATTGCCAACGCCACCTAAAAGCTGAATTACCCGCTCAGCGAGGACGTGATCTTGATCGGATTGAATACTGACCTCGCCATTGGGAGATTGCTCTTTGGCAAAGCCGCTTCCCGTTAAACGATCGATTGCCGCGCGATTGGAGACATGATCCTCGCGGCCCGGCGTCTTAAGGTCATAGACCAAGATGAGTGCTCGAAAACTAACAAAAAAGATGAGGCTAAAGGCAAGACCGATACCGAGCGCCAAAAGGTAGGAGCCGGCATGCATTCGCATGAGCGGGATGAAGTTGAAGGCCGTCATTTCCATGAGACCGCCCGAGAAGATGCCGACGATGCCAAAGAAGTTCATGGTCATGGCAAGGCAGGAGGACAGGACGGCGTAGAGCAAAAAGAGTCCGGGATAGGTGAACATAAAGAGAAACTCGAGCGGCTCGGTGACGCCGCAGACCACCGAGGCGACGATGGCGGGCAAAAGGATGACCTTAAGGCCGGCGCGGCGTTCGGGTTTGGCGGTGAAATAGAATGCTGCCGCGATGGCGGGAAGGCCAAAGAGCTTGCCCCAGCCGGTGGCGGTAAAACCTGCCCAGGGCGCAAGTTCATTTAAAGGGCGCGTGCTATGGGAGAGAATGGGGAGCAGGTTGGTCCACGTGGCGTAAATACCGTCGTGAATGACCAGATTGTCGTAATAGATGGGCATATAGAGCAGATGGTGCAGCCCCATGGGCTCGAGCGCTCGCTCCAAAAACACAAAGATGCCCACGCCGAAGGGGCCGACGCCCGCAAGTGCGTGGCGCAGCGTTTCGGTCACAGCGTATGCGAAGGGCACGATGGCGGCCGAGATGGCGGCAAGGGCAAACACGGCAAAAAAGCTGATGAGGTAGACCAGCGAGGAACCCGAGAAGGTGCCGAGCCAATCGGGAACCTTGGCATCGTAGAAGCGGTCATGGATGGCAACGACGGTTGCCGACACCGCCAGCGGGCCGATAATGCCGGTGTCGAGCGTCTTGATGCCGTCGATGACGGTGATACCGCTGGCGGGGGTCAAAGATGATGGGTACTTAAGCCCAAGGTTGTCTCCGCTCAGCTTAATGATCTCGCTCAAAAAGAAGCAATAGGCAAAATAGGCCACGAGTGCCTCGAGGCAGCAGCGCGCCGGTTGCTTTTGGGCAAGACCGATAGGCAGCGCTACGGCAAAAAGGAGCGGGAGACGTTTAAAGACCGTCCACGAGCCGCGCTGGATGATGGTCCAGAAAACGTACCAAGGGGTTCCGTATACGGCGAGGTCACCGACGATGTCTACGGTCGTGGCGAGGGCGGAGATGCCGACCATGAGGCCTGATATAGAAAACAGCATGGCGGGCGCGAACATGGCTCCGCCAAAACGTTGGATTTTCTGCAGCATAATATGCCTTCCGGATGCAACATGCTGTGCGAGCAAGAACGTTTAAACAATGAACTCATTGTAGAGGACTGGCTGCTTGCCGCATTGACGGTTTTGATTCGGTCCGATTTGGGTTTCGGGGGAACCGTCGACGGTAAATAATCCGTACTTTACCGATAATCGGTTTAAACAACTTTAAGAAATGCTATCGTGCCTAGCCATACATATTCATTAGAGGTGAAGTCATGCCAAAAGCGATTTACGAAGGAATCTACCGCGAGATCCGTTCGCGCATCATCAACGGGACCTATGCGTTTCAGGAGATGCTGCCAACCGAAGCCGAGCTGACCGCGGAGTTTGGCTGCACGCGCAATACCGTTCGACGCGCCTTGAGCATGCTGGCCGACCAGATGTTTGTGCAGCCTATACACGGCAAGGGCGTGCGCGTTATTTGGCTTAAGGGCGAAACCGATATGCTGGGCGCACTCGAAGAGGTTGAGTCGTTTGGCGAGTTCGCAAAACGCAACAATGCCGTCGCATCGACCGAGGTCAAGTCTTTTGAACATTTGATTTGCACTGAGCAACTCTCTCGTCGCCTGGGCTTTAAGGTGGGCGAGGAGCTGATTCGCGTCGTGCGTGTCCGAAGCCTCAACGGCAGCGCGCGCCAAGTGGACCACGGCTACTTTTTGGCGTCGATCGCCAAGGGCCTGACCCCCGAGATCGCGGCGGATTCTATCTACGGCTATCTGGAGCACAAGCGCGGCATCAAAGTGATGGCGAGCCGCCGTACGGTGAGTGTCGAGCTCGCCAACGATGAGGACTGCAGCTACTTGGACCTTGGCAAGTACAACTGTGTCGCCGTCATGGAGAGCCAGTCGTACACTTCGGACGGCATCTTGTTCGAGGTCACGCATGCCCGCACGCATCCCGAGATCTTCCACTACCGCGTCAACTCCAAGCGATAGCCGGCTAGCTCGCAGCCTGACGAGACTCATGCCCTCAAAGAGAAAACGCCCGGTCAAACCGACGATGCATCGGCTTGACCGGGCGTTTTCTCTGCATTCGATAACGAATAATTGTTTATACAAAACTTGTCAAGTATCAAGTTGAAATTACCGTTCACCGAAGTTTTTCTACCGCTCTAGTAATACTTGTTCAAACAACTAGCCAAATAGCGTATTGTACAAATCAGCAAAAGGGGCAAAGTCCCCGAGCCAATCTCCGAAGGCGGCGGCAAAGGGTGCCGCCACGGTGTGAAAGGGTGGATTGTAATGAAGAACGAAATGAGCAGAAGGCAGTTCCTGGGCTTTGCTGGTTCCGCGGCTGCGGTTCTTGGTCTGGGTCTCGTGGGCTGCGGTGGTTCTGCCGGCTCCGGCTCCTCTGCTTCTGGTGACGCTGCCGAGGTCTACTTCCTCCAGTTCAAGCCCGAGGTCGACAAGGAGTGGAAGGAGATCGCCAAGGCGTACAAGAAGGAGAAGGGCGTCGAGGTCAAGATCGTGACCGCCGCCTCCAACACCTACGAGGAGAAGCTCAAGTCCGAGATGTCCAAGAGCTCCGCTCCGACGCTGTTCCAGGTCAACGGCCCCACCGGCCTTAAGAACTGGAAGGACTACTGCGCCGATCTTTCCGACACCAAGCTCCGCGGCGAGCTCATCGACGACTCCCTGGCGCTGCAGTCCGACGGCAAGGATCTGGGTATCGACTGGGTTCAGGAGAGCTACGGCATCATCTACAACAAGGAGCTCCTCGAGAAGGCCGGCTACAAGGCCGAGGACATCAACTCCTTCGACAAGCTGAAGGCTTGCGCCGATGACATCCAGGCCCGCAAGGACGAGCTCGGCGTTGACGGTGCCTTCACTTCCGCCGGCATGGATGACTCCTCCAGCTGGCGCTACACCACGCACCTCGCCAACCTCCCGCTCTACTACGAGTTCGAGAAGGAGCACAATCAGGAGGACGACGAGATCAAGGGCGAGTATCTCGACAACTTTAAGCAGATCTTCGACCTGTATATCACCGACTCCACCTGCGATCCTTCGCAGCTCGCCTCCAAGACCGGTGACGACGCCACCAACGAGTTCGCAACCGGCAAGGCCGTCTTCTACCAGAACGGCTCTTGGGCCTACGCCGACCTCACCAAGGCCGGTATGACCGACGACCAGCTCGGCATGCTGCCGATCTACATCGGCGTCGACGGCGAGGAGAACCAGGGCCTGTGCTCCGGCGGCGAGAACTACTGGTGCGTCAGCTCCCAGGCTTCCGAGGATGCCCAGAAGGCCACCGAGGACTTCATGTATTGGTGCGTCACTTCTGACACCGCCACCAGCATCATCGCTGACAAGATGGGTCTGACCGCCCCGTTCAAGAGCGCTAAGGAGACCACCAACGTCTTCTCGCAGCAGGCCGTTGCTATGGCCAAGGACGGCAAGAAGACCGTCGCTTGGGACTTCGTTTACATCCCCTCCGAGGAGTGGAAGAAGAACCTCAAGCAGGCTCTCATCGCTTATGCTGCCGACAACACCAAGTGGGACGGCGTCAAGAACGCCTTCGTCGATGGCTGGAAGACCGAGAAGGCTGCTTCCGAGTAAGCAGTTGCTGCCCAAGCTATCTGATTAGCGACAGGGGGCGGGCAGACGTAGGTTTGCCCGCCCCCTGCATATTGAAAGGACCCTTCTATGGGCAAAGCACTCAAGCGCTGGTGGCCGCTCTTTATGCTGCCCACGTGCCTGGCGTTTATGATCGGGTTCGTGATTCCCTTTATCCAGGGTTTCTATCTCTCGTTCTGCCAGTTTATTACCATCAATAACGCGCACTTTGTCGGTATCGAGAACTACGTGCGCGCGCTGTCCGATCCGCAGTTCTCCACGTCGTTCTTCTTTACGGTGGCGTTTGCCTTCCTGTCGACGGTGCTCATCAACGTGATCGCGCTGGCCATCGCGCAGGCGCTCACCCGCAAAGCGCTCAAGGGCACCAACATCTTCCGTACGATCTTCTTTATGCCTAACCTGATCGGCGGCATCGTGCTGGGCTACATTTGGCAGATTCTGATCAACTGCCTGCTCTCCAACGTGGGCGCCCAGCTCATCGCCCTTAACTCTGCTGCTGGCTTCTGGGGCCTTATCATCCTGACCCTGTGGCAGCAGGTCGGCTACATGATGATCATCTACATCGCCGGTCTGCAGTCCATCCCGTCTGACTACATCGAGGCCGCCAAGGTCGATGGCGCTACGGCATGGCAGACGTTTTGGAAGGTTAAGATCCCCAACCTGATGCCGACCATCACCATCTGCCTGTTCCTGTCCATCACCAACGGCTTTAAGCTGTTCGACCAGAACCTCGCCCTTACCGGTGGCGCCCCGGCGCACTCCACCGAGATGCTCGCCCTGAACATCTACAACACGTTCTATTCGCGTGCTGGCATCGCATGGCAGGGCATCGGTCAGGCCAAGGCAGTTATCTTCTGCATCCTGGTTGTCGCTATTTCTATGATCCAGCTTAAGGCCACGAGGTCCAAGGAGGTGCAGCAGTAATGAAACGCGATAAGGCTATCAACCGCGCGCTCTCGATCTTCTTTACGATTCTGTCGCTCGCATGGATCTACCCCGTGTTCATGATTGCGCTCAATTCCTTTAAGAAAGCGACCGCAATCAGCACCACCACGGCGTTCGATCTGCTCACGCCCGAGACGTTCAACGGCCTCGCAAACTACGTGCACGCTCTGAACGAGCAGGGCTTTGCCTCGGCGTTTATGTACTCGCTCATCATCACGGTCACGTCGGTCGTGCTGATTCTGGTGTGCTGCTCCATGTGCGCTTGGTACGTGGTGCGCGTCAACAGCAAGATCTCGAACTTCTTCTATTACCTGTTCGTCTTCTCGATGGTCGTACCGTTCCAGATGCTCATGTTCACGCTGTCCAACCTCGCGGACCGCATCGGCTTTAACACGCCGTTTAACATCTGCTTCATCTACCTTGGTTTTGGCGCGGGCCTCGCGGTCTTTATGTTCGCCGGCTTCGTCAAGAACATCCCGCTCGAGATTGAGGAAGCGGCCATGATCGACGGCTGCAACCCGGTCCAGGTGTTCTTTAAGATCGTCCTTCCCATTATGAAGCCCACCTATCTTTCGGTCGGCATCCTTGAGACCATGTGGGTCTGGAACGACTATCTGCTGCCCTACCTTACGCTCGACTCCACCAAGTACAAGACCATTCCTATCTTGATCCAGTACTTCCGTGGCGGCTATGGCCACGTCGAGCTCGGCCCCATGATGGCATGCATCATGATGGTCGTCATCCCCATCGTCATCATGTACATCTTCTGCCAGAAGTACATCATTGACGGCGTTGTGGCAGGTGCCGTCAAGGGCTGATGCCGTAACTGTTTTGCAAGTTTTGGCGGCGCCTCTCAGCGCGGCGCCGCGTATCGAAAGGTAAAGACATGGCCGAGATCGTTCTCAAACATGTTCAGAAGGTGTATCCCAACAACGAGTCAAAAAAGAAGGGCTTCTTTGGCAAAAAGAAGAAAACCGAGGAGAAGAAGCACAACCTCAAGGTTACCGAGGACGGTGTGCTCGCTGTAGAGGACTTCAACCTCACCGTTCACGACCAGGAGTTCATCGTCCTCGTTGGCCCTTCTGGCTGCGGTAAGTCCACGACGATGCGCATGGTCGCCGGCCTGGAGGATATCACCTCGGGCGACGTGCTCATCGACGGCAAGCGCGTCAACGACGTCGCTCCCAAGGACCGCGACATCGCCATGGTGTTCCAGAGCTATGCTCTGTACCCCAATATGACGGTGTACGAGAACATGGCGTTTACGCTCGAGCTCAAGAAGGTCCCCAAGGACGAGATCGACCGCAAGGTTCGCTCCGCTGCCGAGATCCTGGGTATTACCGAGTATCTTGACCGTAAGCCCAAGGCACTCTCCGGCGGCCAGCGTCAGCGTGTCGCCATCGGCCGCGCCATCGTACGTGACCCCAAGGTCTTTCTGATGGACGAGCCCCTGTCCAACCTGGATGCTAAGCTTCGTAACCAGATGCGCGCCGAGCTCATTAAGCTGCGTCATGAGATCAAGGGCACGTTCATTTATGTTACTCACGACCAGACCGAGGCTATGACCCTCGGTGACCGTATCGTGGTCATGAAGGATGGCGTCGTCCAGCAGATCGCCACCCCGCAGGAGGTCTTCAACCATCCCGCGAACATCTTCGTCGCCGGCTTTATCGGCGTGCCGCAGATGAACTTCTTCGATGCCCAGCTGGTGCGCTCGGGCAACGGCTTTACCGTCAAGACCGAGGATATGAACGTGGCGCTCGCCCCCGAGACCTGCGCTCAGCTTGCTCTCAACTGGGACGGCGGCGACGTGAAGGAGATCACGGCCGGCGTGCGTCCCGAGCAGATTCTGCTTGCCGACAAGGGCGAGGAGGGTGCGCTCCAGGGCACCGTCGAGGTGACCGAGCTCATGGGCTCGACCGAGCATGTCCACGTGACCGCTCCCGACGGCCAGTTTGTCCTGATTATCCCCGTCGTCGACCTCGAGGCCAAGGGCGCGCTCAAGGCTGGCGACCCCATCTGGTTCAAGTTCGAGAAGAACGCGACTCATCTCTTCGATAAGGTGTCTGGCAAGAACCTTATCTAGGCCCGGTGCATCCAGGCCCTCCCTTTGGGCGACTGCGGCTTTGCCATCCTTTTGCCGCGGTCACATATAAGGCTCCCCTCCCGTCCACTGGGCGAGAGGGGAGCCTTTCTTTGTGTTGGGACTGTCTGACCGGTCGTTTGTCTCGATCTGTAACGGATAGGGCCGATTTCGGACGTTAGATGTTACAGATCGAGGCGGTTCCGCTGAGCTAACCATTTCATCTAAATCTGTAACACCAAAGGCGAATTTCACCTGCTAGATGTTACAGATTGAGATAAACCCAAGGGGAGGGGCCGGTATGTCTCAATCTGTAACAGCTGGGACCGTTTTGGTTGAGTAGTTGTTATGGATCGAGATTGTTTGGCCGAGTCGGATCACAGGGTAACGTGCGGGCACAAAAAACGGAGCCGCGTTGCCGTGGCTCCGTTTTCAAGAGGATGGGCGATGAAACCGAATTAGCTCAGGTGCCAGATCTCGTCGTTGTACTGGGAGATCGTACGGTCGGACGAGAAGGTGCCGGCGTTGGCGATATTGATGAGCGCCTTGCGCATCCAGGCGTCCTGGTCCTCGTAGTCGGCCAGCACGCGCTCCTTGGTCTGGATGTACTCCTCAATGTCGAGCAGGGCCATAAACCAGTCCTTGCCCTTAATGTCGTCGTGCAGGCGCTGCAGGCGCTCGGCGTTGCCGGTTGCCATAAAGGCCGGGTTGGTGATGAAGTCCACCAGCAGTTTAATGCCGGGCTTGCGGTAGAGCGCACCGGCGTTGTAGGTGCCGTCGGCGTAGAGCTGCTCGACCTGTTTGGACGAGGCACCAAAGGTATAGATGTTCTCGTCGCCCACGAGCTCGGCAATCTCCACGTTGGCACCGTCGAGCGTGCACAGGGTTAGGGCGCCGTTGAGCATGAACTTCATGTTGGAGGTGCCGCTCGCCTCCTTGGAGGCCAGGCTGATCTGCTCGGAGATGTCAGCGGCGGGGATCACGCGCTCGGCGGCGGTGACGTTGTAGTTCTCGATCATGACAACCTGCAGGTAGGGAGCCACGTCGGGGTCGTTTGCAATCCACTGCGACAGCGTCAGGATCAGATGGATGATGTCCTGCGCGATAGTGTAGGCAGGCGCCGCCTTGCCGCCAAAGATGATGGTGACAGGGTGCTTAGGCCTGTTGCCGTTCTTGATATCGAAGTACTTCCAGATGATGTAGAGCGCGAGCATCTGCTGACGCTTGTACTCGTGGATGCGCTTGACCTGGACGTCGATGATGGCGTTGGAGGGAATGGTCACGCCCTGCTCGAGCGCCATGAACTGGCGCATGATGGCCTTGGCCTCGACCTTGGTGGCGGCCAGGCGCTCAAGAACGTCCTTGTCGTCGGCGAACTTGGCGAGTTTGTTCAGATCGCCGGTGCTGCGCCAGTCGGTGCCGATTACATCGTCGAGCAGGCTGGCGAGCGCGGGGTTGGCTCCATGGATCCAGCGGCGGAAGGTGATGCCGTTGGTCTTGTTGGAGAACTTCTCGGGATAGATCTCGTAGAACGGATGAAGCTCGGTGTCCTCCAGGATCTTGGTGTGGAGGGCGGCTACGCCGTTGATGGAGAAGCCAAAGTGGATGTCCATGTGGGCCATGTGGACGGTGTCGTGCTCGTCGATGATGGCGACGCGCGGGTCATCGTGCTCGGCTTTCGCGATCTCATCGAGCTTGACGATAATGTCGGCGATGGCAGGGGAGACCTTCTGCAGGCTGGCGAGCGGCCACTTCTCGAGCGCCTCGGCAAGGATCGTGTGGTTAGTGTAGGCGACCATGGAGCGTACGATGGTCACGGCCTCGTCAAACTCGATGCCATGCTCGGTGGTGAGCAAGCGAATGAGCTCGGGGATGACCATGGTGGGGTGCGTGTCGTTAATTTGGACCACGGCGTAGTCGGCCAGATCGTGCAGGTTGCTGCCGCGCTCGACGGCCTCGTCGATCAGGAGCTGGGCGGCGTTGCTCACCATGAAGTACTCCTGATAGATGCGAAGCAGGCGGCCCTGCTCGTCGGAATCGTCGGGGTAGAGGAACAAGGTGAGGTTCTTGGCGATCTCGGTCTTGTCGAAGTCGATGGAGCTGCCGGGGACCAGGCCGTCGTCGACGCTCGCCAGGTCGAACAGGCGCAGACGGTTCTTGGTGGGCTGGCCGTAACCGGGCACGTCGATGTTGACGAGCTTGGAGGTAACGGCAAAATCGCCGAACTCGACGGTGTAGGAGCGGCCGTCGTCGACTAGGATGTCCTGCTCACCGAGCCACTCGTCGGGGACGGCCTTCTGCTGGTTGTCGACAAAGCGCTGACGGAACAGGCCGTAGTGATAGTTGAGGCCCACGCCATCGCCGGTCACGCCCAGCGTGGCGATGGAATCCAGGAAGCATGCGGCCAGGCGGCCCAGGCCGCCGTTGCCGAGCGACGGCTCGACCTCGAACTCCTCGATCTTGTTGAGGTCGTGGCCTGCGGCGGTGAGCTGGTCCTTAACCTCATCGTAGATGCCGAGGTCGATCATGTTGTTGATGAGCAGCTTGCCGATCAAAAATTCGGCGGAAATGTAATAGAGCTTTTTCTTGCCGTTGTTGAGCGGGCAGGCGGCGGAGCGCTCCTGCACGAGTTTGACCAGCAGCTTGTAAATGCGACGGTCGTCGAGCTGCTCGAGCGAGGTGCCAAAAGACTGCTCGGCGAGTTCCATGAGGTTAATTTGGGGCATGTTTTCTCCTGTGATGGGTTGTTTCATGTCTGCAATTCATAAGAAGCCCGCGCGAGGGGATTGGGGTGGCCTCGCGCGGGAAAAAGCAAGCGCGTCCGCACGGTGGAGAGGGGTCGGGCGCGGTAGCTCCTATTGAGGAAGCTCGATTTCGGCTTCCGACGGGATGCGGAAGTAGGTCTCGGTCCAGTCGGTGAGTTTGTGCTCGAGCTCGCGGGTGATGGCGCCGTCGAGCATGCGCCAGGTCCAGTTGCCGCCCAGCGTGGCAGGGGTGTTGATGCGCGTCTCGTTGCCCAAGTTGAGCAGGTCCTGCATGGTGTAGATGCACGTGTCGCTCACGCTGGCTGCGATGGTTCGGTTGAGCGCGTCGGCGATGGGTTCGCCGGCCTGCTGATGGGTGTACAGGGCTGTCTGCTCGCGCTGACGCGGGGTAGCCGTTCCTTCAAACCAGCCGCGTGCCGTCTCGTTGTCGTGAGTGCCCACGTAGGCGACGGTGTTGGCAATGTAGTTGTGCGGCAGGTAGTACGAGTTGGTGCCCTCAAAGGCAAACTGCAGGATCTTCATGCCGGGGAAGCCCGAGTTGTCGCGCATATCGATGACGCCGGGGGTGAGGAAGCCCAGGTCCTCGGCGATGATGGGCAGCGTGCCGAGCTTTTCCTCGAGTGTCTTGAAGAGCTTGAGGCCGGGACCCTGCGTCCACGAACCGTAGGACGAATCAGGCGAGGAGAACGGCACCTCCCAATAGGCCTCGAAGCCGCGGAAGTGATCCAGGCGGATGACGTCGTACATGTCGAGGGCGGCGCGAATGCGGCCCTCCCACCAGGAGAAGCCGTCGGCCTCCATGGCGTCCCAGTCGTAGATGGGGTTGCCCCAGTACTGGCCGGTGGCCGAGAACTGGTCGGGCGGCGTGCCGGCGACGCTCACGGGATTGCCGGCGGCGTCGATCTTAAAGAGCTCAGGTGTCGCCCACATCTCGACGGAGTCACGCGAGACATAGATGGGCAGGTCGCCGATGATGAGAATGTCGCGCTCGTTGGCATAGGCCTTGAGGCGGCTCCACTGGCGATCGAAGAAGTACTGCGTCATCTGGTGGTAGAGCATACGCGCCGGATGGTCGGCGCAGACCTTGGCGGAAGCCTCGCCGCGGGTGCGGAGCTCCGCGGGCCACTCCCAAAACGCCTTGAGACCGCACTCCTCTTTGACGGTCATGAACTCACAGTAGGGGATGAGCCAGTCCTCGTTGGCCTGGATAAAGCCATCGAAATCGGCCGGCTTGTCGGCAGCAAAGCGCTCGGCGGCGCGGTCGAGAATCTGACGGCGGCCGCCAAAGATAGCACCGTAGTCGACATTGCTGGGGTCGGATCCCAGATACACGCCATCGATATCGCGCTGCTCCAGATACCCTGCCTCGATAAGCTCGGCAAAGTCGATAAAGTTGGGGTTGCCTGCGCGGGCCGAGAACGACTGATAGGGCGAATCGCCATAGCTGGTCGTCGTAAGGGGCAGAATCTGCCAGTAATGTTGTTTGCACGAGGCGAGAAAATCGACGAAGTCGTAGGCATTCCAGCCAAAGCCGCCGATTCCGTATGGTCCGGGCAGAGATGAGACGGGCATGAGGACGCCGCTTGCACGCTCCATGAATGCGCTCACCAACCTTCTTGTTGTGGGGTCGGCCTGCCGATGGGTATGCAGTCCGCCTCCGATGTTCTGATTCGATACGCCTATTGTAAAACATGTTGTTTAAACATGTACAGGCAAGATAAAAAAGTTGGTCGATTTTCGGCGAATGGCTACATGCCATGAAAAAGCCCCGACCTCACAACGTGAGATCGGGGCAAGAACGGTATGTAGGTTTTTGCTACTCGGCGTCGGCGAAGCCGTTGGGGTTGTGGCTCTGCCAGTTCCAACTATCGCGGCACATGTCCGCGATGTCGTACTGGGCCTTCCAGCCCATCATGCGCTCGGCCTTGGAGGCATCGCACCAGTTGGCAGCGATGTCGCCGGCGCGGCGCTCGCGGATCACGTAGGGTAGCTCCTTGCCACAAGCCTTGGAGAAGGCGGCGACGACCTCGAGTACCGAGGTGCCGGTGCCGGTGCCCAGGTTAAAGATCTCGACGCCGGTCTTGCCGTTCATCCAGTTAAGGGCGGCAACGTGACCAGAGGCCAGATCGCACACGTGGATGTAGTCGCGCACGCCGGTGCCGTCGGGGGTGGGGTAGTCGTTGCCAAAGACCTGAACGGCCTCGAGCTTGCCCACGGCGACCTGGGCGACATAGGGTACCAGGTTGTTGGGGATGCCCTTGGGGTCCTCGCCGATCAGGCCCGACGGATGAGCGCCGATGGGGTTGAAGTAACGGAGCAGCACGACGTCCCACTCGGGGTCGGCGGTGTGGACGTCCATAAGGATCTGCTCGATCATCCACTTGGTCCAGCCATAGGGGTTGGTTGCGGGCTTCTTGGGGTCTTCCTCGGTGACGGGCGGGTTGTCCGGGTCGCCGTAGACGGTCGAGGAGCTCGAGAAGATGATGGACTTGCAGCCATGGTTGCGCATGACGTCGATGAGCACCAGGGTGTTCTCGATGTTGTTGTGGTAGTACTCGACGGGCTTGCTCACCGACTCGCCGACGGCCTTAAAGCCGGCAAAGTGGATGACGCGGTCGATCTGATGGGTATCGAAGATCTTGTTCATCGCATCGCGGTCGAGCACGTTGGCCTCGTAGAAGGTGAGGTTCTTGGCGGCCTCGTCGCCCACGATGGTCTTGACGCGGTCGACGGCGACGGCGCTGGAGTTGGAGAGGTCATCGACGACGACGACCTGGTAGCCGCCCTCGAGCAGCTGAACGACGGTGTGGGAACCGATGAAGCCGGCACCGCCGGTAACGAGGACGCAGGTGTCTTTGGGGTCGAGTGCTTGGGACATGTAGTCTCCTATCGAATCAGGAACACTTCTTGAGGGCAGTATAGCGCAGGCGTGGACGCCCAAATGGTGCACTGTAGGAAAAGCAGAGGATTATGTTAACGTACTCATATAAGAGCTTGCTCAATTGTTACCTCAAATTTGACAATTGCTTACGAGCCGCCGACCTTGTAGTTTCCTGCCGTTCGTGGAAATCGTTGGGACGCGCCATATGTACGCTAATATGTATGAGTTGAGCGACATATAAATAAGCATGTAACGGAGTACATATGTCACCAAACAGCGATTCCATCCTTTCCCAGGAGCTCTCGCGCCGCACTGCCCTTAAGGCCCTGTTCGGCGCCGCTTCTGCGGCAGTTCTTTTTGGCCTGCCCACTCGCGCCCATGCGGCGGAGGCTTCCAAAGAAACCACCGATAAATTGAATGCCGCCCAGGCCCAGCTCGACGAGGTTCAGGCCCAGCTCGACAGCATCGCAAATGAGTATGCGGCGCTGGCCAACAAGAATGCCCAGACCCTCAACGACATCGAGAATGTCCAGGGCAAGATTGACGACACGCAGGCCCAGATCGATGAAAAGAAGGCCGAGCTCAAGAAGAAGCGCAACGACCTTTCCGATCGCGTGGCCGCCAGCTACAAGTCCGGCGGCACGAACATCCTGTCGCTGCTGCTGGCCTCTGGCTCGTTTGAGGAACTCGTCGCCAACGCGCATTACGTTGAGAAGATCAACAAGAGCGACCGCGATGCCATCGAGGATATCCAGACGATTCAGGCTGAGCTCGACGCGCAGAAGACCGAGCTCGAAGCACAAAAGGCCAACCTGGAGAAACTCAAGGACCAGCAGACGGCTCAGATGCAGGATATGCAGGCCAAGCAGCAAGAAGTCCAGACCGTGCTGAACGGTCTTTCCGACGACGTCAAGGAACTCATGGCTCAGCGCGATTCCGAGATTCTCGCTGCCGCCCAGGCTGAGGAGGCCGCTAGGAAGGCGGCTGCGGCAGCCGCGGCCTCTGCGAACACGGGCTCTTCTTCGGGTGGCTCGAGCTCGGGTGGCGGCTCGTATGCCGGCGGCACCCCGCAACAGACGGGCGGTTCGGGCAAGCAGCAGGCCGTCGTCAATGCGTGCTACTCGACGCCTTCTCCCGGCCAGGGCTGGTGTGCTGCCTGGGTTACCAACGTCTTCCGCAATGCCGGCGTGGGCTATTTTGGCGGCAACGCGTGTGACATGTTCAACGCCTGGTGCTATAGCTCCGACCGCTCGGCGCTGCAGGTGGGCATGATCGTGGCCGATTCCTCGCACAGCGGCACGGGTGCTCCGGGCCTTATCTACGGTCATGTGGGTATCTACGTTGGCGGTGGCATCGTTATGAGCAACGAGGGTGCCATTACGTCTAAGTCGCTTGATTCGTTTATTAGCTTCTATGGTACTGGGTCGGGCGTGCGTTGGGGCTGGCTTGGCGGTATCGCGCTGTCGTAACTGCGGCTTGAACCCGGAAGGTCCGGGACTGCGGGCGAGGCATAAGGTTGCCTGCTCTACAGTCCTGCGCAAGACGAAGGCCACATTAAGTGGCCTTCTTTGCGTGCGGAACTCGCGATCAATCAAATATATTGCGGGCGGGCACGCGGCCCTCTCGGGTTCGGGGCGCTACGCACCGGATTGGTTGTCTGAATAAAAGAAAGTGAAGGCCCCTTTCGGGGCCTTCTTTTTAGAGGAATTCGCCGACTCGGTGGACTTCGGGTTCGAGGTCCACGTCGAATTGGTCTTTGACGGTTGTTTGGATGTGGCGGATGAGTTCGTCGACATCGGCGGCGGTGGCGTGGTCGGCGTTGACGATGAAGCCGCAGTGCTTTTCGCTCACCTGCGCGCCGCCAATGGCGTGTCCTCGCAGGCCGGCGTCCATGATGAGCTTGCCGGCAAAGTGGCCCTCGGGGCGCTTGAAGGTGGAGCCGGCACTCGGCATGTCGAGTGGCTGCTTGTCCTCGCGGCGCTGGCGGTAGTCGTCCATGTCGGCCTTGATCATCGCGGCGTTGCCCGGGGCGAGATTGAAAGTGGCCGAAAGCACGATGAAACCGTCGTCGGCAATGCGGCTCTTGCGATAGCCCAGGTTGAGCTCATCGACATCGAACTCGATAATGCTGCCGCTACCGCGGGTGCCGTCGTCGAGCATGCGTGCGGGCTTGTAGACGCGCACGGACTCCAGCACATCGGCCATGCAAGCGCCGTATGCTCCGGCGTTCATGTAGCAGGCACCGCCGACCGATCCGGGAATGCCCGAGATGGGCTCCATGCCGGTAAGGCCGGCCTCGGCTGCCGCGGCTGCGACATCGGAAAGCAAGGCGCCGGCTGCCGCCGTGACGTGCGTGCCGTCGACCGTAATGTCGGAGAGGCCCTCGCCCAGCGCTACGACGACGCCGCGGATGCCCTTGTCGCCGACGAGCAAGTCGGAGCCGTTGCCCACGATGGTGAGTGGTAGATTGCAGCGATAGCAGGTATCGAGCGTGGCGACGAGGCCCTGCTCAGTATCGGGCGTGACAAAGACGTCGGCCGGACCGCCGATCTTAAACGTGGTGTGCTCGCGCATGGGCTCGCTCATCAGCACGTTGTCCTCGCCGGCAACGCCAGCGAGCGCGCACAGCAGGTCCTCGTTAAAAAAATCGTTCTCGTGCATACGGATATCCGCCTTTTGGTGGTCGTTGTCATCAATCGATTGCAATATACCCCACCCGGACGGATTTGGTGCGCTGGCGGCGATAAAACAGCCGTCCACCGGATTGGTAAAGTGTTTATCACCGAGGTAGAGGGGTAGTCGCTATACTTTCAAGAGATTGCGCGTAAACCCGGAAGGAGCGAGATGGCCAACAAAGTCACCCTCAAGCAGATCGCCCAGGAGGTGGGGCTTTCCCCCTCGTCGGTCTCGCTTGTTCTCAATAATCGGCCCTGTCGCATCTCGGAAGAAAACCGCAAGCTCATCAAAGAGGTCGCGGCGCGCAACCACTATGTTCCCAACCAGATTGCGCGCAGCCTGGTCATGCGCGAGTCGCGCACGCTGGGCCTTATCGTCCCTAACATCGAGAGCCGCTTTTTTGCCTCGCTCGCCGGTAGCCTGGAAAAGCGCTGCCGCGAGGACGGCTATGCGCTCTTCATTACCAGCTCGGGCGGAAGCGCCGATGACGATCTGGAGCTGCTGCGCCAGCTGGTGACGCGCGGCGTTGATGGCGTCTTCCTGGTGGTGGGTGACGAGTTCTCCGATGATCGCGCCCTGCGCGAAGAAGTCAGCCACCTGCCCATCCCGGCCGTAATGGTCGACCGTGCCATTGAGGGGCTCGAGTGCGACAAGGTGATGTTCGACCACGAGATGGGCGGCTATATGGCCACCCGCTATCTGATCGAGCAAGGCCACCGCCGTATTGCCTGCCTGGTTAATGCCCGCCGTTCCAATACGGGTCGCAAGCGACTTGCCGGCTATGAGCGCGCGCTGCGCGAGGTTGGCCTGCCGATCGACGCGCGTTTGGAGTTTGAGAGCGAGTACTACATTCCGAGCGCATACGAGGCCTCGGAGGCAGTGCTCGCAACTGACGCCACTGCCGTGTTCGCAAGCTCAGATAACATTGCCCTCGGTTTGCTCAAGCGCTTACACGAGATGGGGAAGAGCATCCCGGGCGATATCTCGGTGGTGAGCTATGACAACTCGGCGGCCGACGTTCTCTTTGAGCCGGCGCTGACCGCGATTGAGCAGGACCCTGGTGTCCTTGCGGAGCATGCTTTTGGCTGCATGTCCAAGCGTCTTGCCGGTAGGGGCGGCAGGCGTGCCGAAGAGGTCGTTCTGGAGCCGGAGCTTATCGTTAAGGACAGCGTGCTCGAGCTTACTAAACACAACTAAACACGTTTACCAATTTGCAGAGACCGAATGTGGAGCACCTGTGACAATCAACGCCGCAGGTGAATGTCGCGTTTTGCTAATCGATGGGATTGATAAGGGTGATAAAACGTTTTTTCACCATGATAAAACGTTTTAGCAAATATACTGGTCCCAACGAAAGGTTGCCGTATTGGAGGGTGACCGCACAGCGAAGGGACATAAACAATGGCTAAAACACTGGGGACGCCGTGGCAAAAGCTGGGCCACGAGGTGCCGGCTTCCGAGCTCGAGGGCGTCGACCTGTATTGGCGCGCATCGAACTATCTGTCCGTCGGTCAGATCTACCTTCGCTCTAACCCGCTAATGCGCCCCGACTTTGTCGACGAGAAAACCGGTGAGGTGCGCGACTTCGGTCGTCCGGACGTTAAGCACCGCCTGGTTGGCCACTGGGGCACCACGCCCGGCATCAACTTCCTGTTCAGTCACGTCAATCGACTGATCGCCGACCACAACCAGAATGCTATCTTCTTGATGGGCCCTGGTCACGGTGGCCCCGCCGGTACTGCTCAGTCGCTGCTCGACGGCACCTACCGCGAGATTCGCCCCGACATCACCAATGACGAGGCAGGCCTGCAGAAGTTCTTCCGCCAGTTCTCTTATCCCGGCGGCATCCCGAGCCACTTTGCGCCCGAGACGCCCGGTTCCATCCACGAGGGCGGCGAGCTCGGCTACACGCTCAGCCACGCTTACGGTGCCGTCATGGACAACCCGAGCCTGCTGGCCGTGGCCGTGGTGGGCGATGGCGAGTCCGAGACCGGTCCGCTCGCGACCTCTTGGCAGTCCAACAAGCTCGTGAACCCGGCAACCGACGGCATCGTCCTGCCGATCCTGCACCTCAACGGCTACAAGATCGCCAACCCCACCATCCTTGCCCGCGTGTCCGATGAGGAGCTCACCAAGTTCTTTGAGGGCATGGGCTATAAGCCGCACTTCTTTGTCGCCGGCTTTGACGACGAGAGCCACGCAAACATTCATGCGCGTTTCGCTGCCCTGTTTGAGCAGGTCTTCGATGAGATCTGTGACATCAAGGCAACCGCGCAGGCCCAGGCCGCCGCAGGCGAGACCGTGGTCCGCCCGGCCTACCCCATGATTGTGTTCCGCACGCCCAAGGGCTGGACCTGCCCCAAGCAGATCGACGGCAAGAAGACCGAGGACTCCTGGCGCGCGCATCAGGTGCCGCTGGCGAGTGCCAAGGACACCCACGAGCACTTCCGCGTGCTGCGCGAGTGGCTGCGTTCCTACAAGCCCGAGGAGCTCTTTACGCCCGAGGGCCAGGTGCGCCCCGAGGTGACGGCCTTTATGCCGACCGGCGAGCTGCGCATCGGCGCCAACCCCAACGCGAACGGTGGCAAGGTGCGCCGCGAGCTCGAGCTGCCCGATATTCATGCCCACGAGGTCCCCGTCGCAACTAAGGGTCATGGCTGGGGCTCTACCGAGGCCGCCCGCGTCTTTGGTGAGTACACTGCCGACGTTCTGGCCAAGAACATGGATGACTTCCGCATCTTCGGTCCCGACGAGACCGCGTCCAACCGCCTGCAGGCTGCCTACAAGGTGACCAAGAAGCAGTGGGACGCTGGCTTCTACGAGGACGATGCCAACGACGAGCTGCTGGCCGGCTCCGGTAAGGTCGTCGAGCAGCTGTCCGAGCACCAGTGCGAGGGCTTCCTCGAGGCCTACGTGCTCACCGGCCGCTCCGGCGTGTGGAGCTCCTACGAGAGCTTTGTCCATGTGGTCGACTCCATGGTCAACCAGCACTGCAAGTGGCTCGAGGCTACCAAGCGCGAGATTCCGTGGCGTGCTCCCATTAGCGGCCTTAACATTTTGCTGTCGAGCCATGTCTGGCGCCAGGACCACAACGGATTCTCGCACCAGGACCCCGGCTTTATCGACCTGCTGCTCAACAAGGCCAACGACACGCACATCGTGAATGCCTACTATCCGGCCGACGCCAACATGGCCCTTGCCGTTGCCGAGCGCGTCTACCAGTCCACCGACTGCGTCAACGCCATCTTCTGCGGCAAGCAGCCTGCTCCGACCTTCCAGACGGTCGACGAGGCCAAGGCGGAGCTCGCCGAGGGCGTTGCGACCTGGGAGTGGGCATCGACCGCCGATTCGCTCGCCGAGGCCGATGTCGTGGTCGCCACCTGCGGCGACGTGCCGACGCTCGAGGCTCTGGCTGCAACCGACATGCTGCGCGAGCTGGGCATCAAGGTATGGTTCGTCAACGTGGTCGACCTGCTCAAGATTCAGAACGTCTGCGAGAACGACCAGGCTCTCAGTGACGAGCGCTGGGCTGAGCTGTTCGGCTGCGGCGATAAGCCTGTCCTCTTCGCGTTCCACGCTTATGCCGGCACGATTCGCCGTCTGATTTGGAACCGCCCCGGCCACGATGCCTTCCGCGTCCACGGCTACGAGGAGAAAGGTTCCACGACAACGCCGTTCGACATGCTGCGCCTGAACAGCATGGACCGCTGGGCACTGGCCGCCGACGTGCTGCGCATGGTCGACGCCGATAAGTTTGCCGAGCAGATTGATAAGTGGGAGGCATTCCGCACCGAGGCCTTTGAGTTCGCGTGCGATGAGGGCTACGATCACCCGGCCTTCACCGACTGGGTCTGGCCCGACGCCGCAGCCGCAACCGCTGCCGACGGCGCGCTCTCCGCAACGCAGATGACCGCGGGCGACAACGAGTAGGTAGGCATCCGGGACGGTCTCGCGCTGGGGCCTTGCCCGGCGGGGTGGCTTTGTCTGGGGAAGTGGGCTTCGCGAACTTCCCCAGACAAAGCCACC
>UQMY01000034.1 GCA_900542325.1 uncultured Collinsella sp. | reverse complement strand
GGCAAGGCATGACCAGAAGGTCTATGCCTTGCCTTTTTCATGCCAACTTGTTCGCTCTGGACGTCGCTCGCTGTCCGTCCTCTATCTGCGGTGTTGCCCTGGTTGGCACTTAGGGACGTTCCTTTTCTGCCGGCACTTGGGGACACTCCTTGTCAAGCGATTGGAATAGTCATTGGGGAATAGTCATTGGGGGTACTCATTGGGGACGTACTTAAATGAGTGCTCGAAGAATGAGAGTGGATAATCTCCCACTTTTGGCTCGTATGCGGGCTCAAAACGGGAGATTATCCACTCTCGTCTCGCCGAGGGTTTATCGGCTCGTTGGCTGTGTCGCGCCTTCCATGCATGACAGTCGTCTCTTTTATGTTTCCTTTAGCTGTCGCTGCCTAGGATGGGGGTTAGTCGATAGGAAGGGAGCACCGGGATGGACGATGCGAGCGAGCGCGCAATCGAAAAGGACATGCTCGATCAGTTCAATTACTTTGATGATGAGGACGAGGAGCTGATCGACCGTCGCGAGCCAGCGCCGCTTGATTCCTTTGATCTGGTCGATGAAGAGGCTGATGAGGTTGAGGGTGAATCAGTGGAGCCCCCACAGCCTTCGCGCCTTGACTCGTTGCTTTCGAGAGCCCCCATGCACCACGGTGTCCGTGCCGGCGCGCTCCATATGAAAACTGACTGGCGCCAGATCGTGACTTCAGGCGATGAGCTTGCCGTCGATGCGCCGCTCACTGATAAATCATCCATCATCTGCCGCACCGGCATGCTTATGCTGGCAAGCGGAACAGGTGCCTGGCGCGTGCGCGATACCATGAATCGCGTCGCCGCCGTACTCGGTGTCACCGTCCACGTTGACTTAAGTCTTCTGTCGTTTGAGTGCACCTGCATCGAAGATGGCCACTGCTTTAACGAGGTTGTCAGCCTGCCCACAACGGGAGTCAATACCCATCGCATTTGGATGATGGAGAGTTTCCTCAAGGAAATCGAGACCTATGGTCGTCGCTTCACGGTACACGAGTATCACGAGATGCTCAAGACCGTTGAGAGCTCAAAGCCCGATTACTCTTCCTGGCAACAGGGCCTTGCGGCGGCCTGTGCTTGCGGCGCCTTCGTCTTTTTGCTCGGCGGCGGCCCTATCGAGATGGCCTGTGCATTTGTGGGCGCTGGTGTTGGCAACTTTGCTCGCTCCCATATTCTCAAGCAGGGTCTTGGCCAGTTTAGCGCGCTGACGATTGGCGTTGCGCTCGCTTGCGTTTCGTATCTGCTGGCATTGCTCGGCCTTGGCCAGGTCGTACCGGGGGCAATGTCGCACCAAGAAGGCTATATCGGCGCCATGCTCTTTGTGATTCCCGGCTTTCCCCTCATTACGGCAGGCCTCGACATCGCTAAGCTCGATATGCGAAGCGGCATTGAGCGTCTTTCGTATGCCGTGTCGATTATTGTGATGGCGACCCTTGTGGGCTGGATGGTTGCAGAGTGTGTGGGGCTGGCACCGGATGATTTTGCCCCGCTCGGCCTTTCGCCGCTTGCCCTTACGCTCCTGCGCGTGGTGATGAGCTTCGTTGGCGTATTCGGCTTCTCGGTGATGTTCAACAGCCCGGTAAAGATGGCCGCGGCAGCTGGGCTGATCGGCGCCGTGTCCAATACCTTGCGCCTTACGCTCGTCGATGCGCCGGCGCTGTTTCCCTTCCTGGGCCTGAGCGTAGGTATGCCTCCCGAGGCGGCAGCGTTTATTGGCGCGCTGGTATCGGGGCTGCTCGCGAGCTTAGCCGAAATCAAGCTCACCTACCCACGTATCGCCCTCACGGTGCCATCGATTGTCATTATGG
Organism: uncultured Collinsella sp.; assembly: GCA_900542325.1. GTDB lineage: Bacteria > Actinomycetota > Coriobacteriia > Coriobacteriales > Coriobacteriaceae > Collinsella. The sequence goes on along the minus strand of UQMY01000034.1, from coordinate 22,888 downwards.
TGCCGGGCTTGTATCTGTATCGCTCGATGTATTACATGTGCACCTTCGACACGGTCAATATGCTCGGCTGGTTTGTGCGTGCAGTGCTCATCGTGGCGTTTCTGCCCGTTGGCCTGGGCGTGGCGCGTACGCTCACCGACCCTCGCTGGCGCCACACCAGCTAATTGGCGCAAATGAAACTGATCCGCAAAACATGAACGTGGATAATCTCCCGTTTTTGGCCTGTTTACGGGCTCAAAACGGGAGATTATCCACGCTCGTGGAATGGGTGTCCGAAAATCCACGCTCGTTGGGCCGATGCAGAGGCACCTGGCAATTCCTTTTAATATGAGCAGGACATTGTCAAGAGGCAAAATCGGGCCTGGCCCCAACGATATGGGGTCAGGCCCTCTCCCTATATCAACCCGTCCGCGGCGACCTCGGCGTGTCTTACCGACGCTCGTCTTTGCAGTTTAATATCCGCCCGTGGCGATCTCTCGCTGGGCAATCCGTTGCTACGGCTGAGGCTTCTACGTCGAACCGACAGTCTGTGCACGCGTGTGGCGCCCTGGGCGCTCGCAGAAAAGGGACCTGAGGTTCGCCTCAACGGCTTCGGATCGAACCGCTTCCGGGGTGACTGGCTTATGTGCGGGGGGCCGCCCCCTACGCCTTCTCGGCCATGAGGCCGACCGCCCATACCCAGCAGGCGAGCTCGCGCGCCGTGGCCACGTTCGCCTTGTTGCCGTGGACCCCGCGCGCGAGCAGCGCCTCCCGCCTCTCGACCAGCCTCCGCACGCCCTTGGCGGCATGCCTCCGGGCGCCCCGGTCCGGGGCCTGGCCCCTGGCGAGGTCCTTCGGCCGCCCCGAGCACGTCAGGTAGTGCCACGCGGCCTCGACCAGCGTCTTCCTCAGGTGCTTGTTGCCGGCCTTGGTGATCGCGCCCCTGCGGTCGCTCTCCCCGCTGGAGTGCTCGGAGGGCGTCAGGCCGACCCACGCGGCGAACGAGCGGGCGTTCCTGAACCTGGAGAACTCGCCGGCCTCGAACACGAGGTCGGCGGCGGAAGCGGTGTCGACGCCCTTGAGGCAGCGCAGGGAGTCGACCCTCCTCCTCCACCTGGGCTTGCGGGCCTCGGCCCCGACGAGCCCCTCGAGCCTCGCCTTCTCCTCCGCCGCCCGCCTGACCGCGTCGACGTAGTAGGCGAGCGCGTCGTTGTCGGCCCCCTCCGCGAACCTAATCGACTCGATCCAGGACCAGTGCGCCCGGGTCCAGTTGCCCTTCCTGCGGCCGGTGGGCGTCCTCTCGTCGAAGACGAGCCCGTGCCTGAGCAGGAACTTGGAGAGCCGCTGCTTCGAGCGCGAGAGGTCGTCCCTCGCGTCCTCGAGCGCCCTGGTCAGGTCGCGGGCGGCCTCGCACTCGTCGTCGGGGACCCACACCTCGACCACGTTGCCGACCGACAGCATGCGGGCGAGGAACTCGGCGTCGTTGCGGTCGTTCTTCCTGCGCCTGTCCGCGCTGGGCTTGATCATCTTCGAGACGGCGCCGACCACGCAGTCGACACCCAGGCCGGAGAGCCTCTTCTGCAGGTCGAAGCCCGTGACCCCGGACTCGTACACGCACCTGGCCCCGGGGTCCACGGAGCGGACCCACTCCGCGACGGCGCCGGCGTCGTAGCCGAAGGTCGCGCAGCGCACCTCCCCGGTCATGACGTCGAGGGAGACGGCCTTTATCGAGCGGGCGTGGACGTCGAGGCCGACGAAGGTGGTAGTATCGAGCATGGGAGCCCCTTCCATGAATGCGGCGTGGCCGCCGCGGCTGAATTAGACACTCACCATTGTCGGCCTGATCCGCGGTCTTTCATGCCGGGGGCTCCCAATGTTTTTATGTCCTGCTCATATCGTCTTTGTAGACGTTGTCGCGCGGCTACGGGCAGGAAAGGTCCCAACGGTTAACATATACTCCATATGGGTAAAGAGACCAAAGCGCTGCCGCGGGCGGCGCTTTGCGTTTGAAAAAACTAGCTCGTCTAAGAGGAACTAGCATGTTAGACCGTTTTACCGATCGCGCGCGCAAGGTCATGTCCATGGCCAAGCAAGAAGCGCTCGATCTTCACTCAAATAAGGTGGGTACCGAGCACTTGCTGCTCGCACTCGCCAAGGAGGACGAGGGCATTGCCGCCGAGGCACTGCGTTCGCTCGATATCTCCTACGACGACATCATGGATACTCTTAAAGAGGTCCAGACCACGGTTCCCGAGCCCAGTGAGGAGACCGAGGCGGCCAAGCTCGCCTTTACGCCGCTCGTCATTAGCGTGATGGAGCGTTCATTCCGCGTGGCGCGTGAAAACAACCAGACCTACGTGTCGACCGAGCACTTGCTGATCGGCATCGTCGAAGAGGGCAACGGCATGGCCATGGACATCCTCATGCGCCTGGGTGTGTCGTCCGCCTCCATCAAAAAGGCTATCGAGAAACTCACCGCCAAGGACCAGGATAAGAAGCGCCCGCTCGCTGGCGCCGGTGCTGGTCGTCCCGGTACGGGCCTGCCGTTCTTTAGCGGCTCGGATGCCTCCCAGCAAAAGGGGAGCGGCACCGATACACTTAAGCAGTTCGCGACCAACCTTACGCAGAAGGCGCGCGACGGCGAACTCGATCCGGTGATCGGCCGCGAAAAGGAAGTCCAGCGTATGATGGAGATCCTTTCGCGCCGCACCAAGAACAACCCACTCATTCTGGGCGACCCCGGCGTGGGCAAGACGGCCATCGTCGAGGGTCTGGCTCAGCAGATTGCAGCCGGCAACGTGCCCGAGAACCTTATGAACCAGAACATCTGGACGCTCGACTTGCCGGGCCTCGTGGCGGGCGCCAAGTATCGCGGTGAGTTTGAGGAGCGCCTCAAGAACGTAATCCAGGAGGCAACCGAAGCCGACGACGTCATCCTGTTTATCGACGAGATGCACACCATCATCGGTGCCGGTTCTGCCGAGGGCTCCATCGACGCGAGCTCCATGCTCAAGCCTGTGCTCGCGCGCGGTGCCTTCCAGATTATCGGCGCCACCACGGCCGAGGAATTCCGCAAGTACCTCACCAAGGACCCGGCCTTCGAGCGTCGCTTCCAGACCATCGATGTCGAGGAGCCGAGTGTCGAGGACACCGTCAAGATTCTGACTGCGCTCAAGCCACGCTACGAGGAGCACCACCACGTGCGTTACACGCAGGGTGCCATCGAGGCCGCCGCGAACCTCTCCAACCGCTACATCCAGGATCGCTTCCTGCCCGATAAGGCAATCGACCTCATCGACGAGGCCGGTGCCCGCGCTCGCATCGCCGCGAATCGCGCGCCCGAGCCGGTGCGCGAGGCCGAGCATCGTATCGAGGAGCTCAAGGCCGCCGCGCAGGAGGCCACCGAGAGCGACGACATGAACAAGGCCGCCGAGATCACCGAGCAGCAGAAGGCTGCCGAGATTGAACTCGCCGAGGCCAAGGCCGCCTGGACCGCCGAGCTCGACGCCAGCCCGCTCACCATCGATGTCTCCCAGATCGCCGATATCGTGTCCGTGACCTCGGGCGTGCCGGTGTCCTCGCTTACCGAGAGCGAGAGCCGGCGCCTGCTGCAGGCCGAAAGCGTGCTCAAGACACGTATCATCGGTCAGGATGAGGCTGTCGAGGCAGTTGCCAAGGCCGTGCGCCGCAGCCGCTCGCCGCTCAAGGATCCGCGTCGCCCCGGCGGCAGCTTTATCTTCCTGGGTCCCACCGGCACGGGCAAGACCGAGCTCGCCAAGACGCTCGCCGAGTACCTCTTTGGCAGCAAGGACGCACTCATCAGCTTCGACATGTCCGAGTTCGGTAGCGAGTTCGAGGTCTCCAAGCTCATCGGTAGCCCTCCGGGTTACGTCGGTCACGACGAGGGCGGCCAGCTCACCAAGGCCGTTCGTCGCCACCCGTACTCGGTCGTGCTGTTCGACGAGATCGAGAAGGCGCACCCCGATATCTTCAACATCCTGCTGCAGGTGCTGGAGGAGGGCCGTCTGACCGATAGCCAGGGCAAGACGGTCGACTTCCGCAACACCGTGATCATCATGACGTCCAACGTGGGCGCCCGCGAGATTGCGCAGGATGCGAGCGTTGGCTTTGGCACCACCGGCGAGCAGGGTCTTACCTCGAGCGAGATCCGCGGCCGTGCGATGGGCGAGCTCAAGCGCCTGTTCCGCCCCGAGCTGCTCAACCGTATCGACGACATCGTGGTGTTCCAGAAGCTTTCGGGCGAGAACCTGACCAAGATCGCGCACCTGCTGGTGGACGACCTACGTCAGCGTCTGATCGCCAACGGCATGAATATCAAGCTCACCGATGCGGCCTACGACAAGATCGTGGCGGAGGGTACCGACCTTACCAATGGCGCGCGTCCGTTGCGCCGTGCCATCCAAAAGCTCATCGAGGACCCGTTGTCCGAGGAGCTGCTGGCCGGCGAGTGGGGCGAGGGCGATACGGTCCTGTGCGACGTGGCCGACGGCAAGTTCGTCTTTAGCCACGGCACGGGTGAGATTCCGGCGCCGCGTCCGGCAGGCGCGCTCGGCGGCGACACCGCTCCGGCGGCACCGCACACCGGCAACGCCGCGCCTGTGAGCAGTGGCGTGAGCTCGGGCCCCGGCGGCATGATGCAAGCCGGCTCTGGTGCGCTGTAAGGATTGACTATAACCTTGCATGACGGGGCGTTCCCGATGAGGGAGCGCCCCTTTTCTTGTAGAGAAGAGTTTCCGGTAACGATAAAATAATTGAATAAGATCTGCTGGATGGCAAAAGGAGTTACTATGGCGAATAGCGCTCAAAGAATTGAGATGTCGTTCGATAACATGAGAAAAATCGGAATGGTTCTTTGTGCCATGCTGGTACTTATAGCCATCGCTACCATCGCCGTCTTTGGTTCGGCATTTGTTGTTGCATGCCATAGCATTTTGAACGGCGCAGTGGAAATCGAGGGGGTCGTTGAGCTTGGTGAGGGCGGCAGCATCGCGCTTCCAAACTTGGCGCTATGGGCGGTTTTGCTCCTTGCAGGGGAGTTTACATTGTTAAGCATCAGCTTCGATGTCGCCCGTCGTCAATCGCCTTTTACTATTCGACATGCACGGATGATTGCCGTTATTGCTTGCCTATTTGCAATTAATGCTGTGATGGGCTCCCTGCAGATTGGCAGCGATTTAAAAATAATGATGGGCAATTGTATGTTGAGCTGTCGTATGAATTCCGCTCTCCTTCAGATTGGTGACTCAGGCATCACGTTGGATGTGGGATCCATCATTGCAATGATGGTTGCTTTCGCTTTGTCGATCTTCTGGCGCTATGGGGCGCTTTTGCAGTCCCAGTCCGATGATTTGGTCTAGGTGATTGACCATGGATTATCTCATTATTGAGGTTGAGACACTTTTGCTCAAGACCGGGAAAACAAATGCCGATCTAATAAGAGCGACTGGGCATACGCCAGCTAACATTTCTAAAATCCGTAATGCAAAAATTAAGGCTATACGTTTGAAGACATTGCTCGATATCTGTGTTGAGTTGGATTGTCAGCCGGGAGATTTGATCCGTCGCGTGAGTGAAATAGAACTTGAGGAGCTTACCATCGCGCGTGCGCGGAATAAGATTTTGCAAAGACGCAATCCCGACCCCTCCGAGATATTGCCCACAGAGGTTTATGTAGTAGATCTCTCTAAGGAATAACAAAACAGAATAAGAAGACAAGAAGACAAACACGTATGCATGCAAGGCTCCTACCGCAAACGATCGGTAGGAGCCTTAATTTATTTGAAAATAGTTCTTGAAATCATAAGGTTATCGTTATACGATAACGAAGTATTAAAACAGACGATAAATCGAAAGGAGGTAATTATGAACTGGGTAATCGATCCGTGTAGCAACGTGCAGGGTGGCGGTGGTGGCTGCCGCAATTACCACCCGTGTTCGCGCTGTAGCTGTTTTGGCGTATATGTTCATTTCTAGCAACGCGAACGTTAATGCTGGTTAAGACAGCAGAGGGTAAGCAGCGTGGTCGATAACTGCCATCCGTCGGCCGCGCTGCCTTTTTTAATGAGGTTCATGAGACATGGGTAATGCGATTTCAATCAAGGATCTATCAAAGCGCTACGGCAAAAACTGGGCGTTGTCTGATGTTTCATTTGATATAGATGAGGGCGAAGTGTGCGCTCTCGTTGGGGAGAACGGCGCGGGGAAGAGTACGTTGATTGATATTCTTCTTGGCTTGCTTAAAGCAACGAAAGGTTCAATCAGTTTTTTCGGCGAGTCTGGGAGAGCGGGTCTGGCAAGAGCACGCAGAAATATCGGATTCGTCCCCGACGGCTGTGGGGCATTCTTGAACTTAACCGGTCGAGAAAACTTGATCTCACGCTGTATCGAGTGGGGGCTGCCGAAAAGTGAAGTTAATCGAGTGCTCGCTGCCGTTGGACTAGAAAATGCGGCGGATGCATCGGTAAAACAATACTCGCTCGGCATGAAGCGTCGTCTGGATATCGGAACGGCTCTTCTAGGCGACCCGCAACTACTCATCATGGATGAACCCATAAACGGGCTCGATCCAGTGGGTGTGATTGAGGTGCGTGATCTCCTGCTGTCGTTGAAGGACAAACGGGATAAAACGGTGCTCATTTCAAGCCATAACCTAGATGAATTGGAGAAAGTTGCGACATCTTTTGCGTTTCTCCATCAAGGCAGACTTCTCGTTAAGGAAGAAAACTCCTACAAAGACAGAAGTCTGGAAAAGCGGTTTTTGGATTTGATCGGGGAGGCAGATAATGCAACTTCTGCGACTGATTAGATGCGAAGCCCGTCGGTTGCTCAGAAATCCAGCCTTTTTCGTGTTGTTGATCTGGGGAATTTGGATTGTTAAAGATGTCTGTAATCCAAATATGTATGGGACTTATGGAACATCCGATTTAGGGGGAGTCGGCAAACAGATTGGTTTCTTTGCAAACATCCTCGACAAGACTGACCCAGCTGGTTCGGCGGTTCGGACGGCACTATTCATGACCTACGAGTGGTTTTTCGTTCTAGCCGGATGCATTGTTATTTCCTGCGCCATGGATTATCAAAGCAGGTCTTCTGAAGTGACGTATGCAAAAGGGACGGGTGTAGCAAAGGCCGTTGTCGCAAAGTGGCTTGTTCTGACGATTGCAACTTCAACAGCGTTCAACCTGTTTTCGGGATTCACTCTCTTCAAATCTCCGCTTGGCTGCTATGTGGATGGGCGGGTGTTTCTTGATAGATACCTGCCCGTGTTGCTTTTGATTGATGCTATTTTGGCTGCATCAGTAGCTCAGTCGATGGCAGTTTTCTATTTACTTAGAAATGCACCGCTTAGCATTATGTTGGTGTTGGTCGGGACGCTGCTCGCCTCCGATGAATATACGCTGGTGGTCTTTTCCAATCACGCATCGACGCAAATTCCCTGGTGGCTCTCAGTCGGACCATACTTACGCCATCTTGGAAATCTGTGCTTTCAAGGCCTAGCCATTAATCAGATCATTCTTTTCTCTGTTATTTGCACCGTTGTTTCGTTGCAGCTCGGGGTCATGGGAATCAAAGCGAGGAGGGGGTAGAAATGCGCTGCGAAGATATGATTAAGGCTGAAGCCTATCGAGTTATGAAGAGCAAAGCGCCTCTTCTGCTGATTGCGGCAGGTTTCGTGCTCGCATTGCTTTATTCTGTGTCTTATGAACCATGGAGAGCCTACGGAACGAGCGATTGGCTTGGCGACGGTGTTATGGGCTTCTTTCCAAACCCACAATATGGTTTTGTGGGAATTCCGGGAGACCTCGTTAAAGACGGAGCTCGCTACCTTTCCGCTGTGGCACCGCTTGCCCATTCTCTGTTCTTTCCTATTGTTGCTGTTCTCGTCATCGGCTATGCGTTTCGAACTCCGATAACGGGATCTCAATGGCTTGCTTCCTATGCAAGGGGAATGAAAACAGTACAGTTGTTGGTTGCAAGGACTCTTGTCTCGATTGTCACGCTTGTCGGTGGTTTTGTTCTCTTTTCGATACTCGTTGGTGTGGTCCAAAGCGCGAGTGGCATAGGAATGACGATGGATATGATCGGAGAGTTTCTTCTTCGACTGTCTCTTGCTGCCTTGATTTGCACAACGTTATGCCTGCTGCTCGTCCTGGCCATCTCGCTCTTTGGAAATGGCGCGTTTGTTCTATCGTTCATCATCCTGCTGCTTTATTTGGGGTACGGGAATCCAAATATGCCACTGCACTTGACATGGCTGGCGACCCTTGCGTCTCCGCGACCAATTCAATTCATCGTGCCGGGGACGTTGCTGTTTGTAGCGCTGGCAACAGTCGTTCCCATTGTCATCCTCGGACTTTGTTGGGCTATCAAGGGTGCTATCAGAAAACGGAGCATATAAATGAAAGAGTCTGAATTTAACGTTATTGAAGAGAATGATGTGAACGGTATCACTATCTACAATACCCAGTCTGGTGGCGTTCTCGACCTTGACGCTGCGCACACGAATGAGCTGAATTTATATCGCAAGGGTGCCGCCGCCTTGGATGGTGATTTCGAAGAGGCCCTTAAGATGGGTGGCATGTTGGTAGATGACGATGTTGACGAGCGGCGAATGTTGATGCTTGAGAGCTTGTCGGCAAGGTTTGCAAATGACTATTTAGGACTGACGATTGCTCCAACGCTGGCATGCAATTTTAGGTGTCCCTACTGCTATGAAAAAGGCTGCTCGCACCCCACTATGTCAGAAGAGACAATGACGGATATCGCAGAATTCGTGCGTTCCGGCTATTCCGGGATCAACGATCTTCACGTTGACTGGTATGGAGGCGAACCCCTACTCTGTGTGGACATGATCGAGCGACTGACAAAAGAACTGAGAGGGGCGATTAGGCCAGGCGCTACTTATTCTGCCGGAATGGTAACGAACGGATATCTCCTGACGCGAGAAATTGCTCAGAAGCTTGCTGATTGTCAGATCGGTTCGGTTCAAATCACTATTGATGGCTCAAAGAGGGATCATGATTCGCGGAGGGTCCCGGCCGACGGTCGTCCGACATATGATGCCATTATCGACAATATCATCTCATGTGCCGATGTTCTTCAGATTACCATTCGCGTGAACGTCGATGAGTCCAACAGCAAAGAGGTCGATGCGTTGATTGACGAGCTTGACGCTAAAGGGCTTCGCGGTAAAGTCGCGATTTATCTTGCTGCGGTCGACAATGTTAACGATACTTGCTCAAATGACATTCATTGTTTTTCTCAGCGTGGATTCTCTCAAGTTGAAACGTTCTTTATGGATAAAGCTAGCGAGCGCGGATTCAACGTTATTCCGTTTACGCCGTATGAACCAGGCGTCTGCTGTGCGGTTTCCCTTAATTCGTTTGTCATCGATCCGCTTGGTAGACTTTTTAAATGTTGGGATGAGGTTGGCAAGGGCGAGTGCGCCGTTGGAAATGTTCGAGAAGGTGTGAAAGCTAATTCGAACTATTTGAAATGGATGGAGTATTTACCAAACGACCCAGTATGTGGCGAGTGTGTAATGTTTCCGGCTTGTATGGGCGGATGTCCCCACGCCGCGATGGAGGGTCAGAGAAAATGCGCGAGCGTTAAATTCAATGCCAGGCAGAGAATGCGGTTGGCTTGTAATTATCAGTATTCGCATGAGGCAAATCACGATGTTTAGATTTTGGAAGATATATCTCCTCCATAAGCCAAGGCTTTATGTCTATCTGCTTCTCGATGTCTTGTCTCAGCTGTGCAGCCTTGCTGAACCATATCTGTTGGGACTGACTGTAAATGTGCTGGCGGCAAAAAATGTCCTCGGTATTAGTTTGCGGACGCTAGTCTTATGTATTTTCGCGATTGGCGTGGTCGCCATTGTGGGGTCGGTGTTGGCCTATTGGACTTCCCTAATCTATGTCGACCTTCAAGCGCATGCGGGATATCAACTTAACGCTGACACACTTGAACACGTCAAGCGTTTGCCCCGGAAGTTTTTCATCGGATTTGATGCGGGCTATTATAATCAGCAAATCAATCACGATTCAAACGACCTCATAATATTCGGAATAACATCGGCGTCAAATATCATTGGCGGTGTTGCAACGATTATCTGTTCCTTGATTATGTTGATGAATATAAACATTGCGATGGCGATTGCCTGTCTAGCCTGCATCGTTACGGGGGCAGTAGTTTATCGATTGTTTAGCGGGCTGCTGTTCAATCGAGGCTTTGATTTTCAAGAAAAGACCGCTGCTTTCTATGGGACTCTCCAGAGCCAGCTGGAGAGCGTCTCCTTTCTTCGTCGCCATTCATTATTTGATTTCTATTCCTTGAGGCTGCAGAAGGCTTTCGATGGTCTTTATCCAGCTATATTGGCTAACCAAAAAGCCGGATCACGGTTCGAACTTGCGAATCAGTTGATTTTTTCCTTTGCGCAGTTCTGTTTGCTCGCGATTGGAGGCTGTGAGATTGTCGCAGGTAAAATGCCGGTTGGTTTTCTGCTGACGGCATTGAGCTATTATTCGAGCGCCAATTCTGCTCTGGTGAACTTGCTTTCTTGGGGCAAAAGCTACCAGGCGAGCAAGGTGAGCGCCCAACGCCTTAAGCGCCTTTGGGCAATGGATGAAGAGGCGAACGGTTCTGTCCGCATTGGTTCTCCTGTTTCACTTGTGTGCAAGGGCCTGTCGATTTGTCGCCCTGATACCGATCGAATCATAGATTATCCAGAGCTCATCTCGCTTAATCGAGGAGTCTTATACGGCGTGTCGGGCGCAAACGGAAGCGGGAAAAGCACGCTTCTCGATGGCATAGCTGGTCTATATCCCGATGATTGCGTTGGGACTATTGCTTATGACGAGGTTGATTTGAGCCAGATTGATTCTATTAATCTACGCTCGTATGTCGTTGGTATTGCCGAGCAAGAACCTGATATCGTTAACGGAACACTCAGAGAGAATCTGGCGCTACTCGCGGGCGATAATTGTCCAATTCTTGAAGTCGGGCGACTTGTAGACCAGTTTGGTCTGACCAAACTGGTCTCAACACTTCCCAATGGTCTTGATGGGGTGCTGGACGAGCAAAACCATAATATATCGGGTGGTGAGAAGCAGAAGATTGCGATTATTCGTGTATTGCTCAAGGACTCGCCCGTCATGTTATTCGATGAACCGACGTCGGCTCTTGACGGAGCGAGTAGGTCAGCGTTCATTGATATTCTGCAACAGAAGAAAGAAGATCATATAGTGGTTGTTGTCTCGCATGATCCCGAGTTGCTTGAGGCTTGCGACGAAGTGATTGAACTGTAAAAGCTTGTGCATGGCGCTTCGTTGCGGGACTCATTGCCTGTGGATAGCGAATTGCAGCTGATGTGGGCAGTTATCTCAAACATGTATCAGCTTCTTTTATTGACTAATCCCACAACGGCAAACCCGGTCAAACGAACGCTTCAGTACTGAGGCGTCTGTCTGTCTGACAAATTGCTATACTTAATTAAGGAAAGCGTATAGCAAAAGGAGTCAACATGTCTATGTCGATACTAGACTCACGGCCAGTTCAGATGAACGTGCGTATAGATCGCCAGCTCAAAGAGGCGGGAGACGCCGTCCTGACTCATATTGGCATGACGCCGTCACAAGCCGTTCGGACACTTTGGGAGTATCTGGTCGTTAACGGACGCATGCCCTCGAAGGGAGACGCGGCGGCTCCGGTTTCTGACGGAGTGGAGCCCCGGCGCATGGAGTCAAGGGCCGCGCAAGGCAGCCATATCGTTCGCGATTCGTGCCTCAAATACGGCATCCCCATCCCTGAGTTCTCGGGAGACTATGACGACCTCTATGAGGAGGCCATGGCGGAGCGCTATCCCGAGTGGGTGGAACTATGAGCACAGAAGGCGTCCTCAAGCTGTTAATCGATACCAACGTATGGATGGATTATTTTTCTGGCAGGTCCGACCGTACGGCAAATGTCGTCCATCTGATCGAGATTGCCGACGCCTCGGAGCGGATTGCCCTGTTTGCCTCGTCGCTTTCGGTCAAAGACGTTTCATATCTTGTCTCGGCGGCAATCAAGCAGGAGTGCCGAAGAAAGACTGGCTCACTGAGCGATAACGCCATTGCGGCGGCAGACGAAACGGCCTGGGCATGCGTTCGACAGATGCGCGAGCTAGCCCTCATCGCCCCGGTCGGTGCAGACGAGGTCTTCGACTCCTTTGTGTTCAAGTACCACCACAATGACTTTGAGGACGACCTGATGCTGGGCGTCGCCAATCGCATTGATGCCGATTACGTCGTGACGGAGGACAAGAATCTTATTAAACATACCAATGGTGTATGCATTAATGTTCAACAGGCGTTGAGGTTGGTTGGGGGGTCCAACGTTCCCTCTGCACGGCCCGTCTAGCTTGCTTTACCTTGATAAAGTGGCGTTTCCTCACCGTTAGCCGATGATGCAAGGGCGCTCGGCGTTTTCGACTGGTTTATGCACGCAAAGTCTGGGAATATACAAGTCGCATGTCTTACTGTCTAACCAGTTGCGCCAAGGAGGCACCATGGATTACAAGATCACCGGCTACGAGCCCGCCCAGCTGTTCCATTTCTTTGAGGAGGTCAGCGCGATCCCTCGTGGGTCTGGCAACGAGAAGGGCATCAGCGATTTCCTGGTTGCGTTTGCCAAGGAGCGCGGCCTCGATGTGTACCAGGACGAGGTCTACAACGTCATCATTCGCAAGCCCGCTTCTGCCGGCGCCGAGAATGCCCCGACCGTGATGCTGCAGGGCCACATCGATATGGTGTGCGACAAGTTGGGCTCTGTTGAGCACGACTTTACGACCGACGGTATCGACCTGGTCGTCAAGGACGGCGTCCTCACCGCTAACGGCACCACCCTGGGCGCCGACAACGGTATCGCCGTCGCTCTGATGCTCACTGTTCTCGATGACGATTCGATCGTTCACCCCGCCCTCGAGTGCGTATTCACCACCGACGAGGAGACTGGCCTGGTCGGCGCCGAGACGCTCGACAAGTCCCAGATTAGCGCCCGCACCATGATTAACCTTGACTCCGAGGAAGAGGGCGTTGCCACCGTCAGCTGCGCCGGCGGCGTCGTCGTTACCTACACCTGCCCCATCGTGCGCGAGCACAAGACCGGCAGCACCCTCACGCTCGACATCTCCGGCCTACTGGGTGGTCATTCCGGCAACGATATCAACCTGGAGCGCGGCAACGGCAACCTCATCATGGCCCGTATCATCGACCGCCTGATGGTCGCCGGCGAGCCCGCCATCGTCAGCTTTAACGGCGGCACCAAGGACAACGCCATCAACCGTGAGTGCAAGGCTGTTCTGGTCTACGCCGACCACGCTGCCGCCGAGGCCGCGGCCCAGATCGCAAAGGGCATCATCGCCGACGTCACTGCCGAGCTCGAGGTCTTCGACCCCGGCTTTACCTGCACCGTCGAGATTGCCGACGATGCCGAGGTCGAGGCCATGGACCAGAAGTCCGCGCTTGCCCTCATCCGCGCCCTGCGTCTTGCCCCTAACGGCGTGATTCGCCGCAACGTCGCCACCGACGGCTCCGTCGAGGTTTCCTCCAACATCGGCGTGGTCGCCACTTCCGACGACCAGGTCAAGATCATGCTGTCCCCGCGCTCCTCGATCACCTCGCTGCAGAACGAGTTCAAGGACCGCCTGCAGACGTTGGCCGATGTCCTGGGCTTCGACGCCAAGTTCGAGTTCGAGTATCCCGGCTGGAGCTATGCCGAGCATTCGCCGGTCCGCGACGTCTTTGTCGAGAGCTATCGCGAGCTCTTTGGCTCCGAGCTGCGCATCGAGTCCATTCACGCCGGCCTTGAGTGCGGCCTGTTTGCCGAGGCCCTGCACGGCCTGGACGCCATCGCCGTGGGACCGACGCTCTCCGATGTCCACACCCCGGACGAGAGCATGGAGCTCGCTTCTGCCGAGCGCTTCTACGAGCTGCTCATCGACGTCCTCAAGCGCCTCGCTGCGTAAAGGTCGCGCTAGCAGCAGTTCGAGCCACGTGCTAGCGGATTGCAAATGACATTACGAGAGGGGGCATCCGAACTTTTGCGACGGGTGCCCCCCTCTTCTTTTAAGAAATGTGGATTGATTGGCGCCTAGCCCATATCCGCCTTGATGAGGTCGAGGGTGCGCTGGCAGTTTTCGCGGACGGGGCCGAGCATATGCTCGCGCAGGTCCGCCATGCCGGGCAGGTCGGCGTATTCGTCCATGATCTCTTCCATACAAATGGGCACCTCGTAGGCGAGATCCATCATGGTCGCAAAGCAAAACTTCTCGGATAGCCCGGCATCGGTGAGCGCCGCCTCCAGCGCGGGGTCGCCCATACCGTGGTATCGGCGGATAGCGCCTGGACCGATGCGCCCCACTCGATTTTCGCCGCCAACGCTCATGGCAAGGCGCGCCCGGCGGCGCATACGTTCGTACGCCAAGCCCGATGCGACATCGTACATGGGTGCGAGCGCTGCGTTTGTGCCTTTACCTAGGATGAGCGAGTAGTTTTTAGCGTGTGCGTCAGGCGCTCCGATAATGGCGTTATAGAACAACATATAGGTAAAAAGCACAAGATTCATGTGGTGGGGGACTGTGTTAATCAGTCGTTCTTGGATGTCTCGTGTGGTTGGTCCTCCGTCGTCGGTGTATTTCTGGCTTGGCAATACACCGAGCGCCTGGCAAAAGTCCTCCTGATGCAGCCTTTCGATATTTCCGCTGCTATTGACCATTCTGTCGTACCGTTCAACGACGAGTGCGGCTTCGTCTTCAAATGTGCAATAGGAGACGTTGGCAGTTGGAATGCCAACACGCCGAGCCGTTTTCATGCAGACGAATTCGTTTAAGGCCTGATGTTTGAACCCAACGACGCCATTTTTGAAGATATGGGTAGTGGGGGATGACCCTAGACATTCGCACCATTGGCCATCATGCCAAGCTAGTGCAAATTTGCCTTGGTTGCCGCCCAGGGACCAGCTTTCGTTGGAGCCCATCCATGTCTCTCTTTCGTTATCGCGAATTGCTTTGAGCTTGTGAGCGATTTGAGAATTGGTAAGCGGGCGGTATGCCGAGACCCTGCCGCGGGCGGCGCCTAATTGATCGGTTCGACAAAACTGAACGGCCCCTGCGCAGTCAAGACCGATATGGCACAAGAGGGCGACGGGGTTGTTGGATGCAACGTCATACTCGGCGGCAATAGCGCGACGCTGCTCTTGGCTGTCGGGCAAAAGGCCAAATAGGAACGGGCGGACGATGTTATGGCCATACGTGCGATTGGAAAGCGGCATTGTAAGCGATAGTGGTGCTCCGCGATAGGTTGGGGCGTATACAAAACTGCAGAGTCCATGCTCGTCTTGCCGGAGAGTGCCTGCGATTTCGCCACAAATGAGGGTCGCAAGCTCCATCTCTGCCATTTATTTCACAACCTTACAGCCAAAGGAGAGGCCTGAAGTGTCGGAAAGGCCTTGCTCGGCTGCGATTTGGGCCAGCAGGGCACCATAGGAAGATGGCGTTCCTTGTCGGGCGGGTCGTCTGCCTACGCTTGGCTTTGGCAGGGCATTCGAGTTCGCGATAGGGAGGTCCGCTATCGTCGTCGGATGTTCGGAGGGCGATGCGATGGAGTCGTTATCGCTTTGCGCAAAGAGACCTATGTCGAGTGCGTTAAAGACGGTCAGTAACTTGTCGAGCCGAATACCCGTGGCGTCTCCTAGCTCGAGCGATGCGAGCAGGCGCTCCGAAACGCCGGCTTTTTTAGCGAGGGCCGCACGGGTGATTTCCTGCGACTCGCGTGCCTGACGCACATAGATGCCAGCTTGGCGTGGTGTGGTGATGGGAAGGGTATCCATGGCGATCTCCTAACGTGCAGATTTTTGCATATCAGTATGACATGCAAAAGTCTGCATGAAAAGGCATTATGCAAAACTCTGCATGAGACCTCTACATTGACGTTGAGCTTATGAGAGGCGTTTTTTATATCGCGAGAATCCCCAGATGCTCAAGCAAGATCTTAAGCCCGATGAGGATGAGCACGACGCCACCCACGATGGTGGCAGGCTTTTCGTAGCGCGCGCCAAAGGTGTGGCCGATCACTACGCCGGCGACGGAGAAGATAAAGGTCGTGATGCCGATGA
The DNA here is from genome assembly GCA_900542325.1 of uncultured Collinsella sp. Classification (GTDB taxonomy): domain Bacteria; phylum Actinomycetota; class Coriobacteriia; order Coriobacteriales; family Coriobacteriaceae; genus Collinsella. Next base: position 6,733 of record UQMY01000034.1, on the reverse strand, counting down.
GCGACACGGCGGGCATGATGTCGACCGAGAGCGCGGCAAATGAGATGCCCACGGTTAGGGCGTCGATTGAGGTGGCGATGGCGAGGATCATGTACTCGCCCAGGTCAATCTTTTCGGCATCCTTGCCGTCGCCTTCATCCTCGTCCTCGGTAAAGGCCTCCCACAGCATTTTGCCGCCAATGAAGGCGAGCAGGATAAAGGCGATCCAGTGGTCGATGGGGCCGATGATGCCCATAAACTGGCTGCCAAGTGCCCATCCGATCACGGGCATGCCGGCCTGGAAGCCGCCAAAGAACAGGCCGAGCACTACGGCGACCTTAAGGTTGATCTTCTTCATGCCAAGGCCCTTGCAGATGGATACGGCAAAGGCGTCCATCGAAAGGCCAACGGCGAGCAGCACGAGCTCTGCGAGTCCCATAGTCTGGCTCCCTCTCTGCGGGCGGGCCCGCGTGTACCTCTTGGGGGAGCAACAAAAAAGACCCGTGGCGTATGCGTTGCGCGCACAGCCACGAGTCTCGTTCATTAAGGCAAGCCAGGCCGCATCGGCCAGTGTGTTGACTTACCGCGCCACCGGAGGCGAACCCGGTCACGCGACTACTCCCTCATATATGTGAATCCCGATGCTACCACATAAGCAGCTCATTTGGGTTGGGGCTCTTTTGACTACCCCAGCGGTGTTCGCTCATTCTGTAAGCATCGGATTTCGCAAGCGCCGCAGGGACAAACCGTGAGAAACTATTTAGCGTTTATGGAGCGTATACGATGGGAGCGATGCCTTGGATAAGAACGAGCTGCAAAAGCGTATGGAGCAGGCCATTCGCCTGACGGCACCTGGCCAGCCGATCCGCACTGCCCTCGACATGATCATCGCCGGTCACCTGGGCGCCCTTATCTGCGTTGGCGACACCGAAAACGTGCTCGCTGCCGGTAACGACGGCTTCCCGCTCAACATTTCGTTCACCTCGAACCGTCTGTTCGAGCTCTCCAAGATGGACGGCGCCATCGTCATCGACGGCGACCTCACCCAGATCCTGCGCGCCAACTTCCATCTCAATCCCGATCCCTCGCTTGCCACGAGCGAGACGGGCATGCGTCATCGCACCGCCGCTCGCATGTCGGTGCTCACCGATGCCATTGTGATCTCGGTCTCGGCCCGTCGTGCCGTCGTCAACGTGTACGTTCACGGCAAGAGCTACGAGATCCAGCCTGTCACCACCATCATGAGCTCGGTCAACCAGCTCGTCGCCACGCTCCAGACTACCCGTCAGTCGCTCGACCGCTCCTTGCTGCGCCTGACGGCCCTCGAGCTCGACGACTACGTTACGCTCGCCGACATTACCGGTATTTTCTCGAGCTTCGAGATCATGCAGCAGGCAAAGACCGAGCTTAAGGATTGCATCGTCAAGTTGGGCAACCAGGGCAAGCTCGTGCAGATGCAGCTCGAGCAGCTCGCGGGCTCCAGCATGGATACCGAGTATGACCTGATGATCCGCGACTACGCAAGTGATTCTTCCGAGGCTAATGCCGAGAAGATTCGCGCCAACCTAAGCCGTATGACACCTAAGGACCTGTCCGACCCACAGCATGTGGCGGCGGTTCTGGGTTACGACGACCTGGACGAGGACTCCGTCATGACGCCACTGGGCCTGCGCACGCTTTCGCGCGTGTCCGTCGTGCGCGACGGCGTGGCCGAGAAGATCGTCGACGAGTACGGCTCGTTGCAGGAGCTCATGGACGACATCAGCGAGGATCCGGAGCGCCTGGGCGACTTTGGCGTCAACAACCCTGCCATTCTTGCGGACTCGCTGTACCGCATGAAGGGCACCAAACAGGGGAACGCATAATGGCGCCCGTATGCGCCGTGGTCGTTGCCGGCGGCAGCGGCCAGCGCTTTGGAAATCCCGGCGGCAAGCAGCTCGTTAACGTGGCGGGCCGTCCGCTCATGAGCTGGTCCATCCGCGCGTTCGATCGTAGCGACAAGGTCGGCCACATCGTGGTGGTGTGCCCTGCCGAGCGCCGTGCCGAGATGCGCCGCCTGGCCATCGACCCGTTTGACTATGACACGCCCATCAGTTTTGCCGATGCCGGCGATACCCGCCAGGACTCCACCCGTGCCGGCGTGCATGCGGTACCGGCGGGTTTCGAATATGTCGCCATCCACGACGGCGCCCGTCCGCTCATCACGACCGAGGCCATCGATCATGCGATCGACGTGCTTGTGGGTGACCGCTCGTTCGACGGTGTCGTGTGCGGCCAGCCCGCGATCGACACGCTCAAGATCGTCGACGGCGACAATATCGTCGAGACGCCGCCGCGCGAGCTCTATTGGGCCGCGCAGACGCCGCAGATCTTTAGCGTCGACGCCATGAAGCGCGCCCACACCGCAGCTATCGCCGAGGGCTTTATCGGGACCGACGATTCTTCGCTGGTCGAGCGCATGGGCGGGCGCGTCCGCTGTGTCCAGAGCCCGCGCGATAACCTTAAGGTGACGGTGCCCGAGGACCTGCGTCCCGTAACCGCGATTCTGCTTGGCCGCATGGCCGAGGGAGAGGACCTTCCCCATGTTCAGTAACCTGCGCATTGGCCACGGCTACGACGTTCACCGTTTGGTGGAGGGGCGTCGATGTATCATCGGCGGGGTTGACATTCCCTACGAGCGCGGCCTGCTGGGCCACTCGGATGCCGATGTGCTCGCGCATGCCTTGGCCGACGCCATTCTGGGCGCCTGCCGCGGGGGAGACATCGGCAAGCTATTCCCCGACACCGATCCCGCCTACGAGGGTGCCGATTCGATGGTGCTGCTCGCTCGCGTGATGGACTATGCGCGCGAGCTGGGCTTTGAGTTTGTCGATGCCGATTGCACCATTGCCTGCCAGCAACCCAAGATCACCCCGCACCGCGATGCCATGCGCGCCAACCTTGCCCATGCCCTGGGCGTCGACGTCGAAAACGTGGGCGTCGCCGCCACTACGACCGAAAAGCTCGGTTGGGAAGGCCAGGGCGAGGGAATCGGCGCCTGGGCCGTTTGCCTGCTACAGAAAACCGTTAAGGAGTAACGAATGCGTATCTACAACAGCGCTACCCATAAAAAGGAAGAGTTCCAGCCCATCGAGTCCGGCAAGGTCCGCATGTACGTGTGCGGCCCCACGGTCTACGACAACATCCACATCGGCAATGCCCGCACGTTTATCAGCTTTGACGTGATTCGTCGCTGGCTCATCGCGAGCGGCTACGAGGTCACGTTCGCCCAGAACCTCACCGACGTCGACGACAAGATCATCAAGCGCGCCAACGAGCAGGGCCGTACGGCTGCCGAGGTCGCGACGGAGTTCTCCGACAAGTTCATCGGCGTCATGCGTGCCGCCAACGTGCTCGATCCCGATGTGCGCCCCCGCGCCACCAAAGAGATCGGCCCCATGATCGCCATGATCAAGACGCTCATCGAGCAGGGCCACGCCTACGCCGCCGATAACGGCGACGTGTACTTTGCCGTGCGCAGCGATTCCAACTATGGTCAGGTCTCGGGCCGCAACATCGACGACCTTATGGTTGGCGCGCGCATCGAGGAGAACGAGGACAAGAACGACCCGCTCGACTTTGCCCTGTGGAAGGCTGCCAAGCCCGGCGAGCCCAGCTGGCCGAGCCCCTGGGGCGAGGGCCGTCCCGGTTGGCACACCGAGTGCGCCGCCATGGTGCATCGCTACCTGGGCACCCCGATCGACATCCACGGCGGCGGCTCCGACCTTGCCTTCCCGCATCACGAGAACGAGCGCGCCCAGGCCACCTGCGCCTGGCACCAGGGCTTCTCCAACACCTGGATGCACACGGGCATGCTGCTGGTAGACGGCGAGAAAATGTCCAAGTCGCTCGGCAACTTCTTTACGCTGGCCGAGGTCCTCGAGCAGCATTCCGCTGCCGCCCTGCGCCTGCTGATGCTGCAGACGAGCTATCGCTCGCCGCTCGACTTTTCTTGGGAGCGCTTGGAGGGCGCCGAGAACTCGCTCACGCGTATCGCCGGTACGGTCGAGAACCTGCGCTGGGCCGCGAACCATGCGACGGCCGATGCCGATGAGGCAGCATCCGAGGCGTTTGCCGCCAAGGCCGCCGAGACCCGTGCCACCTTTAAGGAGTGCATGGACGACGACTTTAACACCGCCGGTGCCATGGGTGCCGTCTTTGGCTTTGTGACCGAGTGCAACCAGTACCTGGAGCAGGCGGGCGACGCTGCCGACAAGGCCGCCGCGCTTGCCGCCGCCGATACGCTGGTCGAGCTGCTCGATACGTTTGGCGTTGAGCTCCCCGAGCCCAAGGTCGAGCTGCCGCTGGGTCTGCTGGGTGTTGCCGCCGGCCTGGTCGCCTACACGGGCGACGACGTGGACGAGGCCGCTGCCAAGATTCTCGAGGCCCGCGCCGAGGCCCGCGCTGCCAAGAACTGGGATCTGGCCGACGCCATCCGCGACCAGCTCAAGGACCTGGGCCTCACCATTGAGGATACCGCCGCCGGCACCCGTATTAAATCTCTCTAATCCCCGCGGGTTTTCCAAGCACCCGACCTTGCCGTTCAAACCGTCGCTCGCGTACTCAAGTACGCGTCGCTCCTCTTTCACGGCCATCTCGGACACTTGGAAAACCCGTGCCGACCGCCCGAGCCACGGCACCTTGCCTTTCAATCGTCGGGCATGACCTCAAGGTCTATGCCCTCCTCTTTCAAGGCAATCTGCCGCACCTCGGGCGGTCGGTCTATTTGTTTCGTTTGATAGTTGTATTTAGGAGGTCGCTTTATGGCCGACAATCGCAAGCGTGCACCTCGTGGCGGCAAGCAGACTGCTTCTGGCTCGCGTCCGATTCGCCGCAGCGACCGCGCTGCCGCTCCCAAGGGCCAGCGCGAGCGCTCCCAAGCCCAGGCCGCACGTCCGCAGCGCGATCGCAACCGCGACGCTATCCAGGTTCCCAAGGGCGAGTTTATCGAAGGTCGCCGTGCTGCCGCCGAGGCGCTGCGTACCGGCTTTCCCGTCAAGTGCGCGCTCATCGCCGAGGGCGGGGAGCGCGATGCCGCCTTGTCGCGTCTGGTCGACGACCTCAACGCCGCGGGCGTCCGCATTAAGTATGTGCCGCGCGCGCAGCTCGATGCGCTGTCGAGCCATGGCGCTCACCAGGGCATTGCGCTCGAGGTGGGAAATTTCCCCTATGCCGATGTTGCCGATATTCTCGACCGCGCGGGTGACGGACCGGCGCTCGTCGTCGTGCTCGACCATGTGACCGACGATGGCAATTTTGGTGCGATCGTGCGCTCTGCCGAGGTTGTGGGCGCAGCGGGCGTCATCATCGCCAACAAGCGTGCCGCCGGCGTGACCGTGGGCAGCTACAAGACCTCCGCCGGCGCCGTCATGCATCTGCCTATCGCGCAGGTGCCCAATATCGCCCGTGCGCTCGATGACCTCAAGGCCGCCGGCTTTTGGGTGGGTGGCGCTTCCGAGCATGCCGAGGGCAGCTGCTGGGATGCTCCCTTCGAGGGCCGCGTGGCGCTCGTCATGGGCTCCGAGGGCGACGGCATCTCGCGTCTGGTGCTCGAGAAATGTGACTTTTTGACCAAGCTTCCCCAGCGCGGCATGACCGAGAGTCTCAACGTGGCCCAGGCGACCACCGCGCTGTGCTTTGAGTGGCTGCGCCGCAACGCCGGCGAGCTCATGGGGGAGGAGTAGCGCATGTCCAAGAAGAACCGCGCCAAATCCAAGGCCAAGCGCTTTGGCGAAGGCTCGGCCAAGCCGATTGTTTCGGCCGCGACCTATGGCGTGGGCGGCAATGCGTTTGCGCAGGCCATCGCCGACCCGGTCTCGACGGTGCACTCCAATAAGCCCGAGCTGCTGGTGGTCGACGGCTACAACGTGATCCACTGCACGCCGCGCTACGAAAAGCTCGTCTACGGCCATTCCGATGATCCGTATTCCAGCGACGTTCACGATATGGCGCGCACGGCACTCATCAACGATGTTGCCGCGTTTGCCCAGGGCCGCTACGAGGCCGTAATCGTGTTTGACGGCGCGGGCAATATCTCCAGCGAGCGCCCCAACCTGCCGGCCCGCGGCGTGCGCATCGAGTTTTCGCCGACGGGCGTATCGGCCGACACCGTGGTGCAGAAGCTCTGCATCGAGGCGCGCGAGGAAGGCCGCGCGTGCTCCGTGGTGTCGAGCGACGGCACGATCCAGGCCGTCGTCATGGGTAAGGGCGTTACGCGCATCTCGAGCCGCATGCTGGTGGACGAGATCAAGCAGATAGATAACGATGTTCACGAGGCAGAGGAAGCTCCGCAGATCAAGATGACCCTGGGCAGCCGCCTGAGCCCCGATGCCCTGGCCAAGCTCAAGGCCCTTCGCGGGAGGTAGGGGAGTTGCGGCAGAGAGCCGTTTCCTAGATTGGTCTACCCGCTGATTTGTAATCAGTGGGTTGCGGGTTTGCAGCTGTCAAAACGAATAGGTTTATGTTTTGACGAACAGATAAAACTGTTCGTTCTGACGAACGGTTTTTGAGATGTGGTCGGTCGAAGGGCCTGTTGCGCCCCGTCCTCAATTCCTTTATCCTAAACAGGCTTCGCGCGAAAGCGCCAAGTGTGCCAGTGTGGCGCAACGGTAGCGCAACTGATTTGTAATCAGTGGGTTGCGGGTTCGATTCCTGTCACCGGCTCCAATAATACCAGGTCAGGAGGTTGAATCTCCTGACCTTTTTGCTTCTTATG
>UQMY01000033.1 GCA_900542325.1 uncultured Collinsella sp. | reverse complement strand
CAATATCCCCCACTGCTGCCTCCCGTAGGAGTCTGGGCCGTGTCTCAGTCCCAATCTGGCCGGTCGGTCTCTCAACCCGGCTACCCGTTGTCGGCACGGTGGGCCGTCACCCCGCCGTCTACCTGATGGGCCGCGGAGCCATCCCCTCCCGTCGGGGCTTTAGCCGGGGTGCCATGCGGCACCCCGGGGTATCCGGTATTACCCGTCCTTTCGGGCGGCTATCCCGGGGGAGGGGGCAGGTTCTCCACGTGTTACTCAGCCGTTCGCCACTCGCTTCCACCCGGAGGTGGGTGCCGTTCGACTTGCATGTGTTAGGCGCGCCGCCAGCGTTCATCCTGAGCCAGGATCGAACTCTCCGTCCAAAATATTCTGGGCTTCGAGCCCGTCCGGTCCTCTCAGTCATCGCTGATCGGTTCCGTTCGATTCATATGGTTTTAGTATAGGAAAAGGAATTTCTCGGGGCCGCCTCTCGGCGGCCTTGCGAAAAACAAATCCAAGTTAGACCATTTCAAATGGTTCGATGTCTGCCCGGATGCGACACTGAATGTGTCCATCCTCGCAGTATCCGGTTCTCAAGGTGCACGCCTGGCGGCTGATCCGGTCCGACCGGGCCGCGCGGCAAGGAGATATATTGCCAGACCGGAGGGGCGCCGGGGGCGGGAATCTGGGCGTACACATTTCCTACACAATTTGGGATCCGACTAACGTTTGCCAGCCGTTAACTACCGCTCGCCGAGCATCTCTTTATATAAGGCAGTCTCATGGTTAAAGCGGATACGTTCCCCTAGCTAAAGCACAGCCAGCATCGAGCAACTCATCACGCTCTTCCACCGAGAACCCCTCGGCGTAGACGCGCACCACTGGTTCGGTCCCGCTAGGACGGACCAGCAGCCACGTGTCATCCTCGAATGCTAAACGCAAGCCATCCATATGACTAACGTTTTGCGGCACCTTGCCACAAATCGACTTGGGGTTTACGCCCGGCAGCAGGGTTCGTAACGTTTCGGCATCTTCGGCCTCAAGGCGCAAATCGCGTCGACCGTAACTCGTCTTACCAAAACTGTCCTCGAGTTGGTCGACCAGAACGCCCAAAGGCGCGTCCGTCTTTGCCATAAGCTCACACAGAATCAGACAGGCGAGGATTCCATCGCGCTCGGGCATATGCGCGGCGATGCCGATACCACCGGCTTCTTCGCCGCCTATGAGGACGCCACCCTTCTTCATCTCTGCCGCTATATATTTGAAACCGACTGGTTTGACGGTCACGCGGCAGCCAAGCGCCTCGGCAATGCGACGCACGAGCGTCGAGCACGAAAGATTGACGACGACGCGCCCCTCCAAATTACGAAATTGAACCAAGTCGCCCAAAACGAGCGCCATGATCTGATGCGGATGTATATATCTGCCGCGCTCGTCAACCGCGCCGATACGGTCGGCGTCGCCGTCGGTCACCAGGCCAGCGCAAGCTCCGTCCTCGATAACCGTATGCTCGCAAGCGTCCACCCACGGCTCAACGGGGTCGGGGCAGATATCCTCTTGGTCAGGCGCCTGCCCGGTGTGAATCTCGTGCACCTCAACGCCAAGCTCGCGCAGCAAGTCGGCTAGATAGCCCTGGGCTGCGCCGCCCATGGGGTCAACAACCACGCGCAGGTGCGCGGCGCGGATGGCTTCGGCATCGACAAACGATGCCACCGCTTGCATATAGTCAGGAATGATATCCGCGGTGCGATATTGCCCCTCGATCCCCATTGGCTCGGGAGCCATGGTCTCTTCGAGCTCTTCGATGACATCCTGGTTGGCGGTCGAGCCGTCACCCATGCGAATCTTGAGACACAGATAACCCTGCGGATGATGGGACCCCGTCACCATGAGCGCGCCGCAGGCCTCGCCGTCATACGCCGCCGCCCACGTAAGGGCGGGGGTCGGAACAGGTCGCGAAGCGAGCACGGCGTCTAGCCCGTGCGCTGCTAGCACACCCGCCGCAAGCTCAGCGAACTCGCGCGCCAGGGGCCGAGTGTCGAACCCTATATATACCGTTTTGCCCGGATTGGTCTTTTGCCACAACTCGCCGACGCCATCGGCGATACGGGCAACGTTATCGGCAGTGAAGTCCTCATCGACGCGAGCGCGCCAACCGTCAGTTCCAAAATGAATTATCGCGCACACGCGCAGACACCTCACAGTGTTTGGATCATGGTACGCATGAGGTATACCCGCGATACACACTCGGCAACCTGCCGGCACCAGCATTCACCATTTGGGCAAATGCTGCCGAGGACATGCAGGCAATAAAAAAACCGCCCCGTATGGAGCGGTTTTGCCCTTTATATATCGAGCGCCTCGGCCATCGCTGCCGTAGTGATTGCCGTGGTTCCACAGCAACTGCCCACCATTGCGGCACCGGCATGTCTCCATTCGATGCATGCGCGCGCGAAAGCTTCGGGGTTCTCGTGCCATACGGGGCCATCCTGAGTCTGGACCGGATCGCCCACGTTGGGACGCACCGTGACGGGAGTAGTCGCCGATGCAACCATCCTGGGCACCGCCGCGTTCGCGGCCGCAAGCGAACAGCAATTAACACCAACCGAGTTTGCGCCGTGTTTTTCGGCGTACAAAACGGCTGCCTCGATATTGAGGCCATCGCCCAACAGGTCGCCTTTGTCATCAACGACAAAACTCACCAGGACAGGCATGCCGTCAGCGGCATCTCGAGCGCCGGCAAGCATGGGCTGCAAATTACGGATAGACGTCACCGTCTCGATCAGCAGACCATCAACACCAGCATTGAGTAAGGCGTGCGCCTGTTCGCGCGCAATGCCTCGGATCTCACGAAACTCGGCAGAGTCCTCGGCAAACCACTCAATACCGATCGGACCCATCGAGCCCAGCAGCAGCTGAGGGTGCGCCTGGCGGGCATCGTCGACGGCCCCGCGATTGACCTCCGCCACGGACGGCGCAATCTGGTCGTGCGTGAGGGCATAGCTTGATGCCTGAAAGGTATTGGTAATGAGTACCTGCGCGCCGGCGGCGACATACAAGCGATGGATACGAGAAACGGTCTGCGGCTCTGCCAGATTCCAAAACGCCGGTGGAATATCGGCGGCATCGTACTCACTCAACAGAACACTGCCCATGGGGCCCTGCGCCAACAAGGTCTCGCTCGACAAGCGGCGCGTAAGTTCCTCGGCACCAAAGCGGTTGTAATAACTCGTATCCATATATATCCCGCTATTCCTCGACGCTGATTCCCTGCTTTTCGAGATAGGCGAGCCAGCGGCTCATCGTGTCCTCGGATAGCGCATGCTCCATCATGCAGGCCTCGGAATCGGCTCGCTCAAATTCGACACCGAGCTCCTGAACCAAAAACGTGCGGATGAGGCGATGACGGTACCAGATAGCCGTGCCAACCTCGCGGCCGCGATCGGTCAGGATTACCTTGCCATAGTGCGATTGCTCGACAAGCTCGGATGCCTTGAGCGCCGAAACCGCTTTATTGACCGATGCCTTGGAGACGCCAAGGCGCTGCGCGATGTCGACCGATCGCACGCCGTTGGTTTCCCCCTCTTCGCTTTCAATGCGAACCATGCACTCCAAGTAGTCTTCGTTCGCCACCGTCAGATGTAGTTCGCGCGAGCTATTTGTCGTATCCATGATCTTCCGTCCCTTCTGCATTCAATGGCTGATTCTACCCCATCCAAGCGTCGCGGTATGCCGTGGCATACCGTGCTAGAGTTCTTGTTGCACACGACGACCAAGATTGGAGCGGTCTTTATGGAAAACACCACCACGAACCCCGATGTCCTCGAGCGCTTTTTGCGCTACGTCCAGATCAACACGCAGTCCGAGGATGCAAACTGCGACCAGGTACCCTCGAGCGCCGTTCAGTTTGACCTTGCCAACGTGCTGGCTGAAGAGCTGCGCGAGCTTGGTGCGGAAGATGCCCACGTGACCGAGCACGCCTATGTCTGCGCGCATATCCCCGCAAGTGCGGGCGCTGAGGACAAGCCCGCCCTGGGCCTGATCGCCCATCTCGACACCACCGAAGTTGCACCGGGCGCCGGCGTGAAGCCACACATCGTACACTACGAAGGCGGCGACCTGGTCTGCGGCACGGTTGACGGTAAGCCCGTTGCCATGAGTACTGCCAAGCTTCCCGCCCTGAACGACCTCGCGGGTGAGGACCTGGTCTGCAGCGATGGCACCACGCTGCTGGGCGCGGACGACAAGGCAGGCGTCGCCGAGATCATGTCGCTTGTCGCGCGTATCGCTCAGGACCCCTCTCTGCCCCATCCCGCACTCGGCATTTGCTTCTGCCCTGACGAGGAGATCGGTCACGGAGCCGAGCTGTTGGATATCGATACCTTTGGCTGCAAGTACGCCTACACGGTCGACGGCGGCCCCATCGGCGAGCTGGAGTGGGAGTGCTTTAACGCCGCCGAGGCGACCGTCCGCTTTGAGGGCCAGTCCATCCACCCGGGCGACGCCAAGGGCCGTATGGTCAACGCAGGCAATCTGTTCTGCGACTTCAACGCGTTGCTCCCCTACGTGCAGCGCCCGGAGTATACGGAAGGCTACGAGGGCTTTTATCACCTTGAGGGTGTATCTGCGACCGTCGATCACGCCACAGCGCGCTATATCGTCCGCGACCATGACGCCGCCAAGTTCCAGCAGAAACTCGACCTTATTGATGCCGCCGCCTCGATGCTCAACCAGCGTCTGGGTGAGGAGCGCGTGACGGTCGAGATTAAGCAGCAGTATCGAAATATGGCCGAGATCGTTTGTGACTTTCCCGAGCTTATTGATGTTGCCAAGGAAGCCTACCTTGCCTGCGGCGTTGAGCCCCAAGTGCTGCCGATTCGCGGCGGCACCGACGGCGCGCAGCTGTCGTTCCGCGGTCTGCCCTGCCCCAACCTTTCCACCGGCGGCTATTGCTACCACGGCGTCAACGAATTCGTCCCGGTCAGTTCGCTCGTCAAGATGACCGACGTGCTCCAGGAGCTCGTCGCCCGCTTTGCATAAGCCTGGCTGCACAAGTCCAAAAGACGAATCGCCCCGTCCTCAACCGAGAACGGGGCGGTTTTTGATACAAGGGGAGTAGTCAACATCGCAGGTTGAGCCAACGTCAGCGAGCGACGTCCAAGGCGAACAAGTTGGCATGAAAAAGGCAGGGCATTGACCTTCTGGTCATGCCCTGCCTTTTGAATGACAAATTGTCGCCTTGGGCGGCGCGCAGCGTCGAGTCGTTACGGCGTTTGGTAAAACGCCGTAACTTAGTAGTTGGCCTCGTAGCCGTTGCCGTCGCCGGTGGGCTCTTCGTAGTAATCGGAACTGTCGCTCGAATCGTCGGAATCGTCAGAGCTGACCGATGAGGTTGCGGTACCGTTTGCGTAGTCGTCAGACGTGTTGTTGTTCAGGTCGCCGATCGTAGAGCTGGAACCGTCGGAAAGACCCATGGTGTTGGGACCCTTGGGATCCTTGCCAGCATCGACGCGCTCCATCATTTCCTTGAGCTCGTCCTCGTAGACAAAGACGTAGCTCACACCGTCGATCATGGTGCTGTCGTCGGCGTACGAGGGCAGGTTGGCCGAGTAGATACCGTCGACATCCATACCGCGCATGGCGTTGACCGTAGCCACGATATCCTGAACGCTCATATCGGTTACAAGCATATCGGACAGCGAATTAACCAGGCCAAAGATCTTCGTGGCATCGAAGTTATTGAGAATCTGGTTGGCAAGGGCGCCAAGCACCTGACGCTGGTGGCGCATGCGCGTGTAATCGCCGTCGGCATAGGTGTAGCGGCAGCGGGCATAGGTAAGGGCGGTGGCACCGTCCATATGCTGCTGGCCAGCGGTAATCTTAATATCCAGGTGCTCGGGGTCGTCAACATCATCGGTTGCGTTAATGTCGATACCGCCAACCGAATCAATCAGCGCCTGCATACCGTCGAAGCTGACCTCGGCATAGTGGGAAATCTGAACACCGCACAGCTCGTTGACCGCCTCGACCATGGCCTCGGCGCCGCCAACGGTATGGCAGGCGTTGATCTTCATGGTCTCGCCCTTGTACTCGACCTTGGTGTCGCGCGGAACGGAAATGAGCGTCGCCTGCTTTTGCGTGGGGTCGATGCGTGCCAGGATAATCGAGTCGGCACGATACGTATCCTCGCCCGGACGGCCGTCGGTGCCAAGAAGCAGCACGTAGAACGGATCCTTTGCCTCATCGGTGTCAACCAGAACCCGACGCAGATTGTCAGTAATGACATTAGAATCGCCGAGCTTGCCCATAATGGTGGCAAACCACAGGCCGGCAGCGGTAGTGGCACTCAGCAGCACGCCAAGCACGACAATGAGCGCGACGTGACGAATCGTGTGGCTACGGCGGCGTTGACGAGCGCGCTCGGAATAGCGAGCCACGTTATCGCGACTGTAGATCTTGGCCTGCGCACCAGTTGAGGGTCTTCGGGTGGTGGTATCCGCGAGGGGCTTTTTATTAAACATAGGCAACCTGTATTAGTAGATGACGGGATCGGGGACGGTAGCATGCTCGACATGCGCGCCGAGCGCCTGCAGCTTTTCGACAAACTGCTCGTAGCCGCGCTTGATGTGATGGATAGCCGAAACCTCGGTCGTCCCGTCGGCGATCAAGCCCGCTACGACGAGGGCCGCTCCGCCGCGCAAATCGGGCGAGGTAACCTGTGCACCCGAGAAGCCCTTGACGCCATGAATCATGGCATGATGGCTCTCGATACGAATGTCGGCACCCATGCGCACCAGCTCAGAGGCAAACATAAAGCGATTCTCGAAGATGTTTTCGGTAATAACGGAACTGCCGTCGGCAAGGGCGGAGAGCACCATAATCTGCGCCTGCATGTCGGTCGGGAAACCGGGGAACGGAAGCGTCTGGATGTCGACCGGCTTGATACGCTCGGCACGGTTCACATGGACGCCATCCTCGACGCGCTCGCAGTCGATACCCATAAGCTCCATCTTCTTGAGCACCATGCCCAAGTGAATGGGGCAAAAGCCCGTGACATCGACACCGCGATCGTCGGCCATCAACGCACCGGCAACGATAAAGGTACCGGCCTCGATGCGGTCGCCCACCACGCGATGGGTAACGGGATGGAGCTCTTCCACGCCTTCGATCGTCACGACGGGCGTACCGGCGCCAACAATCTTGGCGCCCATCTCGTTGAGCATGTTAGCGAGATCGACGATCTCGGGCTCGCGGGCGGCATTGTCGATAACCGTGGTGCCCTGTGCGCGCACAGAGGCCATGATGAGGTTCTCGGTCGCACCGACGCTGGCGAACTCGAGCGTGACGGTGGTACCGCGCAGACCTTGGGGCGCATTAGCGTTGATGTAACCGTGGGCGGTATCGAACTCAACGCCCAGGGCCTCAAGACCAAGAATGTGCATATCGATCTTGCGAGCACCTAGGTTGCAGCCACCCGGCATGGCAATCTTGGCGCGATGGAAACGGCCCAACAGGGGTCCCATCACGGCAGTGGAAGCGCGCATCTTGGCAACGAGCTCATAGGGCGCCTCCCAAGAATCGACCTGGGAGGTATCGATCTCGAGCGTGTGCTCGTCGAGAACATCGATCGTAGCGCCCATACCCTTGAGCACCTTGCCCATCACGTGGACATCGGAAATATCGGGCACGTTCTGCAGCGTCGTCTTGCCCGGCGCCAGAAGCGTTGCCGCCATGAGTTTGAGCGCGGAGTTCTTGGCGCCCGAAACAGGCACGGAACCTCCGATGGCGTGGCCACCCTCAACGCGGATAATATCCAAGGTCTACCCTTTCAAAAAGCATGCCCGGGGTGGCTGGGCCATCCCGGGCATGATGTGTTCGCAAATGGTCGAACGCTAAAACGTTTGACTATTGGGCAAGCTTGAGCTTACACCATGCGATTTCATTATAGAGGTAGGCGCGGCGTGCATCATCCTCCGACAAATTACCCAGCTTCTCTTCAAAACCTTGAATATCAGCTTTAACCTTGTCGGCATCGACGGTCGCCAAATCGCAAGCGCGCTCGGCGAGAACGGTCACGACATCGTCCGCAACCTGGGCATAGCCGCCGGCCACGGCAAACGTGTGGTCGACAGAGCCCATGGCCTTATCGGAAACGCGAACGTAACCGCGGTCGATCGTGCAGATTTCGCTGGAGTGAGCAGGCAGGACGCCAAACTCGCCATCCGTGGACGGAATCGACACAAACGCAGCGTCGCCCTCATAGGCGCAGCTCACGGGGCACACGATGCGGATACGCATAACCTACTTCTCCCCCATCTTGCGGGCGCGCTCGCGCACGTCCTCAATCGTGGAAGCATAGCGGAATGCCTGCTCGGGCAGGTCATCGGCCTTGCCGTCGACAATCTCGGCGAAGGAGCGGACGGTATCCTCGACGCGGACGTAGACACCGGGGTTGCCGGTGAACTTCTCGGCGACGTGGAAGGACTGGGAGAGGAACTGCTGGATCTTGCGGGCACGGTTGACCGTAAGGCGCTGCTCCTCGGACAGCTCGTCCATACCCAGAATGGCGATGATGTCCTGAAGGTCGGAGTACTCCTGCAGGAGCTCCTGGACCTTGACGGCGACTCGGTAGTGCTCCTCGCCGACGATCGAGGGATCGAGGGCGTCGGAGGAAGACGCGAGCGGGTCGATAGCCGGGAACAGACCGAGCGACGAAATGCTACGCGAAAGAACTGTGGTGGCGTCGAGGTGCGTAAACGTCGTGGCAGGCGCCGGGTCGGTCAGGTCGTCTGCAGGGACGTAGACAGCCTGAACGGAGGTAATGGAACCCGTCTTGGTCGAGGTAATGCGCTCCTGGAGGTCGCCCATCTCGGTAGCCAGCGTAGGCTGGTAACCGACGGCGGACGGCATACGACCCAGCAGTGCGGAAACCTCGGAACCGGCCTGGGAAAAGCGGAAGATGTTGTCGATGAACAGCAGAACGTCCTGGCCGCGATCGCGGAAGTACTCAGCGGTGGTAAGGCCAGCCAGACCGATGCGCAGACGTGCTCCAGGCGGCTCGTTCATCTGACCATAGACCAAGCAGGTCTTGTCGATAACGCCTGACTCGCTCATCTCGAGGAACAGGTCGGTGCCCTCACGAGTACGCTCGCCGACACCGGTGAACACCGAGGTGCCGCCGTGCTCCTGGGCGAGGTTGTTGATGAGCTCCTGAATCAGAACGGTCTTGCCGACGCCGGCGCCGCCGAACAGACCCGTTTTGCCGCCACGGATGTAGGGCTCGAGCAGGTCAACGGCCTTGATGCCGGTTTCGAAGATCTCGGTCTTGGTGGTGAGCTCGTCGAAGCGGGGCGCTGCGTGGTGGATGGGATAGAACTCCTCCACCTCGGGCATGGGCTTACCGTCGACAGGCTTGCCCATCACGTTCCAAATGCGGCCGAGCGTCTTGGGGCCAACGGGCATCTTCATGGGCTCACCGGTATCGGTGGCGATGAGACCACGCTGCAGACCGTCGGTCGAGGACATGGCGACCGTGCGGACGACGCCGCCCGGAAGCTGGCTCTCAACCTCGAGAATCGTGCTCAGGTGACCGATCGGGGTCTCGGCCTCGACCGTGAGCGCGTTGTAGATCGGGGGCACCGCACCGTCAAACTTGACGTCGACGACAGGGCCGATGATTCGCACGATGCGACCATCGCCGGCAGTCGTCTTCTTGGTGGCTTCCTCGACCGCAAGCTTTACGGTGTTATTAGCCATTACTGTTCCTCCAATGCTGAGGCTCCGCCGACGATCTCGTTGATCTCGGTCGTGATCGAAGCCTGGCGCACGCGACTATACGTGCGGGTAAGGGTCGAGATGATCGCGGTGGCGTTTTCCGTCGCGGAGTGCATGGCCTTGCGGCGTGCACCCTGCTCGGCAGCCGCCGAATCGATCAGGGCCTGGTAGATGACCGTCAAGATATATGACGGTACAAGCTTGCCGAGAACATGCTCGGGAGAGGGCACAAACTCGAACGTGGACGAGATGCGCTTAGGGGCGTCGGTCTCGTTCTTACGCGGACCGTGGGCCATAGCGATCATCTCGGGATCGAGCGGCAGCAAGTGCTCGACGCGAAGCTCCTGATCCACGCGGTTCTTGGCGTGGTGGTAGACAAGCTCGACACGGTCAAGTTCACCGGCGCGATACGCATCGCAGATATGAGAGGACATCATGCGAGCCTGATTGAAATCGGGCTCGGAGGAATTGCCCTCAAAGTGCATGATGACGTTTGCGCGGTCGCGGAAATACGTGGCCGGTTTGCGTCCGCACGCGATGATCTCGCACTCGATGCCGTCGTTCGCCCAAGAAGCGGCGAGCTTTTCGGCCGTGCGCTCCACCGTCGTATTGAATCCGCCGGCAAGGCCGCGGTCCGAGGCAATAACGACAATCAGGCCATGCTTGACGCTCTCATGCTTATGCAGCATGGGATCGTTGCCCGAGCAGGAGGCGTCGCCGGCGACCGTCAACATGACGTCGGTCAGCGCCTCCTTATAGGGCTCGGCCTGCTTGGAGCGATCGAGGGCACGACGGATCTTGGCCGTAGAGACCATTTCCATCGTGCGCGTGATCTGCTTGGTCGTGGTAACCGAGGAGATTCGCTTCTTAATGTCGCGAAGGTTGGCCATAGGGCTTAGTTCTCCTCTGATACAGAAACATCCGAATGGTGTTTGGCCATGAACTGCTGCTTGAAGTCACCGATGACACGCAAGAGCTCGGCCTTGGTGTCGTCGTCGATCTTCTTGGCGCGAACCTTGTCGAGCAGCGAGCCAAAGCCATTGTCCATGTACTCGATGAGCTCGGCACGGAAGGGCAGCACGTCGGCAATCTCCAGGTCATCCAGGAAGCCCTCGTTGCCAGCGAACAGCGCAACGATCTGCTCACCAACCTCAAACGGTTTATAACGCGGCTGCTTCAGGAGCTCGGTCATGCGAGCGCCGTGGGTAAGCTGCTTCTGCGTAGCCTCGTCGAGGTCGGAGCCAAACTGCGTAAAGCCGGCGAGCTCCTGATACGAAGCGAGGTCCAGACGGAGGTTACCGGCGACCTGCTTCATGGCCTTGGTCTGTGCATCGCCACCGACGCGGGACACGGAGATACCCACGTCGACTGCCGGGCGCTGACCCTGGAAGAAGAGCTCGGACTGCAGGTAGATCTGACCGTCGGTAATGGAAATGACGTTGGTCGGAATGTAGGCCGAGACGTCGCCGTCCTGGGTCTCGATGATCGGCAACGCCGTCATGGAACCGTAGCCGTTCTTCTTGGACATCTTGACGGCACGCTCGAGCAGACGAGAGTGCAGGTAGAAGATGTCGCCAGGATAGGCCTCGCGTCCGGGCGGACGATGCAGCGTCAGCGACATCTGACGGTATGCCACGGCCTGCTTGGACAGGTCGTCGTAGATGACGAGCACGTGGCCGCCGGGGTTGGTCTCGCTGGCGGGCTTGCCGTCCTCGCCGTTGTACATGAAGAACTCGCCGATAGCGGCACCGGCCATAGGCGCGATGTACTGCATAGGGGCGGAATCGGCAGCGGTTGCCGAAACGATGATGGTGTAGTCGAGCGCACCGTGCTCAGCGAGGGTCTCGCGGATGTTGGCAACCGTGGAGGCCTTCTGGCCGATGGCGACATAAATGCAGACCATGCCCTTGCCGCGCTGGTTGAGGATAGCGTCGATGGCGATGGCGGTCTTACCGGTCTTACGGTCGCCGATGATGAGCTCACGCTGACCGCGACCGATAGGCACCATGGAGTCGATAGCGAGCAGACCGGTCTGAACCGGCTCGCACACCGGGGTACGATCGATGACGCCGGGAGCCTTGAACTCGATGGGGCGACGGTGCGTGGCGACGATGTCGCCCAGGCCGTCGATGGGCTGGCCGAGCGGATTGACGACGCGGCCGAGCATGGCACGGCTCACGGGGATATCCATAATGCGGCCAGTGGTGCGGCACTCGTCGCCTTCCTTGATGGAGTCGACGGCACCGAACAGAACGGCGCCGACCTCGTCACGGTCAAGGTTCTGGGCAAGGCCGAAGACGGTCTCACCGGTATCGGAGCTCTTGAACTCCAGAAGCTCGCCTGCCATGGCGCTCTTGAGGCCGGAGACGCGCGCGATGCCGTCGCCTACCTCGTCGACCGTTGAAACCTCATGCGTATCGACCGTCGCGGAGAGGCTCGTGAGCTGCTCCTGCAGTTTCTTGGCGATATCCTGGGCATTGAGGGTTTCGGACATTAGGCTTCACCTCCGTACGAATTAGCAGAGTTTGCGAGGGTCTCCTGCGCGATGCGCAGCTGCGTCTTGACGGAAATATCACGACGCTCGCCGCGGGCCTCGAGCACCAGGCCGCCCACGATAGACGGGTCGACCTGCTCGATAAGGAATACCTTGCGGCCGAAGTCCTGCTCGCATTTCTTAGTGATGGTTTGACGCAGCTCGTCGTCGAGCGGGATCGCCGTGGTGACGGTCACGCCCACTACATCCTCGTCTTCCTCGGCAACATACTTAAAGGCAGCTGCCACCTTGGGAAGAAGGTCGAGCTGGTCGCGCTTGGACATGGTGTCGAGCACGGCGATGATCTCGGGGCTGGCAGAAGCCAAGCGCTCGATCATCTCGAGGTCCTCGAACACATGGTTCTCGGCCTTAGCGGCTTCCAGAAGGGAGCGCGCGTAGGTCTCGAGCACCTTGTCCTGATAGCGGCTAGTCGGCATTCAGGCTACCTGCTTCCTGGATGTAGCGCTCGATGAGCTTCTTCTGCTCGGTCTCGTCCTCGAGTGCCTCGCCCACGATCTTGGTGGCGACGGCAACGGACAGGTCGGCGATGGAGCTCGCGGCACCGGCGTAAATGGACTTGCGCTCGTCCTCGACGGTCGTATGGGCCTTGGCGATGATCTCCTCGGCCTCCTTGTGAGCAGCCTCGATGATACGGGCGCGCTCGGACTCGGCGTCCTTACGGGCCTCGAGAACGATGTCGGCAGCCTGACGACGGGCGTCGGTGACGATCGAGTCGGACTCAGCGCGCTTGGCGATAGCCTCCTGCTTGGTCTTCTCGGCCTCGTCGAGGCTCTCCTCGATCTTCTTGCCGCGCTCCTCCATGGTTTTCATGATGCCCGGCAGGGCGACCTTGGCCAGCACGATCCAGATAATCAGGAAGGCGATAAGCGCCGGGATGAACTCCGCCATCTTAGGGATGAGGATGTCCGCACCGGCAGCGCCGTCCTCGGCGAACGCGGAAACCGGCATGAGCAGCGCGGCCGCGGACGCGGAGAGTGCGATCGCGCTCTTCTGGGATGAAAGATTCATACTTGACGCTCCGTGCTATTTAACGATCAGCGCGACAACGAAGCCGATCAGAGCCAGAGCCTCGCCGAAGGCGGAGCCCATGATGAAGACGGTGAACACGCGGCCCTGGACCTCAGGCTGACGGGCCATAGCACCCGTAGCACCCAGAGCAGACAGGCCGATAGCAAGACCAGCGCCGATAACACCGAGACCGTAACCGATAACTCCCACGATTCCTCCTTTGTCGTGCGTGTCTTATTTCACGCAGGATAACCTTTTTATAACTGCCGGGCTCCATGGGTACGGGCACCGGCGGTTTAACGAATTGCTTACCTTTAAGGCGCGAGCGGAAGGCTACTCCTCCTCCGCGACCTCCTCTGCCTCGGAGACATACACGGCGGTAAGGACCGTGAAGACGTAAGCCTGGATGGCGCCGACCACAAGCTCGATCGCATAGATCAGGATGAGGATGGCAAGCCAGGCCAGCGAAGGCAGGGCGCCGACGGCGTGCGCCGCGGAAACCTGCTGAAGCAGCGGCTGCATGAACATGCTCGCCATGATGGCGAACGAACCCATGACCACGTGTCCTGCGAACATGTTGCAGAACAGACGGACGGCGAGCGTGATGAGGCGCAGGAAGGTCGAAAAGAGCTCGACGACCCACACGAGCACGTTCATCGGGAAGCTCACGCCCTGCGGGGCGAGGCTCTTGATGTAGCCGATCACGCCGTGAGCCTTGCATCCGTAGTAGATGAAGTACACGAAGGCGAAGATGGCGAGCGCGGCGGTGGAGCCGATTGCGCCGGTGCCGGGCTTCATTCCCGGGATCAGGCCGATCATGTTATTGATCAGGATGAACAGGAAAAGCGAGCACAGGAACGGGAAGTGCTTCTTCCAGTTCTCACCCACGACGCCCTTGCCGATATCGTTCTCGACGTACTCGATGATGTACTCGAAACCGTTGACGAAGAAGCCCTTGGGAACCAGGGTCTGCTTCTTCTTGAACACGGCCAGGACGATCAGGAGCACGATCGTGGAGACGATCAGCCAAAACGAGTACTGCGTGATGCCGCAGCTCAGATCGCCCACGACAGGGGTGGAGCTGAACTCGCTGACCAGATGATTAATCTCATCAGGCAGCTTTTCAAAAATTTCCACGACTTACCTTTCGACCTCATGAGGATCTCGCAGCGCCTTGGCGACGCGAACCGTGCAGGCGGCCATAAAGGCCACGAAGCCAATCGCCTCGCCCAGGAGGAACATGCGAAATGCCTCTCCGAACAACACAAACACAACCAAGGTAAAGACGAGCAGGGCGATTGCCGAGACCGCCAGACTCACCATACCCTTGAGCATGTCCGCATTCTGTCTATCGTCAAGAACCGGCTTGAGCGTAAAGACAAAGGGAAGGAAGGCGATCGCGCCCGCGATGGCACCTGCAACGATAGCGAGCAAATCGGCTATCTGAAACACTGGCGTCCTCACTTTCCCTTTTTAACGCTTCACAGAACAGTTCCCGCCAAACATTGGTGACTATTGTACGAGCCAATCGCTAAAGTACAACCGAAAAAGCATCGGTTAATACGCACCTGTTCGTTTTCTTAAGACCTTCTTTATGCCGCAGGTACGGTAATACGTTTTTCTCGAACCCTGCAGGGCAAAACGTCCGTTAACAGGAGTGCGCGCGGTCGCCTTCTGTTCGTCCGCGCGCACCGTTTCTTCGTATTTGCAGCCGCGGTCGTCTTAGTCCAGCGACTAGAGCGTGCCGTAGATACGGTCGCCGGCGTCGCCCAGGCCGGGAACGATGTAGGCAGCCTCGTTGAGATGGTCGTCGATGGCGCAGGTATAGATATGCACATCAGAATCCTTCTCAGTCAGCGACTTGAGGCCCTCGGGGGCCGCGACGATGCACAGCATGCGGATGTCCTTGACACCGCGCTCGCGCAGGTAGCTGATGGCCATCTCGGCCGAACCGCCCGTGGCGAGCATGGGGTCGACAACCAGGCAGATGCGCTGGTCGATATCCTTGGGCATCTTGCAGTAATACTCGTGCGGCTCGTGGGTGACCTCGTCGCGCTCCATGCCGATGTGGCCCACGCGAGCGGAGGGCACCAAGTCGAGAATGCCGTCGACCATTCCAAGGCCCGCACGCAGGATGGGCACGATGGCGAGTTTCTTGCCGGCGAGCTGTTTGAACGTGGCGGTAGTGATGGGGGTCTCGACCTCGACGTCTTCCATAGGCAGGTCGCGCATGGCCTCGTAGCCGTCAAAAAGCGCGAGTTCGCGCACGAGCTGGCGGAACTGGTTGGTGCCGGTGTTTTTGTCGCGCAGGATCGACAGCTTGTGCTGGACGAGCGGGTGATCGACAAGCGTCACACGGGACGTATCGTAGGTGACGGTCATGGGTTGATTGCCCCTTTCGTTGCGGCCGCAATACGGCCTTGCTGACAAGGCGCGCAGCAATGTTGCCGCCGCACGCCATGCATTAGTTTAGCGGTTTGTTGTATCGAGCAGCCCATCGCAGCCCTACTGTGCGGTACTGAGCGAGCGCCTGACTGCATCACGCCAGCCCGCAAGGTTTTGTTCGCGGCGCTCGGCGGACATGTGGGGAAGGAAGGTCCTAACGATCTGGGCATTTTGCTCCAGCTCTTCTAGGTCTTCCCAATAGCCGACGGCAAGACCCGCCAAGTACGCGGCACCGATTGCCGTGGTCTCCACCGTCTCGCATTGCAGCACGGGGATATCCAGCAGATCGGCCTGGAATTGCATGATGAACTCGTTGCGCGAGGCACCGCCATCGACAGACAGGCGCTCAATCGAAAGCCCCACGTCCTGCTCCATGGCGCGCAACACGTCGTAGCTCTGATATGCCATGGATTCGCAGGCGGCACGTACGATGGTCGCACGGCTCGAGGCGCCGGTCAGACCGCACACGATACCGCGGGCATGCGGGTCCCACCAGGGAGCACCCAAACCCGCAAAGGCGGGAACGAAGTAGCAGCCCTCGTTGTCGCTAATCGAAGCGGCGAGTTGTGCCGACTCGCTCACGCTCGAGATGATGCCCATGTTGTTGCGAAGCCAGTTCATCGTTGAGCCGGCGGCAAAAATAGAGCCCTCGAGCGCATAGCTGACTTTGCCGTCCGCAGCGATACCGATGGTGGAGACCAGGCCATTCTTGGATTCGACGATCTCGTCGCCGGTGTTCATGAGCATAAAGCAGCCCGTGCCATAGGTGTTTTTGGTCTGACCGGGACGGAAACAGCAGTGGCCGAACAGCGATGCCTGCTGGTCGCCCGCCACACCCATGATGGGCGGCATGTTGGTCATGATGTCGCTCGCGACGCGGCCGTAGTCGCCCGAGCTCCAGCGAACCTCGGGCATCATGGAACGTGGAACGTCAAAGAGTGCCAGCAGGTCGTCGTCCCAATCGAGCGTATGGATATTAAAGAGTGCCGTGCGGCTGGCATTGGTGTAGTCGGTGGCAAAGACCTGGCCGCCGGTGAGGTTGTAGATGAGCCAGGTGTCGATGGTGCCAAACATGAGGTCGCCCGCCGCCGCGCTCTCGCGTGCGCCGTCGACGTTGTCGAGAATCCACTGCACCTTGGAGGCCGAGAAATACGGGTCGAGCGTGAGTCCCGTGCGGGAGCGCACCAGCCCTTCTGCGCCCTGCTCGACAAGCTCGTCGATCAGAGGTGCGGTACGGCGGCACTGCCATACGATGGCGTTATAGATCGGCTGACCGCTCACACGGTCCCAGACCACCGTGGTCTCGCGCTGGTTGGAGATGCCGATGGCGGCAATGCGGTCGGAGTGGATACCGCTCTTAAACTGGACTTCCATCATGACCGCGATCTGGCTGGCAAGGACCGCCATGGGGTCTTGCTCTACCCAACCGGGACGCGGAAAACTCGTTTTTACGCTGCGACGTGCCTGCGCGACGATGCAGCCGTACTCGTCGACGATGGTCGCAAGTACCGAGGTGGTGCCGCAGTCGAGCGCCATGATGTAGGAACCGCCAAAGTCAAACGAGGCATCTTCCATGCCCAGGCTGCCCAGATTCAACGACATCGCTTAAACCTTTCTATTGCATCGGGTCGGACAGGACCCGTTCGATCTCTGATGCGGGAAGTGCGCCTTGGCGCAGGATCTGGAGCCCGCCGTGCTGAAACGACACGATGGTCGAGGCGTCGCGACACGGGGTCTCACCGGCGTCGACGGCAACATCGACCCCCTCCAGGATGCGACCCTCGACGGCGGCAAAGCTTGCCGGCGCGGGCGCGCCGTGCGTGTTGGCGCTCGTACAGGCAAGGGGGCTGCCGCAGGCGCGAATGAGCGCTTGGACCACGGGAGAGGCCGAAGCGCGCAGGGCCACGGTGTCGTCGGCAGCGCGCATAAAGGTCGGCACACAGGGAGCTGCCTTGACCACGATAGTCAGGGCTCCCGGCCAGCATCGTCGCGCGAGTATGCGGGCATCTTCCGGTATATCCACGCCATAGCGATCGAGTGCTTCGACGCCATCGACCAGCCAAGCGACGGTTTGCGTGAGCTCACGTTGCTTGAGAGTGAAGATACGGCGATAGCCGGTGCCGAGCGCAGGAACTGCGGCGCCATTGACGGCAGCCTGCGGATCGCGCGGCCACGATGGGAATTCGCTTGTATCTTGGGGCACGGCGTCCGAGAAGGCGCTGACTGCCACGGCGACACCGTAGACGGTCTCGGTCGGGATCAAAGCCAGGCCGCCGCGGCCGAGCACCTCGGCCGTGCGCTCGACGGCAAGCCGATGCGGCTCGCGCGTTCCCTCGTATACCCGATAGACCGTCTGCATGTGTATGCCAGCCCCTTACGCTCTGGTGCAAGTTTGTTTACTGTGGGGCATTCTCGCACGAAACGTTCAATCTATTTGCCCAGAGCGCATGTTGGTTTGGTGAGCGGCTCTAGTAGTCGGTGAAAGTGAGGGGGTTATTGGACTGCGACGAACTTCTTTGGCCTGCCGGCGTGGCGTTCTTGGGCGGCGTAGCGCTCGATGCTGTCTATCGTTATCATCCGACGGCCGTCGACGAGTTCAACATCGAGCTTTCCGGCTTTGACCAGCGCGGTAATCCGCGGAGCGGAGACTTTGAGGTCCAGCGCTGCGTCTTTAAATGTTCGGCACGCCGCTTCCCGAGCGTCCTCGTGGTCGATTTCGACTGAAAGGGCCACGACCTCGGCCGAGCGTTCGTACCCTGCCGGAGTCAAACCGTTGTTGAGGTCGTCGGCCAAAAACGCCATCAGTGCCTCGGTGGCATGGGCAATCGCGTCTTCGCGCGTATCGCCATCGGCAAAGGCGCCGGGAATCTGCGGGAAGCTGGCGCAGTAACCGTCGTCTTCTTTTATGAGAACGCAGTCATAGGTAAATCGCTGCCTCATTTTGCCTCCAACTACCGTCCAGCTTGGCGACGAATACTTGCCCACGTGCCCTTCTTTGGTCGATCACCACCAGAGCCGTTCACGGTGACAACACGATCGTTAGAAACATACTTAGCATGACTACCGACTTGCGCGACCTTCACGAATCCATCGTGCTTGAGTAGGGCAATGATTTCCCGAAAGGTAAGAGGTTGCATGGACCGACCTCTTTCAGCCGTCCTAATTATAAACTAATTTATAATTTTTGTTAACCAGTTAATAAATATTAATGGCGCTGCTTGGGCTCGGTGACGATGGCTCGGACGATGCGGGGGCGATCGGTAAGGTCATGGACGATACGTACGTCCGAAAGGCCTGCCTGGCGACAGAGCTCGGCCGCGGCATCGAGGGTACCCTCGTAGAGCTCACAGGCAAACAGGCCGCCGGCGCGCAGCATGTAAGGCGCCGCGTTGAGCAGGCGGCGGAAGATATCGAGGCCGTCGGCGCCGCCCTCGAGCGCCAGGTCGGGCTCAAAGTCCTTGACCTCGTGCGGCAGCGAGCGCATGACGTCGGTCGGGATGTAAGGTGGGTTGGAGACGAGCACATCAAAGGTGCCCCACTCTTCGCGGGGAATGGAACTCACCAGGTTGGTGAGGCTAAAGGCAACCTCATCTGCCGTGAGGCCGAGGGCGTCGCGGTTTTTGGTGGCCAGATCGATGGCGCGCGACTCGATATCGGTGGCGGTGCAGGTAACGTGGCCGCGGCGCTCCCAGGCAAGGGAGAGCGAAATGCAGCCCGTGCCGCAGCCGACCTCGAGAACGCGGGCAGTGCAGGGCCCGGCTGGGGCAGGCGCAGCGGTATCCTGAGCTAAAGCCGTCTCCTGGTCGGCACCCTCGATGGCGATGTCGTATTCGTCGAGCTCGGGCTCGGCGGCTTTTGCGGCTTCGGCTTCTGCTGCTTGCGCGGCGGCTTCCTCGGCCTCGCGATCGGCAAGCTCCTCGGCATAGGCGCGGCTACCGAGCACGTCGCTACCCAGCGCAGCCTCATCGGCGGCCGTCAGGTTGGCAGCACGGCGCTCGGCGGTCGCGCGTTCGTCGGCCAGCGCCGCCTCAGCTTTGCGGGCCTGCTCGACCTCATCGTTCCAAGGCAGCTCAACACGCTGACGGGCAGCGGCCTCGGGGCTCAGCACCTCGGCATCCAGATAATTGAGGACTTCCTCGACGAGCATCTCGGTTTCGGGGCGCGGAATGAGCACACCGGGAGCGCACGCGACGTCAATCATGCGAAACTGCGTGCTGCCGGTGATGTACTGCAGCGGCTCGCCTTTGGCGCGACGAACGACGGCCGCATGCATGGTCTCGAGCTGGGCCGCGTTAAGCGTCTCGTCCATACGCATATATAGGTCAATGCGCGCCAGGCCCGTGGCGGCGCACAGCAGCCACTCGGCGGAAAGACGGGGATGCTCCTCGCCGCGCTCGGCCAGGTACTCCTTGGTCCACTCGAGACAACGCTTGATGGTCCAGATCTCGTTTGCCATGGGGCCCTCCCCTCTTAAGCGCCGGGCGGCGCGCGAATGTCGGAGCAGATTGTAAGCGAGGCCAGCGCTTGGCAAGGGACGATTGAAGGCGATTATCGAGAATCAGCCCAGAATTTTGCTTGGAGCCTGCCTAGAGTGTTCATTCGTCGACGTCTAAATCTGCATCCGTCAAGCTTTTGGCAAGGTTGCCCCAAAACTGACCAATATCTAACCAAGAACTTGCCAAATCACTTGACGCGCGACCCATCAAAAATCGCCCCGCGACTTCTTGGACAATTTTTCGAGCAATATTTTCGATAGCAGATATATGCCGTCAATTACCTTAAGCAGGTAAGCAGCTCAAATGACATCACAGCCGACTGAATAAAATATCAAGGCAATGTCACCAATGACTCCCTACGGATCATTTGACAACCAAGGAAACGCCGATGTTTTGGCAATGTCAGCGAGCGACGTCCAGAGCGACAAGTTGGCATGAAAAAGGCAGGGCATAGACCTTCTGGTCATGCCTTGCCTTTTGAATGACAAATTGTCGCTCTGGGCGGCGCGCAGCGTCGAGCAGTTACGGCGTTTGGTAAAACGCCGTAACTTAAACAGCCTGAGCCAGCTTCTCGGCTCGCTCGGCGGCGGCGAGTGCCTCGATGACGGTGCCGAGCTGATCGCCCAGAAGGACGCCATTGTAGGTGGAGTTGAAACCGATGCGGTGGTCGGTCACGCGGTCCTGGGGCTGGTTGTAGGTGCGGATCTTCTCGGAACGGTTGCCGTGGCCGATCTGACTCTGGCGCTCGGCACCAAGCTCGGCCTGCTGACGCTCGAGCTCCATCTCGTAGAGGCGGGCACGCAGCATCTGCATGCAGACCTCGCGGTTCTGGATCTGGGAGCGCTGCTCCTGCGACTGCACCACGGTGTTGGTGGGCAGGTGGGTGATGCGCACGGCGGAGTAGGTGGTGTTAACGCACTGACCGCCAGGGCCGGAGGCGCAGTAGGTATCGATGCGCAGGTCGGACTGGTTGATCTGGACGTCAATCTCCTCGGCCTCGGGAAGCACGGCGACGGTTGCCGTGGAGGTCTGGATGCGGCCCTGAGACTCGGTCTTGGGAACGCGCTGGACGCGGTGCACGCCGGACTCGAACTTCATGACGGAGTAGACGCGGTCGCCCTCGACCTTGAACTCGATGGACTTAAAGCCGCCGGCCTCGCTGGGGCTGGAGTCGAGCACGGTGGTCTTCCAGCCGCGCGACTCACAGAAGCGCTGATACATCTTGTACAGATCGCCGGCAAAGATGGCCGCCTCGTCGCCACCAGCGGCGGAGCGAATCTCGACGATGGTGTTCTTGTCGTCGTTGGGGTCGCTCGGGATGAGCATGTACTTAATGTCTTCCTCGAGCTGGGGAAGCTTGGCCTCGTTTTCGGAGATGTCCATCTGGAGCATCTCCTTCTCATCGGCATCGGTAGTATCGTGGAGCATTTCCTTGGCGGCCTCGATGTCATCGAGCGCGCCGATGTACTCGCGCGAGGCAGCGATGAGGTCGGACTGGTGCGCGTACTCCTTGTTGAGACGCGTGAACTCCTTGATATCGGAGGCGACGGCCGGGTCGGAAAGCTTTTTCTCGAGCTCCTCGTAGGCCTTGATGATCTTTTCGAGCTTGTCGCGCATGACGGGACTCCTTTATATGCGTGAAGGTGAAAATCGGCAGAATTGATGGGGCGCACGGCGCCATTGCGGGGGCAAGTCCAGCTAGAGCATGTCGATCTTCAGATACATGCGCATCCCTTCGCGTACGGGGTACATAGTTGCGGTCTAACCCATACATGATAGCGTGCGCAGGCAAACCTGCATATAACCCGCACGGAATCCGACAAAGGGAGAGTCCCTTTGTCGGATTCTAGAGCGTATGGAGCAGGGCGATGAGGAAGCGGACACCCTGGAGGTAGGCGCGGCGGGTGATGCGCTCGTTGGTGCCGTGGACGCCGCGGTCGCACTCGTCATCGTCGACCACAAAGGCCGAGAAGCGAATGCACTCGGAGCAAATGCGCTGGTAGTTGGCAGCGTCGGTCGCGCCGATCACGGTCGAGGGGACAATCGCCAACGGCTCGGATGATCCGTTTTCCTCCGTCCCCTTTGGATCACGGAAATAGCGGGCGGCGATGGAGCGAACCGCCTCGAGTCCCGGTCCGCCGATGCGCGGAGACGGCGAGGGTTCGGAGCTGCCAGGGCCGAGCTCGACCTCGACACGGTCGGCGAGCCCCGCCTCGGCAACGGCGACGCGGCAGCGGGCCACGACATCGGCCACGCTCGTGCCCTCGAGCATACGGAAATTGATATTGGCCCACATATCCTGCGGCATTACGTTGGCGCCGGTGCTGCCACCCTCGATCTGCGTGGGCGCGCAGGTGGTGGTCACGAGCGGATAGAGCTTCTTGCTGGCGAGGCACTCGCGGACAATGGCATCCCCGTTGGCGGCAATTTCGTCGGCCGTGTAAAGCCCCAGCTCGACGAGCTGTGCGGCAAGCAAGTCGGTCACGCGCGTCGGCCACTCGATATCGCAGATTGCGGTGATGGCACGGCTGAGCACCTCGAGTGAAGTGCCACCGTAGGGGTTGGAGGAATGCCCGCCCTCGCTCTTCGTCTTGAGCACGATATCGGCATAGCCCTTCTCGGCAAGGTCGGCGTGCATGAGCCAGTCCTCGCCCGCGCTGTACTCGGCAGCCGAAACGATGCGGTAGTCGCCCTCGTCGATCAGGTACTCAAGCTCAATGCCGCGCTCCTCGAGCACGCGGCCGATGGCACCCGCACCGAACTGCGTGGTTTCCTCGTCCTGGCCAAAAGCCAGCAGCAGGGTGCGCTCGTGCTCCCAGCCGTGGGCCAGCGCATACTCAACCGCCTCGAGAATGCCTGCGACTTGGTCTTTCATGTCGATGGCGCCGCGGCCCCAAATGTAGGCATCGTCCACATGTCCGCTAAAGGGGGCGTGCGTCCAATCGTCCTCGGTGCCCGGCACCACAGGAACCACGTCCATGTGACCCATGAGCATGACGGGTTTGAGGGCAGGGTCGGAACCGCCAAGCGTCACCAACAGCGAATGGCCGACAAGCTCGACCTCGCCCGCCGCAAATACGTGCGGCCAGGCCTGCTGCATATACGCGCGCAGGTCGCCGAAGGGCTGCCAATCCACCGCCTCGGCATCCATGCTCGAAATGGTCGGAAACGACAGCACGCGGCCCAAGCGCTCGCACGCGCCGGCCTCGTCTATATCGGCAAAATCGTCCTCATGCGCAAAGAAGCGCCAAACCTCGGCCATGACATCCTTTCGATTGTGACGACAAAGGCCGCCCCACGGGAGCGGCCCTGCAACGTAAGCGTTTGCGGTCGGTTATTTGTCCTCGAGATAGCGAGAGAGGAACTCACGAGTGCGCTGGTGTTTGGGGTTGCCGAAGAGCTCGGCCGGCGCGGCATCCTCGAGCACCACGCCCTTGTCCATAAAGACCACGCGGTCGGACACCGTGCGGGCAAAGGCCATCTCATGCGTGACGACGACCATGGTCATGCCGTCGGCCGCGAGCTTGCGCATGACCTCGAGCACCTCGCCCACGATCTCGGGGTCGAGCGCTGAGGTCGGCTCGTCAAACAGCATGATCTGCGGATTCATGCACAGGGCACGAGCGATGGCCACGCGCTGCTTTTGACCACCGGACAGGCGACCCACGGCGGCGTGCGCGAACTTTTCGAGTCCCACGCTGGTCAGATGCTCCATCGCGACCTTCTCGGCCTCGACCTTGCTCATCTTTTTGAGCGTGACGGGCGCGAGCGTGCAGTTGTCGAGCACGTCCATGTTGTTGAACAGGTTGAAGCCCTGGAACACCATGCCGATGTCCTCGCGCAGTTTATTGATATTGCAGCGCTCGGCAGTAAGGTCCTGACCGTGGAACCAGATATGGCCGGCATCCGGAGTCTCGAGCAGGTTAAGGCAGCGCAGAAACGTCGACTTGCCCGAGCCCGAGGCGCCGATGATGGTGACGACCTCGCCGGGATTGACGGACAAGTCGATGCCCTTGAGTACCTCGAGTGAGCCAAAGCTCTTGCGCAGGCCCTCGACGCGGATAAGCGGCTCTTGGTTTTGCACGGCTGCCGCAGTGCCGGTAGTGGCGGTATCTGCCATGATGATTCTCCTCGTCTTAAGCCTAGTTAGAGCTGGGCAGCGTGGCCGGAGCCTCGGCGCCGAGCTTTTTGCCAAAGGCCTCGAGCAGGCGGCTCGCCACGAGCGTCAGGATCAGATAGACCACGAGCGCCACGCAGTAGACCTCCATCTGGCGGTAGTACACGCCGGCGACGGTGGTGGTGGCGTACATGAGGTCGAACACGCCGATGACCGAGAGCACCGACGAGTCCTTGATGTTGATGATGAGCTCGTTGGTGAGCGCCGGGATCGCGTTTTTAATACCCTGAGGGAACACGACTTTGCGCATAGCCTGCCACTGCGACAGGCCCAGCGAGCGCGCTGCCTCGGCCTGGCCGGGATCGATGGACTCGATGCCGCCGCGCAGGACCTCCATCATGTAGGCGGTGGAGTTGAGCGAGATGGTGACGAGGCCGGCGGTGAAGGTACTCCAGATCTGGTTGGCCTGGGCGGTCTCGAAGCCCATGCCGCGCAGAACGGTAAAGCCCGCGTAATAGATGAGCAGGCCCTGGACCATCATGGGCGTACCGCGCACGATGGTGGAGTAAACGGTCGCAAAGCCGCGGCCGATGCTCTTAAAGAAGCGCACCAGGTCGTTGTCGACGCGATCGAAGGTCTGGGTGCGCAAGAACACAAAGAGCAGCGCCAAGAAGAAGGCGATGACCGTGCCGAAGGTGGCAAGCGCGATGGTAATCTCGATACCGCGGATAAAGAAGTCGCCGCTCTTGTAGGTCATGTAGACCAAGCTCGACAGAAAGTCGCTGGGATTGGAGTCCGAGACAATGCTCACCTGCACCAGGTCGACAAACGACATGACGCAGCGGTCGATAAAGAAGATCGCCGCGATGGCAACCGCGACATAGCTGCCCAGGCGCGCGCCGCGACGGCAACGCTCGGATGCAAACGGCGACGTTTCGCGATAGTCGTTCCAGTGCATGAGCTTGGTGACGAGCGCCGCCGCCGACACGACGAGCCAGGCCCAAAGGATTACCCAGAGGCAGTCTTGGAACACGCCCGTGGGCGCCAAGAAGCTCAGCGGCGTTGGGTTGCGCTGGCTAAACGCCAGACCGAGCGCCGCGATAGCGCTCGTGCCTAGATACACATAACGGTGGTCGGCCTTGATAAAGGAGGCCAGACGATTGACTGTTTTCATGCTGCCTCCCTATGCCGGCTGACGGTCGAGGCACGCGTCCCACATCTGGTCGCGCTCCTCCTGGCTGATGCCCTTGAGCGTCTTATCGATAAGTTTGAGCAGCTTGTCCGAGCCCTTGCGGCAGCCGACGTTTGCCGTAACCTCCTGCTTAAAGCCCTCGCCCTCCGCAAAGCGAATGGGCACGATGCCCGGGTTTTGGGCCATATAGCCCTTCTCGTTTTCGGTGTTGTAGGTCACAGCGTCACAAGTGCCCTGCAGCAGGTTCGAGAACACCGTGGGTACCGAATCGACCGGATTTTTGTGGACGACGCCCGGGATCTCGTCAATGACGGTGTCGAGCATCGTGTCCTTTTGGCCGAGCACCGTGGCGCCGCTAAAGTCGCTGAGCTTGGTCGCGTTTTGGTAGGGCGAGCCCTCTTTTACGAATAGGCCAAAGTAGCCAATGAAGTACGGGTCGGAAAAGCCGACGGACTCCTCGCGCTCGGGCGTGGCGCTCATGCCGGCGATGATGAGGTCAATCTGGCCGTTGTTGAGCGAGTCGATAAGGCCCGAGAAGCTCTGCTTGACGGCAACGGGCTCGCCGCCGAGAGCCTTGCAGACGATCTTGGCGATCTGCACGTCGTAGCCATCGGCATAGGCGCCCTGCACGTTGTCGATGGGGATCGTGAACTCGCTGGCCTCGGAAACCTGCCAGTTGTACGGGGCGTAGGCCGCCTCCATGCCGATGCGGATCTTATCCTTGCCGATAACGGAATCGGACAGGTCATCGCGACCGCCGCCCGTCGTGGGCTGGACCACCTTGAGCGTGGACGGGCGCTGGCAGCCGGCAAGCGCGCCGGCGACGACGGAAGCGCTCGCAGCGAGGGCGCTACCCAAAAAGATGCGACGGCTGCATACCGGCTGTGGATGCGCGTCGCGTTGATGGGGAGAATGCATAATCTGCCTTCCCTGTTGAATCGTATGCTGACGACTTAACAGGATATACGCCAGCGACCAGCAGCGCAGCACAAGCTCGAAAAATTAATAGACACACGGTAGTCATTGGGAGCGTCGATGTTTTGGCAATGCCAGCGAGCGCCACCCAGAGCGAACAAGTTAGCATGAAAAAGGCAAGGCATAGACCTTCTGGTCATGCCTTGCCTTTTGAATGACA
>UQMY01000032.1 GCA_900542325.1 uncultured Collinsella sp. | reverse complement strand
CGTAGCGGGTGGTTTAAAGCTGGCCGCTGCGCGGCCAGCAGACTAAAGTCTTGAACGAAAATGGCCCCGCCCGGGGCCATTTTCATGTACATGGATTGTTGATACGCGTCCTCGCTCTTATGCCTCGCGCAGCCAGTCGAACGCAACACGCGGCGTGCCGTCCGACACATACACGACTCCGGCGCGCTCGAACCCCGCCTTCATGCTCGCACCCTGCATGGGCAGGTTGTCCGCGTGCGTATCGATACGCAGATGGTCGGCACGCTCCTTGGCAAAGGCAAACATCGCGGCCGCGATACCGTGCACGGTGCCGTCGGACGCCACGCGGTGCAGCACGGCGTACGGAGTGTCGCTACGCCACTGACCGTCCTCGATGACGTCATAGCACTCGTCCGGGCCCGGCAAAAAGGCAAACGTCGCCACCACGCGACCGTCGACTTCGCACACATAGCTGCCGCCGGCGGCGATATCGGCAGTCAGCTGCTCGGCCGAAGGCGTGCCCTCGGGCCACTGCGTGGCGTTGCCATGCGCGCGCATAAAGGCGCGGGCGACGTCATAGATGGCCATGACGGCAGGAATGTCGGTATCGAGGGTTTTTCTGATCATCACGCGGCGACCTCACGTTTATTGGTATCACTTTGATTGAGCAATGATACCAGCGTTTGGAAAGGACACGAAGCAGATGGGGAGCAAAAAGCGAGCCGCCTGGTCAAAGGCCAAAAGCGAGTTTTTGGGCGCTGCTACGGGCGGCGATATGAGCGACCTGTTTGCGCGCGAGGATGAGCGCCGCGACGCCCTGGACGCCGAGCGAGATGAGGCCTGGCGCTACAAGTCGTGCGAGCGAAAAAACCGTTACGACACGCGCGCCGAGGCCGAGGCAGTTATGGCTGACTGCGAAAACCGCGGACGCCGCGGGCTGGCCTGCTACAAATGCGAGTACTGCGGCGGCTGGCATCTGACGTCGCATCCATGGAAATAGACGCCGCATCGGCACGGCACTGACGGAGCGCCAACCATCGCACGCAAGCTACGGGCGCGGCGGCACCAAAACATCGTAGCGAACGGCCTTGCCCGCAAGCTGATAGCTCGGCTTAACGCCGGCAAGCAGCGGCCCCTTCACTGGCCGCTTGATAACAACCTTGCGCGGGCACGACGCAAGAGCAGCCTCGACCAGCGTCTCCTCATCGGCACACGGCTGCTCCAAATGGTGCAAGAGCTGGAACTTCTTTTTAACCGCCGCGCTCTTGGTGCGCTCGGGAAACATGGGGTCCAAATACACCACATCGGGAGCCGCGAGCTCACCGCGCTCGACCAGCTCAGCCGTATGGCGAAGGCCGGCAATGCTGTCCTCGCCCGCATGCAAGCGCATGCGTGCCACGGCAGCCGCAAGCGCCGGATCATCCGCCGCGCGGTCCAAGGCATCCTTGAGCAATGCCGCAATCACGCAATCCTGTTCATACAGATCGACGGTAAAGCCCGTGGCGGCCAGCAGCAGCGAATCCTCGCCAAAGCCTGCCGTGGCGTCAATCGCCCATGGCTGCTCGATGCCTTTTGTGCGCGCAGCCTTCACCAGCAGCTCTTGCTGCAGACGGCCCTGCTTGAGCCGTGGAAGCATGCGGGCAAAATCGGCACGCAGCTCCATCGCGCCGTCGGTGAGCGTGAGGCCCTCGGGCTTCCCGGTCAGCTCAAGCCCCGCGGCCCGAGCAACAGAAAAGGGATCGACGACGCCCATGGGCACTCCTTTACAAGCAAAATGAATACGTGAGCGCCGCCCCTGTCGGCACTCAACCGTCCGCTATTGTCCCACATGCGACATGGCCCACAGCATCCCAATGCAAAGCACCGCCATCAATCCCGTGCATACGGCAGCGATCACAGAATCACTCATGCGCCTTCCCAACGACCGCGGCTCGCGCACTTGCCCTGTTCCGTACATCATGGCTCCTCCTTAGACCAACTCCTTGTCACGACCTCATCATCGCAGCGCCGCACATGTGCTGCCATCGATTTGGCTTACGTCCAGCTTTCCTTTTTGAAAGATTGCTCTGCACAGGCGAGAAGCGCTTTCTAGCACACACGCCGTCACGTTGAACTACAATGTGCTTCACGATATGTGCAGCTTATGGGACGCGCCAGACTGGCAGCGCCCGAATCGAAAGGACTACCTATGAGCGCCGCGCGCAAGACACTCAAAATCCTTGCCCTCATCTATTTTGTTTTGGGCATCGCCAGCCTCGTCATCGGAATCGCCGGCATCGCGACCGGCAAATTTGAATCCATCTACGGATCGAACGCCATACTCGCTGCTGTCGTTGTGATTATCAAGGGCGTTGTCGATCTTGCCGCAGGTGTTGCGGGCATCAAGGGTGCCAACAAGCCTTCGCAGGTGGATGGCGCGTTTAAGCTCGGTATCGTTGCCGCGGTCGCTACGCTCGTCCAGGCTGTGCTTACCCTTCCCGCGCTCGGCGGCAGCGCCGTCAATATCGGCGCCTTTGTCATCGTGGTCTACGACCTGTTCTTTATTCAGCAGGCGCACGCCGTGAAGGCCGAAAACAAGGACCGTCTGTAAGCGCTCGCTTCTCATAACCTCTGCAGCCAAGCAACTAAAAAGGGCCGATCGCGCAGCAACGCGGTCGGCCCTTTACGTTAGCCCAGATAAAACCCGCCAAAATAAACCTGTCCCTTTTTTGTAGGTTAGCTGTGGCGGTACTCGGCGATGATGAAGTCGATGTCGGTCTGAAGGGTATCGAGGTTTGCCAGGCGTGCTTTGTCGGCGGGGCGCGTGCGGTAGTAGTACGGCGTCATCTGGAACACCGCCTCGATGTCGGCCTGGGTCTGAAGGGTGATAGAAGCTGTCACGCGCCGCGTTCCGACCAACTCGAGCTCGGTAGTCTTCGGCAGCTTCTCGTCATTGAGGTATGGCCTGTCGTAGAGCACCTCCTTGAGCCCAAACAGGTGATGGGCACCCGGCACCACGGTGTAGAGCGAGCCCTCGGGCACCAGCACGCGAGCAAACTCGCGCTCGTTAAAGGGAGCAAAGAGCTCGGTCACCATATCGAAGGCGCCATCTGCCACGGGGATATCCTTCATGTTGGCCACAAAATAGGTCGCATCGCCGCGCTTGGCGGCCAGGCGCACCATCTCTTTGCCCAGGTCGAAACCGTAAGCATCCACGCCCGGCACCGCACCCATGGCACTGGTGTAGTAGCCCTCGCCGCAGCAAATATCGAGCAGCGTCATGGGGCCATTCGCAGACGTTGCACGTCCAGACACCTGCTTGCGCACCAGCTCGACCATCGCATCGCGCAACGGCGCGTAGTAACCGCGGTTAAGAAAGTCGCGACGACTGCGCGCCTGCGACTTGGGATCGCCCATGGAGTCGCCGCTCTTGGACGAGCGCAGCAGATAGAGATAGCCCTCGCGCGCACGGTCAAACCGGTGTCCGCCCGCGCATGTAGCACCGCGCTCGTCGTCCACCAACGGCTCATGGCAAACGGGACACAACAACATGGCAACTCCTTAGCGCGAACAACACAACGCCCACCATTGTCGCACGCCTTCCCCACCTAGTCATCGGGGACGTTATTGAATGACCAGTCGTTTAAGAACGTCCCAACGACTATCTAAGTACCGACTGGTTGCATTAGGAGTATCATCGTCTGCGCAAATAAGCACGAAATAGCATATTAGAGATTGAGAGTGTATGGCCGATACCGCATCTAAGCACATTGACATGACCACCGGCTCGCTGTGGCGCAATATTCCCCTGTTCGCCTTCCCCGTGGCCGCCACGAGCATCTTGGAACAGCTATCGAACCTCATCGCCACGGTCATCATCGGCAACTTCTCGGGCGACCAGGGAACCCTTGCCATGGCAGCGGTCGGCTCCAATGTTCCGATTACCAGTCTTATGCTCAACCTGTTTATCGGCATGTCGCTTGGCTCAAATGTGGTCATCGCCAACGCTATCGGCCGCAACGATCAGAACATGGTCAAACGTGCCGTCCATACCTCGGTTTTAATGGCGCTCGTGGGCTTTGTCGTCATCGCGCTGGGCGAGATCTTTGCCGAGCCCATGCTCGCCGCGCTCAACGTTCCTGCCGAAACCATGCCGCTCGCTTCGCTCTACCTGCGCGTCTTTTTGCTCAGCATGCCCTCGATCTTGCTCTACAACTTTGAGGCCGCGATCTTCCGCTCCGTCGGCATCACCCGCATGCCGCTGCAGGCGCTTGCCGTGTCCACCGTCCTCAACATTGGCCTGGACCTCATCTTTGTCCCCGTACTTCACTGGGGCGTCGCGGGCGTCGCCATCGCCACCGCCATCGCCTACACCGTCAGCGCCGCTACGCTCTTTATCCGCCTGCTCAAGACCGACTCTGTCGTCCGCGTCACCCCGCGTGACTTGGCTATCGACCCCGTCGCCCTCAAGCGCATCGTCAAGATCGGCCTGCCCGCCGGCATCCAAAGCGCCGTCTTTGCCGTCGCCAACATCATCATCCAGTCCGCCATCAACAGCCTGGGCACCGAGGTCATGGCGGCATCGAGCGCCGCCATGAGCTTGGAGTACGTATGCTACAACCTGCTCAACAGCTTTAGCCAGGCTTGCACCACCTTTGTGGGACAAAACCACGGTGCCCGCCAGATCGACCGCTGCACCAAAACGCTCAAGGTCTGCCTGGTCGAAGGCGGTATCGTCGCGCTCACCACAATTATCGTTATTGTCGGCCTGGGGCGCGAGATCTTGTCGCTGTTCAACAGCGATCCCAACATCGTCTCGATCGGCTATATCCGCGTGTGTTCGATCTTCCCGGCGTACGCCTTTAGCATGTTCTACGAAAACATGTCCGGCTACCTGCGCGGCTTTGGTATCTCGCTCACGCCCGCCCTCATCACCATGATCTGCGTCTGCGGCATCCGCTTCTATTGGGTGTTCTGCGTGTTCCCGCACTTCCGCACCTTTGCGAACATCATGATGGTCTACCCCATCAGCCTGGGCACCACGGCGTTCTTTATGGTCGTGGCGGTGCTACTCTGCCACCCGGCACGCACCTATCGTGTCACCCAAGCCAAAGCGACAGCCCGCTAAACACCGCACTCAACGCCGCGCCAGTCATTAATTGACAATATGCGAGCTCATATAGTCGATAAAGCGCCTCGTGGCGATGGGCATGGTGTCCCAGCTGCGCCAGGCCGCCACTACATCGCGCGAGGGGGCGTGCACGATGGGACGTACGCGAATATCGGCACGCATGCCCTCCACAGTACGACGGTAGAGCATGCTCACGCCTAGGCCCTCCTCCACCATCGCCATGATGGTGTAGTCGTCGGTGACCTCGCTCGTCACGTGCGGCGACAGGCCATGCGCCGCGAATGCATCGAGCACCAGGCTCTGTTCGCCCTCATCC
Organism: uncultured Collinsella sp.; assembly: GCA_900542325.1. Lineage (GTDB taxonomy): Bacteria > Actinomycetota > Coriobacteriia > Coriobacteriales > Coriobacteriaceae > Collinsella. The sequence goes on along the minus strand of UQMY01000032.1, from coordinate 22,023 downwards.
AGAAGCACAAACGGCTCGGAAGCCAGGTCGGCGAGTGTCACCTTTTCCTTTGCCGCCAGCGGATGCGCGACAGGCAACAGTGCCACCAACTCGTCGTGATAGACCACGCGCTTCTCGAGGCCAGCGGTAAACCCGCGTGCCGTAAAGCAAAAATCGACCACGCCATCGTGCACCCATTGGGCGTTGCGCGTGTAGTCGCCCTGCTTAAGGGTAAAGCGTACGCCCGGGTGCAGCGCCCCAAAGTCGCGGATCACACGCGGTAACACGGTTCGACTCACGTTGGTAAACGTCGCGATGCGAATATCGGTCGACGAAAGCCCCAGCAACTCCTGGCGCTTGCCCTCGAGCTCAGCCTCGGCAGTCACAATCTGGCGCAGATACGGCAGATATTGTTTACCGTCGCGCGTAAGCGAAACGCCCTGCTTACCGCGCTCGATAAGCGTGGTACCCAGCTCGCGCTCGAGTGCCTTGACGGCCTGGCTCACCGCACTTTGCGTATAGCCCAGCTCGTCCGCCGCGCCCTTAAGACTGCCGCGATCGACCACCATACAAACAATCTGATACCGCGATGCCATCGCACCTCCACATCAATGCAGCCGTAAAACGTTTTGCCAGGGCTTTTTCTGCCAACATTAGTATTTCTTAATCATACTGAAGATACATTCGCTTTACTACATCCATATCTGGGAGCAGAATCCTTTTTGCGAAACCGTTCTGTAACAAAAGGAGTCCCATGGATCGCAAAAAAGCAATCGCGCTCTCATTTTCCGTTCCCGTCGCATGGGGCTTTTCGTATCCCCTCATGAAGATCGGCATGGACAGCATGAACGCCACGAGCATCGTCGCGCTACGCTGCATCATCGCCTTTGTGGTCTGCCTGCTGCTCTTCCACAAGCACGCGTTGCGCATCAACCGCGACCTTATGGTCCGTGCCGCCATCATCGGCGCCATTATGGCAACCGAGCTCACCTGCATGTGCCTGGGCTCCAGCCTCACCTCTGCCTCCACTGCCGGCTTTTTGCAGAGCCTGACGGTCGTAATCGTGCCGTTTGCCAACGCCGCCCTGCTGCGCCGCGCCCCCGAGCGCAAAGTGCTCGTCGGCACCGCCATCGTCACCTGCGGTATGTTGCTGCTCTCGGGCGCCGACTTCACTAGCCTGAACCCGGGCGCGCTCATCATGCTGCTCTCCGCCTTTGTCTACGCCGGACACATCATTGTGGCGAAGCGCTTTGTCGAAGATGTCGACCCGCTGGCTCTGGGCGTTTGGCAGCTGGGCTTTGGCGGCTTGTTCTCGGGCATCGCCGCATTCACCTTTGGCGGCTTCACGCTTCCCAGTACGCCCAGCGAGATCGTGGTCGTCATTGCGCTCGCACTCATCTGCTCTGCTTACGGCTTTATCACCCAAACGCTCGTGCAGCCCCATGTGCCTGCCGAGACCACCGGTTTCGCCTTCTCGCTCGAGCCGGTATGCTCTGCCGTCTTTTCGTTCTTCCTGGTCGGCGAAGTCCTGAGCCCCATCGCCTTCTTTGGTGCCGCCCTCATCCTCACCGGCGTCATGGTGGCAACCGTCGAACTTCCGCGCCTTCGCGCGCATGGACAGGCTCGCATGGCAGGAGCGCCCGAGCACGTCTCGTAGACCCCGCTCTTCATACAGCCGTGGCATAAAGGCAACCGGTGCGCCTTTACAATAGATGCCAACAGAGCATCTGCCATAAAGGAGCCCCATGGACACCGCAACCCGCGACCTCAACATAGCAACTTGGTTGGGCAATGCGCCGCAGCCGGTACGTGACACTACGAACCAGCTGCTCGAGCGTATCGCCCTTTTGCGTGCCGAGCAGACCATCTACCCGGCACAAGACGACATCCTCAATGCCCTCGCCTACACGCCGGCCGACCAGGTCAAGGTTGTCATCTTGGGTCAAGACCCCTATCACGGACCCCACCAGGCCATGGGGCTGTCGTTCTCGGTCCCCGCGACGCAAACCAAGTTGCCGCCGAGCCTGCGCAACATCTACAAGGAACTCAATGCCGATCTGGGTTGTCCCATTCCCTCCACGGGAGACCTAACCCCATGGGCACAGCAGGGCGTCCTGCTCCTCAACACCACGCTCACCGTGCGCGAGCATGCCGCGAACTCGCACGCCAAGCTGGGCTGGAGTACCCTGACCGACTACATTATCGAACGCTGCTACCAGCTGCCCCAGCCGGTAGTCTTTTTGGCATGGGGCCGCTTTGCCCAGCAGATGGTCGAAGGCAAGCTCGCCACGACCGGCGCGGGCAAGGCAACCGACAAGTTCTGCCTGGCCTCTACGCACCCCTCGCCGCTTTCGGCCAACCGTGCCACGGCAGAACTCCCCGCTTTTATGGGGTCGCGTCCCTTCTCCGCTGCCAATCGGTTACTCGAACAGCACGGCTCGACCCCCGTTAACTGGACTTGGCTCGGATAAAAATCGATACATCGAAAACGCGCCCGACAGCTTTCCATCGGGCGCGTTTCCTATTCGGGCCAAATAAATTGCGTGCGGCCGGCCTCGCCGCCATCGATCAGCAGGCTCTGCCCGGTCATAAACCGGTTGGTCACGCCCACAAAGTAGATCCACTCGGAGATCTCTTGGGCGGTGGCCCAGCGCTTAAGCGGCGTGAGTTCCATAATCTGGCTCCACAGGTGTTCGTCTTCCATCACGCAACGGTTGAGCGGCGTGATCACGCCACCCGGGTCCACACTGTTGGCGATGGCCTGCGGCGCCAGGCGGTTTGCAAGGTTCTTGGTGTAGGCGATAACGCCGCCCTTGCTGGCGGCATAGTCGGGAAACTCCGATCCCGTATGCCCGCTCGCCGACCCCACATTGACCACGGATTTGATAGCCGGTGTCGGCTTGGCGGCAAGCCCCTCCCCCACAAAGGCATAGCGCTCGGTCACGTTGATGGTGCCACGCAAGTTGGCGGCAATATCGTCGGCCGAATCCTGCACACCGGCAACGTTCACGATTACCTGTGGCTCAAGGTCGCCTGGAAACGAGTCAGGCTCGCGGACATCAACGATCAGATGGCGGTAGCGCTCGTGTTCGATCGCCGCCGGCAGCAGATCAAAGCCCACGACCTCGTGGCCCTCGTCCAAAAAGCGCTGCACGCACGCGGCTCCGATACCACCCGAAGCACCCGTGATCAAAACCCGCATGCTTGCTCCTTAGGCGGTTGCATGGCGCTTGAGGTACTCGGCGCCCACATTCTCGCGCTCCCAGCTGCGCACGACCTTGTAGCCCACGGGGCTCAGGAAGACCTCGCACAGCAGCTCGGCAACAGCGCCGGTCAGCGAGCACATAAGGACCTGTACCCAGGTCCAGCCAAAGAACGTGTGGCTCACCACAATGGCAAAGACCAGGTTGTCGATAAACTGGCCAACACCCGTGGACACATAGGAGCGGAAGGCAAAGCTCGCAAAGTTATTCTTTTTGAGCACACGGCCGAGCGACTGGTTGAGCGTGGAGTTGACCACGGCAGAGACGAGCATGGCGAGCGAAGATCCAAACACCACGTACCAGGTGCCGCCGATGGTGGCGTTAAGGGCGGTGTTGACCTCGATCATGCCCGTGTCATAGTAGGCGCCCCACATGCCGGGCGTGAGCGAGCACAGCCAAAAGCACAGGCTCACGGCCAGGTTGACCGCCAACGCGAGGATAGAAATTTTGATGGATGCCTTGGCGCCAAAGCGCTTGCAAATCATGTCCTGGCACAAAAACGAAACCCAGCTCACCACAAAGCCGCAATCGAGTGCCAGATACGGCAGGCTGATAAGCTCCTTGTTGGCCAGCAGGTTCATCATGATAACGCTCACGATAAACAGCGAAACCGTTGCCGCGGGAATGCTCCGCAACAGGACCTTGTAGTCCTCCATGACCTTCTTGATCATTATGTACTCCTTTGGTTTTAGGTTTAACGAGCAGGATATCGGACCCGAACTGCTCGGCCGCCACGGTCTTGAGGCGACGGTGGGTATGATAGCCGCTCACACGGCGGCAGGCAAGCAAGCGGCGCGGCAGCCCCACAGGACCACCGCGCCGGCGCACTAAAACGTTACGTTGCCAAACTCCGACAGGACAAGGTCGGGGTTGTGGTCGGTCGCCCAGTCAACATTCCACGGGCTCGTAAACAGCAGCAGTTTGCCGCCGCGCATGTCCTCGACGCGCAAGGTGTCACGCGTGAGCGAAAGGCCCGGGATGTCGATGGTGTCGGGGTCGTTCTGGATCCAGCGGATGTCCGTATAGGGCAGCGGCTGACGACGGACTTCAACACGGTACTCGGCCTTAAGGCGGCGCTCGAGCACCTCAAACTGCAGTACGCCGACCACGCCCACGATGACGCTCTCCATGCCGGCACCCAGCTCGCGGAAGATCTGGATGGCGCCCTCCTGGGCAAGCTCCTCCATGCCCTTCACGAATTGCTTGCGCTTGAGCGTGTCGACCTGCGTGATGCGGGCGAACATCTCGGGGGCAAACGTCGGGATCTGCGGATACTGTACGTGGCGCTTGCCAGAGCACACGGTGTCGCCGATGCTAAAGATACCCGGATCGAACAGGCCTACGATATCGCCCGCGTACGCCTCGTCCACGATGGCGCGGTCATCGGCCATCATCGACGTGCCCGTGGCAAGCTTGAGCTTACGGTTGCCCTGCACGTGGAAGGCATCCATGCCGCGCTCGAACTTGCCCGAGCAAATGCGCACAAAGGCGATACGGTCGCGGTGGTTCTTGTCCATGTTGGCCTGGATCTTAAACACAAAGCCGCTAAAGTCGTCGCGGCACGGATCGACCGGCTCGCTGGTGAGCGTATCGGTATAGGCGCGCGGCGTCGGGGCCAGGCGCAAGAACTCCTTGAGGAAGGGCTCCACGCCAAAGTTGGTGAGCGCCGAGCCAAAGAACGCCGGGCTCAGCTTGCCGCAGGCCACGGCATCCAGGTCGAGCTCGTCGCCGGCGCCATCGAGCAGCTCGATGTCGTCCATCAGGTTCTTGTGGTTCTCCTCGCCAATAAGCTCATCCATGGCGGGGTCGCCCAGCTCGGCCTCGACCTCGGCGACCTTCTTGGTGGCGTTGGCGTGACCGTCGCCCTCAAAGGCGATGACGCGACGGGTCTGACGGTCGAACACGCCGCGGAAGTTACGGCCGCTGCCGATTGGCCAGTTCATGGGGTACGTATTGATGCCCAGGACGTTCTCGATCTCTTCCATGAGCTCAAACGGATCGCGGGCCTCGTGGTCGAGCTTGTTCACAAAGGTAAAGATGGGAATGTGGCGCAGCGTGCAGACCTTAAAGAGCTTTTTGGTCTGGGCCTCGACGCCCTTGGCGCCGTCGATGACCATGACCGCGGCGTCGGCGGCCATAAGGGTACGGTAGGTATCCTCCGAGAAGTCCTGGTGGCCGGGAGTATCGAGGATGTTGACGCAGGCGCCGTTGTAGGTGAACTGCAGTACCGAGGAGGTAACGGAAATACCGCGCTCCTTCTCGATGTCCATCCAGTCCGAGACGGCATGCTTGGCCGAACTCTTGCCCTTGACCGAGCCGGCGGTCTGGATGCTGCCGGTATAGAGCAGCAGCTTCTCGGTAAGCGTGGTCTTACCGGCGTCCGGGTGGCTGATGATCGCGAATGTGCGGCGCGACGAGATTTCATCCGACAGGCTTGCCATGCGGATCCTTTCTTGCATTGAGTGCATTACGTCGTTGAAACCGTACTATTGTAGCCGCGAAATCCCGCCACAGGGCACCTATCAGGACAAATTCATCAGCCAAGCTCGCTGTGCACCGGGCAGCCGCCTCAAGGACTGTCTCGATCTGTAACAGATAGACGGGTTTTAGCGTTCCTGGTGTTACAGATTGAGATAAACGGCTGGGAAGATCGACACCGTCTCAATCTCGTCTCAATCTGTAGCAGAAAGACGGGTTTTGAGCCTCCACCTGTTACAGATTGAGATAAACCGGCAGGAAGGCAACCAATGTCTCAATCTGTAACATCTAGCCGCCCAAATCGACTCTTACTGTTACAGATTGAGACAAATAGACAGGCGGGCAAATAACATCTCAATCTGTAACAGCAAGCGACCCAAAACGGACCTAGGTGTTACAGATTGAGATTGTTTTGAAGTAAGCGCGACACTGGCAGGCTATTCCACATTTCCTCTTGCATAACTGTGCATAGTGTATATATACTGTGCTTACCGGTTATATACACGTGTAGCCCAACAGCTAAGGAGCCGCTGTGGACATCATCCTATCCAATTCGAGCGACAAGCCCATCTATGAGCAGATCTCCTCGCAGGTCAAAGCTCAGATCCTTTCGGGCGCACTCGCTGCAGGAGCCAAACTCCCCAGCATCCGCGCGCTCGCGAGCGACCTCGGTGTGAGTGTCATCACCACCAAGCGCGCCTATGCCGACCTGGAACAACTTGGCTTTATCTGTACCGTGCAGGGCAAGGGCTGCTTTGTCGCCGAGGGCAACCAGGAACTCTTGCGCGAAAACCAGCTTTGCCATATCGAAGAGTTGCTTGCGCAGGCCGCTACGCAGGTCGAAACCCTGGGCGTCACGCGCGACAAATTGCACGAGATGCTCGACCTTGTAGCCCCCGAAACCATGCAGTAGCCATCTGCAAGAAAGGCTATACCATGCAAAACTTGCTAGAACTCAAAGGCGTCTCACGCCGCGTAAGCGACCGCTTTTCCCTACGCGATGTCACACTCACCGTGGAGCCCGGCCAGATTGTTGGCTTTGTGGGCGCAAACGGCGCCGGTAAGACAACGACGATTCGCGCCGCGCTCGGACTCATAAAGCTCGATGCCGGCGAGGTGCACCTGTTTGGGCAGCACTGCGGCACCGACGCGCCCGGCGAGACACAGCGCCATCTGCGCTCCCGCATCGGTCTTGTCCTGGACACGTGTCCTTTCCCTTCCACGCTCAAGGTGGGCCAGATCGAGACGCTCGTAGGCCCGGCGCACCCCACATGGAGTCGCGAAACATTCGCCAGATTTATCGAACGATTTGGCCTTGATCCCAAAGCCAAGGTCAAAGACCTCTCCCGCGGCATGGGTATGAAGCTGCAGCTCGCCTGTGCGCTCAGCCACAATGCCAGGCTGCTCGTTTTGGACGAAGCCACCGCGGGCCTCGATCCCATGGCGCGCGAGGAGCTGCTCGATGAGCTGCTCGCCTTTGTTTCCGACGGCCAGCGCAGCGTACTGCTCTCGAGCCACATTACGTCCGACCTCGATAGCGCCGCCGATCGCGTCATCTGCATCGATAACGGTTCGATTGCATTTGACCTGCCACGCGAGGACATTACCAACCGCGCCGGAATCGCCCACTGCACGCAAGCACAGGCCGCAGAGCTCATGGCTTGCGTCGAAGGCGCCCGTGCTGCCCGCCACGCCTATAGCGTGGACGTGCTCGTGCCCAACCGCCGTGATACGCTCGAGGCTTTCCCCGAGATTCCCTGCGATCGGGCAACCATTGATGACTACCTTCGCCTCATGCTGAAAGGGGCTTCGAAATGAAACGCGCCTTTATGTCCGAGCTCGCCATCGTTCGCACGCTTATCCCGAGCATCGCGGGTGTCGGCTTATTTATATTCATCGTGATGACCCTCGCCAACGCATCGGATGGTGATTCCGGCATGAGTGCTGGCGCCTGCGCAGTCAGCGCCATGTCGCCCATCATGATCATGAACTCGCTAGCCGGCTTCGACAATCAAAACGGATGGGAGCGCTATCGGGCAACGCTGCCCTTCTCGCGCAAAGACATCGTCTGCGCACGTTACCTGTGTATCGTTGCTTTCTCGGCCATCATGGCATGTGCGGCCGCGCTGTTGAACATCGTCACCATCCCACTCTTCAATAATGCAGGCATTTTCCCGACGGGACAGGTCGTATTTGAGATCGCAATTGCCTCGGCAGCCTCGATGCTCATCTCCCTCATGATGGTGTTTTTGGCGCAGCCGCTGTTCTTTCGTTTTGGACACATGGAGGCGCTGCGCCTGTCCGTTGGTCTGTTTGCCTTGCTCGGTTGCCTTGCTATGGCCACGCTGAGCTCCTCCAACCCCATCAGCAACTGGCTCATGTCGATTGCCGGGGCAAATCCCGATTCCGCCGTCCTCGGCTGCCTGTGCGCAGGAATTGCCGTCCTGGCCCTCGCGCTATGCGCAATCAGCTGCACCGTCAGCACCAAGGTTTATCGAGTACGCGACCTGTAATCGACAGCTAAAGGACTTGGGCGGCACCCCACCTCATTTACTAGATAAGACGAAGCAGTAACAACGTCGTTACCACCCTTCACGGCATGCCGTTCACTTCTCGGAAAAACATTCACCTTCAATTCGAGCCCTAACCAAATGGCTCCCCGGAACATGGCCCCGTCTCGCCGCGGCCATATCAAACCTTCATGGTGGGGCGGTATCCTTATGTCCATAAAACTCGCAGGATAAACCCATTATCCAAGGAGGCATCGCACCCGTGTCGTGGGTCGTCGCAGCATTTGCGTCAGCATTCTTTGCCGGCATCACATCCATCTTGGCCAAATGCGGTATCAAGCAGACCGACTCCGATATCGCGACGGCCATTCGCACCTGCGTGGTGCTCGTTTTCGCCTGGGCAATGGCGGGCATTTCTAGATCCATTGGGACCATTGGCAGTATCGAACCCAGATCCTGGCTCTTTCTCGTCCTCTCGGGACTCGCTACAGGTGCTTCGTGGATCTGTTACTTTAAGGCGTTGAGCATCGGAGACGTCAATAAGGTCGTACCGGTCGACAAGATGAGCACCGTGCTCGCCGCGCTGGTCGCCATCGCGCTTTTTGGTGAGACGAGCAACCTTGCGGTTAAGCTCGTGGGAACCGCTGTCATCACCCTCGGCACGTTTTTAATGATCGAGAAGAAGCAGTCCGCCGGACCCGAGCAGCAGCAAGACCGGACCTGGCTCGCTTACGCCCTCGGCGCCGCCGTGTTCGCGGCACTCACCTCCATCCTCGCCAAGATCGGCATCGAAGGCGTCGAGTCAAACCTGGCCACGGCAATCCGCACCTGCGTGGTACTGGTTATGGCATGGGCAATCGTGGCAGCCAAGGGAAAACTGGAGCAGGTCGCGCACGTTGACCGGCGCGAACTCACATTTCTCGTAACATCGGGCATCGCAACCGGAGCATCGTGGCTGCTCTATTACTACGCCATCGCTGCAGGCCAGGTGAGCGTCGCGGTGCAGATCGACAAACTATCGATTGTCGTATCGGTACTATTTGCGCGTCTGGCATTCAACGAAAAACTCTCACGACGCAGCGCCATCGGTCTCGCCCTCATCGTACTGGGCACCGCCGCGCTTGCAATTTGGAAGTAGCGCCGATACCGAACGAAATCCAGTCCACCCGCAAATCCGTGACACAGCGCCCGCACCGGACTTGAGATGTTTGTACTGACTGCGCGCTATCGTGCTACTTGCGCAGCGGCTTGGGCAGCGGAATGCCGGCGGCGATAACGGCGGCGATGATCATGCAGACGATACCCTTGAGTGGGAAGCACATGAGCAGCAGGCCCACGACCATGACCGGCTGACGCATGACCGCACCCATCGTCGATGCCGTGCAGACGGCGACGCAAAAGACCGGATCGGCGCCGGTGAGGACAGCAAGGCCGTAGCCCAGGCTTACGCCCGAGAAGATAACCGGGAAGAAGTGGCCGCCGCGCCAGCCCATGTTGATAAGGGCGGGCGTCAGCATGGCCTTGACAAGACCGGTTGCAATGAGTACGCCAGCGGGAATGGTCATATAGGTCTCCATGAGCACATCGGCCTGCGTCTCGCCGGCAAACATGGTGTAGGGCAGGACCGTGCCGCAAATGGCGAGCGCCAAACCGGCCAGCATGGCCTTGATGACAGGGTGCTCCCCCATGGCGTGGGCCAGTGCCTCGCTCGCGTGCTCCGAAACAAAGTACAGCCAGCCACAGACAGTGCCGATGAGCGCCAGGGGAATAAGCCAGGCAAGCTCGAGGTTGCCCACCTGAGCAGCCTCGAACCTCGGCATACCCATACCGCCGCCCATAAGCTGGCCGAGCAACAGATAGGTGCCCAAGCCGCCGGCAATCGCGATGCCGTAGACCACGGTCTTTTGCGCCTTGGGCAGCTTGATGGTGATCTCGTCGGACGCTGAGTCCTCATCGTCGTCGGCGCCCTGGCCGTCGGCGCTGCCGGCGAGCGGCGCCACAAAGCCAAAGACAGGCGCGGTAAAGAGCGCCGTCAGGGCAGCCTGGGTACCCAGCAGCGTGAGTTGCCTAAACTCGGCGCCAAAGCAACGCATGCGGTCGCCGACCCAGCTGCACAGACCTGCAATGACACCGGTCAGGCCAGCCTCCGGTCCAATGCTTCCGCCAAACAGCAACGGCAGCAATGCCGCAAGAGATAGCTTGCCGAGGTTGTCGTACGGGTAGCGGCAGTCGCGCCTTACCTTGGCCATCACCTGGTTGAGGTCATCGGTCTTGGTGCCCGTCATCTTTTCGTACAGACCGATCAGCAGGCCGCCCAGCAGGCAGACGAAAAACGGGTACGGTAAAAAACCGAACGGACCGCTCGCGAGCTCGGGCGAAGCGACGCCCAGCATTTGCGGAATCTCGGTCCATAGATAGTCGATACCGTGCTCCATCGCAAAAAAGAACAGCCAGACCGCAGCGCCTGCGAAAGCGCCAGTCACAGCAACGCTAGCTAAAAACAGCGCACGGTTTTTGGGTTTTGCCAGGTTACCCATCGGGTCCTCCCGTGGTCAAAGTCAACATAGATACGCCTTATTGTAGGGCGAGCATTGTCCAGACGAGCCAACCATCTGCGCCCCAAACGACACCATTGAGTGCCAGGGCACTACGGATGCGAACCTCAACTCCCAATAATCGAGGCAATCTCGCGCAAATCGTCGGCAAAGTAGATGCCTTGCTGGCGCTGCGGACTCGATAAGCCCTTATCGATCATATGCCCGAGCAGCGCCTTGAGGTCGTTGTAGTAACCGTCCAGGTTATACAGGATGCACGGAGCACTCAGGTGTCCCAACGATACCGCAGACATGACCTCGGCAATCTCCTCGAGCGTGCCCGTCCCGCCGGGAAAGGCAATGAAGGCATCGCCAAGCTCAATCATCTTGGCTTTGCGCTCAGCCATATCGCTCGTCACGATAAGGTCGTCAATACCTTCGTGTTGAAACTCTGCCTCGATAAAAAAGCTCGGCTCAACGCCCGTCACATGCCCGCCAGCATCGAGCACGCTATCGGCAAGCGCGCCCATCAGGCCCGATTTAGACCCGCCGTATACCAGCGCGTGCCCGTTGGAGCCAATCCAGTTGCCCAGCTCTTGCACCGCAGGCAGAAACGCCGGGTCATTGCCGACGCTGGCGCCCAGATACACGGTGATATTCATATTCAGTCCCCCTCGTCGTGACGCACGGCGCCCGTTCTAGCGTTGGCGTCGGCGATATTCGCGTACGCGGCGCGACAGGTCAGCGAGCTCGTCACGATCGAGCTCTTCCAAATGCTCAAGATCATCCATAAAGCGCGCCATGGTGTCCTTTTGGCGCAGTTTAATGAGCGTATTGCAGTAGTTCACCGCCACACCCGTGAGCATGGCGATGTAGAAGATGCTGATGACGCTCAGGACGACGGTAATAGCGCGGGCGACCGGCGTTTCGGCCGGGATATCGCCAAAGCCGATGGTCGAGACCGTCTCAAAGCTAAACCAGAGACCATCGCCAAACGTGAGGGTCGTGGGCTCGGACAGCCAGACAGCCGTCGAGCACAGCAGGTAAAAGATAAGAAACAGGCCCGTGATGCGTGCAAAGCCAGCCTGTCGCAACACGTCGGCAAGCGTCCTCAACTTGTTCATCGCGACCCCTTTTCCCAGACGCCCAATCACATTCGCTCGGTATTGTCCCACGCCTTCCCCGCAAACGGAACCAGTCGTCGGGGACGCTTCTAAACGGCGGGTTATGAAGGACCGTCCCCGTGGCAAAACGGCATACGTTTCAATCTGCGACAAATAGGACATCCCCACAGGTCTCACGGCCCGAACGAGTATCTTGATATAGACATACCGCCCACCGCCGTGCCCGCAGCACGCAAAAAGAAAGGGAGTCCACAATGTTTAGGCCTCTTCGCAGAAAAAAGCGCGCCATCACCGATAAACAGGCGCGAGAGCTGCTCGCCGATTGCAAGCGCGGCGTTTTTGCCGTCAACGGCGACGATGGCTATCCCTATGCCATTCCCGTCAATTACTTCTTTGACACCGAGCACGACAAAATTTATTTTCATGGTGCCAAGGCAGGACACAAGGTCGACGCACTCAAACGAAACGACAAAGTCTGCTTTACCGTCTATGGCAACGATTGGTATAAGGATGACGACTGGGCACCCTATGTTCAGAGCACCGTGGTTTTTGGCCGCTGTCGCCTCGTGAACGATGACCCGGCATTTGTCGAAGATACAATCCGCCAGCTCGCCCTCAAATACTACCCTTCCGCCGAGGAGGCCGAAGAGGAGATCAAACAAAGCATAGGGGGCGTCCAGCTGTATGAAATTACGGTTGAGCACCTTTGCGGCAAGCAGATTCAGGAAAAATAGCAAACGCGGAAAACGTGCTCGCAGCCCTCTGTGCCCTCTGTGCCCTATGCGCCCACGCACGCTAACGGCGTGGGCGCAGACCGCGGCGGCCGAATCGCTTGCCCCCTATACCCCAAAAACGTAGCGGTCCAAGCGGTCGCACGCCTCCCTTACACGCGAAAGCGGCAGTGCTAGATTCACGCGAATGTGGCAAGATCCGTGGAACGGACGGCCGTCCTGATAGCCCACGCCCACACGCGCGCCCTCATCGAGCAGCCACTGAATATCGCGGCCATGCTCGCGGCACCACTCCGTGCAGTCTAGGAACACCATATAGGTGCCCTGCGGGCGCGAATAGGACACGCCCTCAAAATGCTCGTCCACGTAATCGCAGAAGTAGTCAATGTTGCCCTCGATGACCTCGTTGAGTTCATCGACCCACTCGTAGCCCTGCGGCTGGTAGGCGCCGATAAGCGCATGCATCGAAAGGACATTCATCTCGTTATAGTGGGTCATATTGGACACGGCGCACACGCGATCGCGCAGCGTCTCGTTATAGATGATGTGGTAGCTGCCGACCAGGCCCGCCAGGTTAAACGTCTTGCTCGGCGCATAGAGGGCGACCGTGCGCATGCGGGCATCCTCGCTCACCGACTGCGTCGGGATATGCTTGTGGCCGGGCATGATGATGTCGGACCAGATCTCGTCCGAGATCACCACGCAATCGAGCCGGCGATAGATGTCCATGGCGCGCTCAATCTCATCGCGCTCCCATACGCGGCCGCAGGGGTTATGCGGCGAGCAGAACACCGCGGCATGGATATGGTTTTGGACGAGCTTGCGCTCCATGTCCTCAAAGTCCATGCGCCACACACCCTGGTCGTCGAGCTTAAGCGGGCTGTGGACAATGCGATAGCCCGCGGCTTCGATAGACTTGGTAAAGCCGATGTAGGTAGGGCTGTGGACCAGCACCGCATCGCCTGGCTGAACATACGCACGCAGCGTCGACACGACACCGCCCAGCACGCCGTTTTCGTAGCCGATATGTTCAGGGCGCAGACCCTCGACGCCATTGCGGCGGCTCTGCCATTCGATGATGCGGTCGAAATACTCGGAGCGCGGGTTAAAGTAGCCAAACATGGGATGCTGAGCGCGCTGAATGATGTGCTCCTGGACCGTAGGCACCGTGGCAAAGTTCATGTCGGCCACCCACATGGGAATGCGGTCGAAGCCCTCGTCAGGCGCGTTCGGAGCCATGCCGGGGATCTCGCCCCAAGAGTCAGCGGCGATGGAGTCCATGCCGTGGCGGTCGATGATTGAAGTGAAGTCGTATTTCATGCTGGACTCCCGTGCAAAGTAGACTGTTTCGATAGGCGCTATTGTCCACCAGCGTGGGCGGTTTTGGCGCGGGGTTTGGCGCTTAATTTGACGGGTGCAGACGAATGGCAGGTTAGTCTTGCGCGTCGTTGACGGCAACTACGGTTAGCTGGGTTTCGTCGACCGTAAAAGATATGTCGAGCCCGGCGAAGGCCAGATGATAGACGCGGTTCGGCTCGTGCTTGCTGCCTGCGCGGCGCGGGTCTTGGCGCAGGACCTCGACCAGGCCGGGGAGCTTTGTGGGCGGGACCATATCCTGCAGCGTCTGCGGGAACTCGATGTCGAGCTCTTGCCACGGAGCATCCTCAATCCAGCCGCCGGTCGCATCCGGGTGACAGTCCGCAAACGGAATGTAGGGCTTAATGTCGTAGATGGGCGTGCCGTCGCGCAGATCGGCCCCCAGCACATGGATGATGGGGCCATCGTCGGTGAGCTCAACGTGATCGAGCCTTACGCAGGTAAGTCCGATAGGATTGGGGCGAAACGGGCTGCGCGTGGCAAAGACGCCCACGCGCTCGGCTCCGCCCAGACGCGGCGGGCGCACAGTTTTCGACCACTTGGCATTGGTGCCGGACCTGTCCTGCGTCTTGGCATCGACGGCGATGTCTTCGGCCGTGCCGCCGGGCGTTCCGTTTTCAAAGCGCCAGAGCAGCCACAGGTGAGAGAAGGAGTCCAGACCCTCAACTGACGCGCTGGAAGCATATTCCGGCTCAAAGACAATGCGCCCCTCAAGATGGGGCGCCAAAAAGCTGTTGCGCGGAATGCCGAACTTCTGCGGCAGGTCGGTATGTATGTGTGCGATAGGTTCCATGCCGGTCATTGTACGGCATGGAGGCGTGGGGCGTTGCGCGCAATTCTTCGCCGCGGTCCTCCGTCGTGCAACCAACGGTTGCTTGGAAGGGCACCTGCTGCCGCGTATGCTTAAGCCATCAACCAGCAGAAAGGAGCCGCTATGGCCTTTGCAGAAAAGCTCATCGCCGTCCGTCGCGCCCATCACCTTACCCAGGAGCAGCTCGCCGCCAAGCTCTTCGTCACACGCCAAGCCGTCAGCCGTTGGGAGCGTGGCGAGGTCATACCGGGCATCGACATGATGAAGCTCATCGCCGCCGTGACCGGCGAGCCACTGTCTCATCTGCTTGAAATGCCCGAGCACTATTGCCAGAGCTGCGGCATGATACTCACGCCCGACGACTGCGGCACCGATGCTGCGGGTACCGCGACCGACCATTACTGCAAGTGGTGCTACGACCATGGCCAGTACACCTACGACACCACCATGGAGGCAATGATCGAGGATTGTGCCCCGCGGCTGGCGCAAAACACCGGCATGTCGCTCGACGAAGCCGTCTCGCTCATGGGCGCCGTCCTGCCGCAACTGGAGCGCTGGCACACCGTGCAGGAAAACGAGGAGCGCTACGGCGCCGAAGCGCGGGCGCGCTATGGCGATGAGGCTATCGATGCAGCAAACGAGGCGCTGCTGGACATGGACCCCGAGACATGGAACGACATGAAGGAACTTGAACGCGCTATTCTGGGCCAGCTCTCGATTGCCATGGGCATTGGCGACCCAGAGAGCAACGAGGCTCGTAAGCTTGTCGCGATGCATCGTCGCTGGATTGCTCTCAACTGGGGATGCGAGCCCCAAGACGAGGCGTACCTGGGCCTCGCCCACGGTTATCTTGCCGACCAGCGCTTTGTTGACTACTACGACAAGCCCTGCGCCACCGGAGCCACGGCGTTTCTGGTCCAGGCCATCGAGTCTTCGTTGACGCGCGCATAGACCGCGGCGGCTTTGGGTATTTCAATCAAAACCTCAACCGATTGGAGACCTATGGCTACTAATCACGAGCTCGCGCTGTACGTTATGACCGGCTGCCCGTATTGCTTAAAGGTCAAGCACTTTTTGGCCGATAACGGCGTGACCATTCCCGAGCGCAATATCTCGACCGATTCCGATGCCGAACAGACACTCATCGCCGTCGGCGGAAAACGCCAGGTTCCCTGCCTGTTCATCGACGGCAAACCACTCTACGAATCGAGCGACATCATCGCGTGGGTGCAGGAAAACCTGCTCTAGTACGCACGCTCTGTCCGTCCAGGGCCCCAACCCATACGACCCAAACATGTACACCAGCATCCAAAGTCGACATTTTTCGACATCTTTGGATGCTGGCGTACAGCTTTTTGCATGGGCCCAGCACAGGCGATCCGTTCTTCTCCGTCCCCAAGGGATCATTTAGCCACAAAAGCGGGCGATGGGCGCAAGTGGCTGCTCGCGAAAGACACGCTCGACGGCGGCACGGTATTCATCGACCTTTTTGGTCTTGCGTACGAGCTTGTGAACGGTCGCGGGATCGGCGAAGGCGCATTTGGCGTAGAACCACCACTCCTTCATGCGAAAGACCGCGTTGCCCCCAATCTCGTCCGCATAGGCCGCAAACAGCATGTCATGGAAGCGTTGCAGCTCAGCGGCGGTAGCGGCAGGGTCGCCCTTAACCATGCGAGCCAGCGCGGGATTCGCAAGCAAGCCGCGCCCCAACATTACGTGACGTGTTCCGGGATAGGCCTTCACCAGCGCATCCATGTCCTCAAGATCAAAGATGTCGCCGTTATAGGCCACGGGGAACGGCGCCCGTTCCAGCGTCTCGCCGTAAAACTCTTTGCGCGGTGAGCCCGTATAACGGTCCTTTTGCACGCGCGGATGCACGATCAACTCCGCCAGCGGCATTCGGCAATAGAGGTCGAGCACGCGCTCGTACTCGTCATCGCATTCGAGCCCCAGTCTGGTCTTGACCGACACCGGCAAGGGCGAGCGTTCGCACACGTCGCTCAAGAACACCTCGAGCTCATCCAGGTTGCGCAGAAAGCCCGAACCCTTTCCTTTGGCGACAACCGTACCCGAGGGGCAGCCAAGGTTGAGGTTGACCTCGCGGTAGCCCATATCGGCAAGCACCTGTGCCGCCCACACAAACTCGTCCGCATTCTTGGACATCAGCTGGGGCACCACGTTAAGTCCCTGGTTATTAGCAGGGTCGATCTCTTTAAACGCCTTGCCGCCAAAGCGATTGCCCACCCGCGGCGGCGGCAAAAACGGCGTGTAATAACAATCGAGCGCGCCGAAGCACTCCGCATGCACGCGACGGAACACATGCCCGGTAATGCCCTCCATAGGGGCCAGCGATAAATACATCAACATCCATTCTCAAATCAATGTGACAAAGGAACAGTCCCTTTGTCACATTATTCGGAGCGTAGGGCTTCCACGGGGTCTTTCTTGGATGCACTGCGGGCAGGTAGCAGGCCAGCAACGACCGTCAGTAGCACCGAAATTGCGATGAGCATCAGCGCGTCTTGAACGGGCAGGCTCATCAGATTGGGAACCTGCTTGGCCGCAAGCGCCCAGGCATTAACCGGAAGGCTCACAGCCACCACGACGACAATGGCAAAGACGCCGGCAATGAGGCCTTCGATAAAGGTCTCGGCATTGAATACGTTGGCCACGTTACGCTTCGATGCGCCAATCGCGCGCAGGATGCCAATCTCCTTTTTGCGCTCCAGCACGCTGATGTAGGTGATGATGCCGATCATGATGGAGCTCACCATCAAACTGATACTCACGAATGCGATGAGCACCAAGCTGATGGTGTTCACGATGTCGGTCACCGAACCCATGATGATGCCCATGTAGTCGGTGTACGAGATCGCCTGTTCATCGTGGCCAGTGGCTTTAACCTGCTTGTTGTACGCATCGATGTGATCGAGTACGCGCTCCTTGGCCTCAAAGTCACGCGGGAAAATCTTGACCGAGATGGGGTCTGCCTCGTCCGCATAGCCCAACGTGGTCAGATTGTTATCGTAGGTGAGCTTTGACGCCTTGGCATAGCTCATCATGAGCGAGCTCAGGTCCTCGGCGTCCATGTTGAAGTGAATGGCACGAGCGAAGGCACCCGCATCCACGCGCATGGCGCTCGCCAAGTTGGCAAAACTCGAAGACATCTGCGTCGCCATTTGGTCCATAAGTCCCGCCGCACCCATCTTGAGCTGGGCCGATACCGTCATCGCGATCTGCTCGCTGATTGTCTTGGTCACCTGATCCATAGACTGCTGCAGATACGGAGCCAGCTGCTTTTGCACATAGTCGGTCATCGCGTGCTCAAGACGCTCGGCCAGGGCATCGCCGCCGAGCGCCTTGAGCTGAGCCAGGTATTGCTGGGCGTCGGCATCATGCTCAAGATACGTCGAGAAAGCGGCAGCAAGCTTTGACGCGTCTTTAAGATCTTCGGGCGACAGCGCCTTAAACTGATCCGACTGTATAAAGCCCTCAAACAGCTGGTTGGCAAGCGTTCCCACCTGCTGCATTTGCTCGGGTGTGAGCTCCAGACCGTCAAAGATGCCCGAGAAATCTGGAGCCGGCGCTTTGGCCATGATGTCGCTGAAGTCGATGTCCTTCCCAACGCCCGAAAGGTCAATGTCCAGACCGGACAAGTCGATACCAGAAAGGTCCATACCGCTGGCCGCACCCGAGAGCGCAGACGTATCGAGCGAGAACGCGCTCTTTAGCGCCGCCTCGTCCACGCTGAACATGCTGCCCAGATCAACGCCTTGCTTGGCCTCGCCTTGCAGCTCATCAAAGGTTTTACCCGTAAAGACATCCGTCTCGGGGCGGGCAAGCTGCTCCTGCACGATCTGCGAATCGGCAGCGCGCTCCATAAGCTGGCGAGTCAGCGCATGCGTGTAGGCAATGCCCGGGGACAATGCACTCGCGTTAGCCGTCTCGTTGGGTCGCACCACGCCCACAATGCGCACGTCGATACCGTCAGCAACCTTGGACGCCATAAAGTCGGCATCGCCAGACATGTCAGTCCACATGCCGGTCTCTTCGTTTTTGCGATAGGCATCGGCCGGCGACAACACCTTAAATGTCGTGGACAGCGCATCGTCGTAGGTAAAGTCGGTGCCGGTCTCGGGCGTCTCGACCTTGCCGTCGGCCGTCATGGCGCTGTTGACCAGGTCATTGAGCTCATCGATATCCAGCGCACCGATGCTATAGAGCGTATAGTCGCCCACCGTGCCGCGGCTCGAAAGCACCATCACGGCCTCGTTGGCGGACGTGGGCCAATGGCCGGCAACGACATCGTACTGGCTGTCGAGCAGGCTCTGGTCGTCAATCATCTCGTTAAAGACCGAGGTTCCCATGGAATCCATGCTCACCGTTGCCGCCGAGCTCGCGCCTCCGCTCATGGCCTCGGTCATGGCGTTGGGCACCAGCCGGACAGGCTTCTCATCGCCCTTGCCGGCACGATAGACAACCGGCGATACACCGTAGCCGTACTGAATGGCGTTGACCTCTTTATCGATGCCGTCGCCACCGGCATCGAGCCATGCCTTAAAGCTCGTCATGTCATTGGACTTAACGCTCGCAAACATATCCTTTACGGCCGTGACCACAGGAATCTTATCGGTTCCCTTAGCCTCGCCGCCGGCACTGTCGTCGGACGAATCCACGCTTTCAGACGAACCGTCATCCGTGGCCCCCTCTCCGCCCATCATGGACGACAGGTCGTAATCCTGCTTGGAAATGCTGAGTGGGTAGCTCGAGAGCGTGTCCTCCTCAACCTTTTTGATGTAGCCGTTTACGCCATTGGAGAGTGCCAGGATCGCCGCAATGCCGATAATGCCAATCGAGCCCGCAAAGGCCGTCATGGCCGTACGGCCCTTCTTGGTCATGAGGTTTCGGGCAGAAAGCCCCAGCGCCGTCACAAAGCTCATCGAGGTTTTGCGCGTAGGCTTGGCCTCGCGGCGCGCGGCCTTGGCAACATCAAAGGGGTCGGAATCGTCGGTGATCTTGCCGTCCGCCAGGTTGACGATGCGCGTAGCGTACTTGTACGCCAGCTCGGGATTGTGCGTGACCATAATGACCAGACGGTCGCGCGCCACGTCCTTGAGCAAATCCATGACCTGCACGGATGTCGTTGAGTCTAGGGCGCCGGTCGGCTCGTCTGCCAGCACGATCTCGGGGTCGTTGATCAGGGCGCGGGCGATGGCCACGCGCTGCATCTGTCCGCCCGATAGCTGGCTCGGGCGTTTGTTAACGTGCTCGCCCAGGCCAACTTTCTCCAACGCCTCGCGCGCACGCTGGCGGCGCTCGGCATGCCCCACACCCGTGAGCGTGAGCGCCAACTCAACGTTTTCCAAAATGGTCTGATGCGGAATGAGGTTATAGCTCTGGAACACAAAGCCAATGCGATTGTTTCTGTAGGCATCCCAATCGCGGTCGCTGAAGTCCTTGGTCGAGATGCCGTCGATCAGCAAGTCGCCGGAATCAAAATGATCGAGTCCACCAATGACGTTGAGCATCGTAGTTTTTCCCGAGCCCGAGGGACCCAGGATGGCCACGAACTCGTTATCGCGAAAAGACAGGCTTACGCTGTCGAGCGCCACCTGCGTAAACGACTGCGCAACATACCTTTTGCAAATATCTCTGAGATCCAGCATGGACGGCAACCTCTCCCCCGCCGTTCGCGTTCGACACGTTTGACCTACTCTATCAGCTTTTCTGCCGGTACCAGTAAGGAATGTAGCGAACAAAAAAAACGGGACAGCACGCCGCATGGCGCACCATCCCGCGTATAACATCCCCGATGCGACAAAGAGGCTGTCACTTTGTCACATTCCAATGCGCGCTACTTTTCGAGCCCGCACGGCATAACGTTAGCGCTGCCGCGGCGAGCCTCAGTCACGGCTGCAAAGAAGCGATAGCCGCCCGAGAAGTTAAAGCACTCAAAGCCATGCTGCGCCAAAATGCGGCAAGCAATGTAGCTGCGAATGCCGCTCTGGCAAATCACGTAAACCGGCTTGGCCCGGTCGAGCTCGCCCAGGCGATTGCGCAGATCATCGACGGGAATGTTTACGAAACCATCGATATGCCCGCGCTCATACTCCCCTTCCGTACGAACATCGAGCAGCTGCACGCTGCCATCGCGTGGCAAGTTGGGCTCATCCTCCCAATGCCACTGCGCCAGTATGCCGCGATTGAGGTTCTCGATCATAAAGCCCGCCATATTGACGGGATCCTTCGCCGATGAATACGGCGGCGCGTATGCTAGGTCCAAATCCTTAAGCCTATCGCCGCGCATGCCTGCCTGGATGGCAGTCGCCAGGACGTCGATACGCTTGTCCACACCATCGATGCCCACGATTTGCGCACCCAGCAGGCGCAATCCCTGCTTCTCGAAGACAACCTTCATGGTCATGGGCGTTGCACCCGGATAATAACCCGCATGCGAACCGGGCGACAGGACCACGCTGTCGCAGTCAATTCCCGCCGCGTGTGCTGCCTTTTCGGATAGTCCCGTGCTTGCCGCCGTCAAGTCGAATACCTTGATAACCGATGAGCCCAACGATCCGAGGTAGCAGCTGTCCATGCCAGCTATGACATCGGCGACGACACGCCCCTGCTTGTTGGCGGGGCCGGCGAGCGAAATGACCGCGTCCTCGCCGGTCACCTGATGCGTGACCTGCACGGCATCGCCCACGGCATACACGTCGGCAGCAGAGGTCTCCATGCGGTCGTTGACCACAATAGCCCCCTTGATGCCCAGTTCGAGCCCCGCCTCTTGCGCCAGATGGCTCTCAGGTGCCACGCCAATGGCAAGCAGCACCATATCGGCTCCGATAGGGTCATCGCCCGCAACATGGGTGACAACGCGGCCATCAACTTCCTCAAAACCTGTCACATCGGCCTTGAGGCGCAGATCGATACCGTGCTCACGCACCTCGGTATGCAAAAGGGTCGCCATGTCGTAATCCAGGTTGTTCATAAGCTGGACGGGACGCTGCAGAAGGGTCACCTGGAGCCCCAGCTCACACAGATTCTCCGCCGTCTCGACGCCAATGAAGCCGCCGCCGATCACGACGGCACTGCTCGGTCGCCGCTCTCGAACATAGCTGTGAATACGCAGCGTGTCCTCAACGGTGCGTAGGCTAAAGATTTGGCTCTGTTAGACCAAGGTTGACATAAAAACGATGTCACCGCGAGGCGGTAC
>UQMY01000031.1 GCA_900542325.1 uncultured Collinsella sp. | reverse complement strand
GGGAATAGCAAAAGGGCGACTCCATGGTGGAGTCGCCCTTTATTGAGCTGCTTATGTGTTGCTGTTACTCGGCGTCGTGGTGGCGGCGGGGCTTGCGGCCTCCGTTGTCGCCGGGACGGCGCGGGCGGTCGCTGCGCTCGGAGCGCTCACGACGCGGGCGTTCACGACGCTGGAAGTGCTCGCCGTCGCCCTCGGAGGAACCCTCGGCGCGAGCCGGGGCCTCGGGCTTGTCAAGACGATCGAGCGAGATCTTGCCACGATCGTCGACCTCGATGACGACGACCTTGACCTCGTCGCCCACGTTGAGGACGTCCTCGACCTTCTCCACGCGGCCCTTGGCGACGCGGGAGATGTGCAGCAGGCCGTCCTTACCAGGCAGCAGGTTGACGAAGGCGCCGAAGGGCTGGATGGAGACCACACGACCGGTGTACTCCTCGCCCGGCTCGGGAACCTTGATGATGAGCTTGATACGCTCGACAGCCTGATCGACGGACTCGCCGGTGCCGCCGACAAAGACGGTGCCGTCCTCCTGGATGTCGACCGAAGCGCCGGTCTCGTCCTGGATGCCGCGGATGACCTTGCCGCCGGAACCGATGACGTCACGGATCTTATCGGTCGGAACCTGGATGGAGACGATGCGCGGGGCGGTGCTGCGCGTGGTATGACGCGGCTCGGGGATCACATCGAGCATCTTCTGCAGGATGTACGCACGACCTTCCTTGGCCTGCTGCAGGGCGCGGGCCAGAATGTCGAAGGTGAGGCCGGTGGCCTTGTTGTCCATCTGCAGGGCGGTAATGCCCTCGGTGGTGCCGGTGACCTTAAAGTCCATGTCGCCCAGGAAGTCCTCGAGACCCTGGATGTCGGACAGGACCACGGTCTTGCCCTCCTCCTGGATCAGGCCCATGGCGATACCGGAGACCGGGCGCTTAATGGGCACGCCGCCGTCCATAAGGGCGAGCGTGGAGCCGCAGGTCGAAGCCATCGAAGAGGAGCCGTTGGACTCCATGACCTCGGAGACGACGCGGATGGCGTAGGGGAACTCGTTCTCGTCGGGGAGCACCGGAAGCAAAGCGCGCTCGGCCAGGTTGCCGTGGCCGATCTCGCGGCGCTTGGGGCTGCCCATGCGGCCGGTCTCGCCGGTGCAGAACGGCGGGAAGTTGTAGTGGTGCATGTAGCGCTTGCCCTCGGTGGGCTCGATGGTATCCAGACGCTGGCCCTCGTTGAGCATACCGAGCGACAGGACGGAAAGCACCTGGGTCTGGCCACGCTGGAACAGACCGGAGCCGTGAACGAGCGGCAGGTAGTTATCCTTCACCATGATGGGGCGAATCTCATCGGCGGCACGGCCGTCGACGCGCTCGCCGGTCTCGACGACCATGGTACGCATAGCCTTCTTCTCGAGCTTCTTGAGCGCCACGGGAATCTCGCGCTCCCAAGCGGCCTGCTCCTCCTCGGTGAACTCGGCACGGATGGACTCCTTCAGAGCCTCGACCTTGCCGATACGGGAGAGCTTGTCGGCGTCGCGAAGGGCGGCTGCCATCTCGTCGTAGTGGGCGAAGATGCGCTCCTGGACCTCCTCGACGGGCTGGTCGAGCGGGTACTCCTTCTTGACGATGGCGCCGTTGACCTGCTCCCACTCGGCGACAAACTCGTCCTGAGCCTGGCAGAAGGCAGCAAGGGCCTCCTGGCCAAACTTCATGGCGGCGAGCATGTCGTCCTCGGAGATCTCCTCGGCGCCGGCCTCGACCATCGAGATGAAGTCGGCGGAGCCACCCAGCTCCAGATCCAGATCGGAGTTCTCGCGCTCCTCATAGGTGGGGTTAACGATAAACTCGCCGGTCTCCACGTTACGGCCGATGCGCACGCAGGCAAGCGGGCCCTCGAAGGGCACGCCGCCGAGCGTCATTGCCAGGGAAGCACCCATGACGTTGATGACGTCAAAGGGGTTGACCTGGTCGGCGACGAGCGAGGTGGCGACGATGTGCACCTCGTTGCGGAAGCCGTCCGGGAAGCTCGGACGAATCGGGCGGTCGATCATACGGGCCGTGAGCGTGGCCTTCTCGCTGGGACGGCCCTCACGCTTGAGGTAGCCACCCGGGATGCGGCCGGCGGCGTACATCTTCTCGTTGAAGTCGACGGTCAGCGGGAAGAAGTCGTAGTTCTTGCGCTCCTTGGAGACGACCACGGTGTCGAGCATCGTGGTGTCGCCCTGCTTGACCAGGCAGGCGCCGGTGGCCTGCTTGGCAAGCTCGCCCGACTCAAAGGTGTAGGTCTTGCCGTACAGCTCAAAGGTCTTGGATACGAGTGTCATTGTTCTCCTTTACCCCGCAGGCCCCTTGCCTGCAGGCTTCTCATGTGACGCGGGCCCCCTGCCCCCGCCACGCTTCAGAGCGTGATTGTTCGCGCCCTTACACAAAAAGAGCGCCCCGCTGCGCAGGACGCTCTTAGCATGTACAAATCCTACTGGATGTTGTCGCGGATGCCCAGAGCCTTGATGAGCTCACGGTACTCGACGATGTCGTTCTTCTTGATGTAGGAGAGAAGACGACGACGACGGCCGACGAGCATGAGCAGGCCACGACGGGTGTGGAAGTCCTTCTGGTGGGACTTCATGTGCTCGGTCAGCTCCTTGATGCGCTCGGTCAGGATGGCGACCTGAACCTTGGGGTTGCCGGTATCGACCGGGGTGTTACCGAACTGGGCAGTCAGCTCCGCCTTGCGCTCTTTGGAAACAGTCATTGTTTCACCTTTCGTTTTGCGTCGCCCACGGGCGACTCGATTCGCCTCGGACTGGGAAGCCGCCGGTGGAGCGAGCAACCAAGGTCGAGGTACCAACAGGTCGGTATGTTACCACAAGCAGCCCGTGCCTGCGCATCATCACCGACCCAACATGAATTCCATCGCACGGAGGCGCTGATCGGTGTGCGTCGCAGCCCACACATGCGAAAGCCCGAGCAAGAACGCCGCCGTATGCGTGTCGATCCTCTCGGCCATAAGCGCATCGAAGGTCATGGACATGAGGGCGCGCAGCCATGCGACCTCACCGGTCGACACCAGCTCGGCACCGGGCACGCTCGACGCGCACGACCCGCACATGAGGCCGCCCGCCTGGGGCGAA
This sequence comes from uncultured Collinsella sp., assembly GCA_900542325.1. GTDB lineage: Bacteria > Actinomycetota > Coriobacteriia > Coriobacteriales > Coriobacteriaceae > Collinsella. Next base: position 24,748 of record UQMY01000031.1, on the reverse strand, counting down.
AAATACGACAGCATCGGGTCTCCGCACAGCACGCATGCCGAAAAATCGGGTCGGTAGCCAACGTGCGACAGCAATTTAAAGACAAAGGCCGCCACGAGCAGGTCCATATGTGCCGCGTCGAGCCCGCTGCCGACAAGTGTGAGCGCCCGCTGCGTGATGGCAAAGGTAAACGGATCCTCGGCGTCCTCGAACGAGCACACGCGCGCGACCTCGGCGATCGCGCTTGCGGAGCATGTCATCTCGTAATCGGGCGCGGCGCCGAGCGGCGCCTCCATAAGCTCGGCCTGGGAAACCACGTCGAGCGACCGTCCATGCGCAAGCAGCAGATCAACGGTACAGAACATCTCGCAGCGCGCAGCCAGGCGTCCGCCGGGTTTGCGGGCGCCCTTTGCCACGGCACGAACCTGCCGACCCCGCTCGTCAAGCATCGTCAGGATCAGGTCCGTCTCTTTGAGCTTCGTCTTATCGAGCACGAGCACTTTCGTGCGATATGTACGAGAACCTGCCATACGCGCCGCGTGTCCCTAATCCTCGGCGTTATAGCCAAAGCGGCGAATCTGGGCCTCGTCGTCACGCCAGCCGGCCTTGACCTTCACGTCCAGCTCCAAAAAGACCTGGGTGCCAAAGATGCGCTCAAGGTCGCGACGGGCGTCGATGCCGATATGTTTGATCATCTCGCCGCCCTTGCCGATGATGATGCCCTTTTGGCCCTCGCGCTCGACGTAAATGGTGGCGTGCACGCGCAGCACCTTCTTGGTCTGCTCAAGCGCATCGCAAATCACACCCACGGAGTGCGGGATCTCATCACGGGTGCGGCGCAAGACCTTCTCGCGCACAAACTCGGCAACGAGCGTCTCATCGGAAGCGTCGGTACCCATGTCCTCGGGGAACCAACGCGGACCCTCGGGCAAAAAGTGCGCAACGGTCTCGATGAAGGCATCGACGTTAAAGTTCTTGACCGACGACGTCACGATCTCGTCGTCATATTCCATAAGCTCGTGGGCGGCCTTAAGCTGCTCCATGACCTGTGCGGGGTCGGCTTCATCGGCCTTGGTGAGCACCAGGACCTTCTTGCAACGGGCGCATCTGACGCGCTCGGCAACCCAGGCGTCTCCCCTGCCGATCGGTTTGGTGGCATCAATCAAAAACGCGACAACATCGACATCGTTCAGCTCGAACAGCGCACTTTTATTGAGCTCGGACCCTAGACCGTCCTTGGGCTTGTGGATACCCGGGGTATCGACAAAGACCAGCTGGTAGCCGGGGCGGTTGACGACGGCGCGCATGCGGCGGCGGGTCGTCTGGGCCACCGGCGAGGTGATGGCGACCTTTTTGCCATAGCAGGCGTTGAGCAGCGTTGACTTACCGGCGTTGGGGCGGCCGACCAAGGCCACGAAGCCACTGCGGAAACCGGGCTCAACGTCGCCAAAGCCCGCGAGGCTGTCGTCCTCGTCGCACAGGGCGTCGAGTTCCTCGTCGCTCATGCCCTCAAACGGGTCGAACTCCTCGACTTCCTCATAGGCCTCGGTCGCCTTAGCATCCGGGGACTCGTCGTCCAAAATTTCATCGATAGGCTGCATATTGTCGGACATGGGAATCCCTTTCTAAATAAAGCCGAGCGCGTGGGCAAATACCAGCAAGCCCACAATCGCGGCGGTGATTGAAAGTACGTATACCGAGGCGGCGGCGATGTCCTTGGCGCGTTTTGCCAGCGGATGGAGCTCCTGGGTCGCCAGATCGACAATGGCCTCCATGGCGGTATTGCACAGCTCGCCGTGAATCACCAGGCCGCAGCAGATGATAATCGTGGCCCACTCGGCAATGTCGAGCCCCACGATGCAGCCGGCAATGATGGTGCACACGCCCGCTACGAGCATAACCTTAATGTTGCGCTCGGTCTTGACGGCGGTGACGAAGCCCTCCATGGCGTAGGAGAACGACTTTAAAAAGGACGGATGGTCCTTGTTCGATCCGGGAATCATAAGCGGCTCCTAGTCGTGGGCATGATTGGTGATGGGGCCGACGTGAACGAGTTTGGGGTCCTCGCCGCGCTCGAGCGCCAGATCGCGCAGGATAGCGTCCTCGCGGGCCTCCATGACCTCGGCCTCGTCGTCCTCGATATGGTCATACCCCAGCAGGTGCAGCATGCCGTGTACGAGCATCAGGCGGCACTCGTCGGCAGGGCTATTGCCAAAGCCGGGGGCCTGACGGGCAATGACCCGCGGGGCCAAGATGATATCGCCGAGCTCGAGCGTCTCGTCGGCGGGAATATCCTCGTCAAAGGCCGAGTCGCATTCAAACGAGAGCACATCGGTGGTGCGGTCGATGCCACGCCACTCGTGGTTGAGCTCGTGCATCTCGTCCTCGTCGACATACGAAAGGGAAATCTCGACTTCACGTTCAACGCCCTCGGCGGCAAGCACAACCTCGCAGATGTGCTCCACCTCCTGGGCATCGAGCAGCGTATCGAGCTCGGCATCGTTGCTGATCAATACACTCAACGGGACTCCTTTCGATCGTGCACGCGCCTCTCGCGCACATCATCATAAGCATCGTATGCCTCGACGATACGTCCCACCAAGGCATGGCGCACCACGTCGGCGCGCTCGAGGTGCGAAAATGCGACATCGTCGACACGGCCCAAAATCTGCTCAACGTCGGCAAGACCGCCACGACGACCCACCAGGTCGCGCTGACTCAGGTCGCCGGTAATCACAAACTTGGAGTTAAAGCCCAGGCGCGTCAGGAACATCTTCATCTGCTCGGGCGTGGTATTTTGCGCCTCGTCGAGCACCACGAAGGCATCGCTCAGCGTGCGGCCGCGCATATAGGCAAGCGGGGCGATCTCGATCACGCCGCGCTCCATAAGCTCATCGGTGCGCTCGCGATCCATCATGTCAAAAAGGGCGTCGTAGAGCGGACGCATGTAGGGATCGATCTTTTCCTCAAGGGTACCAGGCAAAAAGCCCAGATTCTCCCCCGCCTCGACAACCGGACGCGTCAAGATCAGACGGCCCACCTCGTGACGCTTGAGCGCGGCAACGGCGAGCGCCATGGCCAGATAGGTCTTACCGGTGCCGGCAGGACCCAGGCCAAACGTGATGGTATGCGTGCGGATGGCATCCACATAGCGCTTTTGGCCGAGCGTCTTGGGGCGAATGGCACGGCCGCGATACGAAAGCAGCACGTCATCGCGAAGCGACGTAGCCTCGTGCTCACCGTCGCGCAAGACGGCCAGGCAGCGAGAGACATCGTCGGCAGACAGCGTGCGCCCGACGGCCGCCTCGCGAAAAGCGTGTTCGAAAAAACGCGCCACGAGTTCGACCTCTTCCGGATCACCTCTCACGGCGATGCTATCGCCACGGGCGACCACATGGGCGCGAACCAAGTCTTCGACCGCGCGAAGGACAGCGTCGCCGGCGCCCAAGACGCGCGAGGGGTCAATCCCCTCGGGAACGGTAAGTCTAATCTTCGAGGCTTCCATGGACCTCCCTGCGCGCATGGACCAAGCCGGAATCATCGACTCCGATGATAGCAACATCGAGCAGGCACGGGGCTGTAAGTCCACAGGTATCGTCAAGACGGGCATGATGGAACGAACCGAGCGTCAGGTTGTCACCATACTCGAGCACGGCACGCTCGACAGTGCCCACGCGACGACGAGCATCGGCAATAGCGAGCTCCTGCGCCGTGTCTCGCATACGACGGCTGCGCTCGGCCATAACCTCGGGCGGCACCTGGTCGGGCATGTCGGCAGCAAGGGTACCGGGACGCTTGCTGTAGCGGAACACGTGCATACGCGAGAACCCCACGCGGCGGCACAGCGCCAGCGACTCCTCGAACTCCTCGTCCGTCTCACCAGGAAAACCGACGATGATGTCGCACGAAAGAGACGCCTGCGGCAGGATGGCGCGAATCATGCGCACCGTCTCCTCGAAGGCCTCGGCGCTATAGGGACGGCCCATGCGACGCAGTGTCTTTGTGCAGCCGGACTGCACGGGAAGGTGCAAAAACGGGGCAATACGCTGCGGATAGCGCGCCATAACCTTAAGCAGGCGCTCAGAGATATCCATGGGTTCGACCGAGGAAATGCGCACATGCGCAATAGTCGTGCGCTCCATGATGGCCTCGAGCAGCTCATCGATTTCGACATGCTCGTCGGTCGCGCTCTTGCCATCGTAGGCACCCAGGTTCACACCGGTCAGCACCACCTCGGGCACGCCGGCCTCCTGGGCCTCGCGAACTTGCTCAAGCACGGACTCGACGGGCACGGAACGCTCGGGACCGCGGGCCTTCCACACGATGCAATAGGTGCAACGGTGGTTGCAGCCATCCTGGATCTTCACGCCCAGCCGCGAACGACCGAGCGCATCGACCACGTCACCATCGCTGCAGGCGGGAACGCTATCGGACTCAACGCCCAGCACATCGCAGACACGTTCGGCGACATCGATCTTAGACGGCTCGGCAATCACGCGATCCGAAAGCTCCAACAGCTCCTCGGGATGCAAATTGACCACGCAACCGGTCACGAGCACATAGGGCTCATTTGGATGGGCCAGCGCATGACGGACGGCCTTACGGGTCTTGGCCTCGGCCTCGCCCGTAACGGCACAGGTGTTAATGACGATCAAATCGGCATCGTGGGGCTCCACCATAGCAAAGCCCAGGCGCATAAGATCGGCAGTGATACGGTCAGACTCAACCCGGTTGACACGGCAGCCGAGGTTGACGACGGAAATATGGGGTGCGAGCACGCGGGCTCCTTAATCGAGGATATCGTCGAGGGCACTCTTGATACGGTCGGTCACCGACTTCTTACCGGAAGCGACGTCATCGCCCATCTCGTCGGCAAAAGCACGGAGCAGCTCGCGTTGCTTATTGGAAAGATTGGTGGGAACGACCACGCGCAGTTGCACGATCAGGCGGCCACGCGAACCGCCACCGCCAATGCGCGGCATGCCGTAATTATTGACGCTCACGGTGTCGCCGTACTGGGCGCCGGCGGGAACCGTCACCTTAACGACCTCGTCGGGCATAATGCCCTCGACCTCGATCTCGCAGCCGAGCGCAGCCTGCGCAATCGAGATATCGCTCACCAGGTACAGGTCGTCACCGTTGCGCTTAAAGCGCTCATGGTCGGCAACGCGCACGTTGACAATCAGGTCGCCCGAAGGCTCGCCGCGAAGGCCGGCCTCGCCAAAGCCGCTCACACGCAGCTGGCGACCGGTCGAAACGCCGGCGGGAATATCGATGTCGATCTTTTCGTGCGAAGGCGTGCGGCCCTGACCGTCGCAGGTCTCGCAGGGATGGTCGATAACCGTGCCCTCGCCATGGCAGTCGGGGCAAGGCGAGGAAGACTGAACCTGGCCCAAAAACGATCGCTGAACCGTCGTGACGTAGCCCGTACCGTGGCAGCGACTGCACTGCTTTTCCTGTGCGCCCTCTGCCCTACCGGTACCGTTGCAGTCCTCGCAAGGAGCAAGGCGATCATAGCTGATCGTCTTTTTGCAGCCGAGTGCCGCCTCCTCGAGCGTCACCGAAAGCGAGATGGCCATGTCACGTCCGCGACGACGCTCACGACGGCTGCGGGCGCCACCGCCGGCACCGCCGCCAAAAAACGACGAGAACAGGTCGTCCATGCCCATGCCACCAAAGATATCGTTGATGTCGACATAACCAGAGCCACCGGGGCCGTCCGCGGTGCCGTAACGGTCGTAGTTAGCACGCTTCTGCTCATCGGAAAGAACGGAATAGGCCTCGTTGAGCTCCTTGAACTTGGCCTCGGCCTCGGGATCGTCCGAAACATCCGGATGTACGGTACGGGCCTTCTTTAAAAACGCACGCTTAATCGTCCGCGCGTCGGCATCCCTGTCGACGCCAAGCACCTCGTAGTAATCCCTATTTTCCGACACGACCGAATCCTTCCGACTTTCATTATTGTCACAGTGCGTCCTATACCCAAGCTGGGCCGACCGCAAACAAAGGGTTTGATGTTATTGCATTTGATACGGCGAAAGCATGGCCCGTTGCGAGCAGCTCGCGAACCAAACCGACACGAGCGCGAACATGAAGCCGTTGGCAAAACCGTTGGCAAACTGCATCGCACCGCGCTTCCACCACAGCAGGCTGCGATGAAGCACACCGTCCGAAAGCACCATGAACAGGCCCATGGTAAACGGAATAAAGCACATCACGGCAAAGGCCGAGAACACGCCCGAGATGGCCGACAGCACCAAAAACGGCGCCACAATGCCCATCAAGTAAAAGCCAGTACGAGCTTTGCCTTCCAAGCGCTCGGCCTCAACATGGGCGCGGCCGACCAGGTCGCCGCCCGCGGCACCGTTAGTGCCAGCATGGCCCATGCCGCTAATGCGGACCTCGTCGCCATCGTGCGTGCCGGCAGGAAACTCAATCGTCTGCTCGGAGGTCACACGGGTTCGCCCGCTGCCACCGCAATCGGGGCAGGGGTCGGCCACGACCTTACCGGAACCGCCGCACTCGGGACAGACCGACTGGAACGTGCCCGCACCGAACAGGAAGGACAGGTCGACGTCGATGTGGCCGCGACCACCGCAGCTCGGGCAGGTATGGGCATGCTCGGACGAGACAGATCCCGAGCCGCCGCAGTTGCTACAGGTATCGAAGCGCGTGTAGCGGACGGTCTTGCGGGCACCGCCCTTGGCCTCCTTGGCGTCGAGTTTGATATCGACGACCACGTTGGCGCCGTTCTCGGGATTGTATGCAGCCTGGCCGCGACGCTGCTGGCCCCAGGCGCCACCAAAGGGAAAGCCGCCCTCAAAGGGATTGCCATAGCCCGTGCTGCCGGCATAGCCGCCACCATAGGGCGAAGCCGTAGGAGCACCGGCAAAGGGATTGCCAGAACGCATGGCGTCGTAGCGCGCACGTTTTTGCTCATCCGAAAGCACGGCGTAGGCCTCGGAAACCTCTTTAAACTTTTCCTCGGCATCCGGCTCTTTATTGACGTCCGGATGGAGCTTACGGGCCTTTTGCTGAAAGGCCTTTTGAATATCACGCGAGGTGGCGTCCTTGGAGACACCCAGAATCTCGTAGTAATCTTTTTCGTTCATCGTCGCCATGCGCGGCAACCTCCTGCTCACAGCAGCGTATATATTCCGGTAATTCTACCCGAGCGGCCTAAGCTAGATCCCAAAACAGCTCGAACAGAACATTTCCATCGAGCCAGCCCAGATGGGTCGGCGCCAGACGAGCTCGAACATGGCCCGCGACGACATCTGCCGAAGTGAAGGGTCCCTCATGACCCCAGAGCGTCTCGGGCACCCAAGTGGCAAGATCCAATTCGAGCGCGCGATCGCAGGCAGCTGCCAGCTCGCCCGTTGGGATGACGCAAGCTGCACGAGCCAACAGGTCGGACGCAACACCGCGCGTCATGCGACAAGCGAGCATCAAGTCTTCGGCGACAGCCTCGCGCTGCGACAGATATTCGGCCTCGAACGCCGTCGCGTCATCGTCACGTTGCACCAGACGCACGCGGTACGCATCGCCTCGAGAAGACACGCCGGGGAACAAACCTGCAAGACGGTCGAAATCCTCGTCGTCGAGCATGCCCGCGGCAGAACGACCCAGGCCCAGGTAGCCCCGTCCGGTCCAGTAGGCAATGTTATGGGCGCACTCATGGCCGTCGAGCGCGTAGCTCGCCACCTCATACGGGTGATAGCCGGCGGCACCCATGAGCTCGCGTGCCACATCCATGCAGGCGGCCTGAAAATCCTCATCAGGCTCGAGCGACTCGTCACGGCACGCCATGCGATAGAGCGGTGTGCCCTCCTCGAGCGTGAGTGGATACACCGAAACATGATGCGGCGCCGCCGTCAGTACGCCATCGAGCGTGCGCTCCCAGCTCGCAGCCGTCTGTCCGGGAAGACCGCACATCAGGTCGCACGACACATCGAGGCCAGCGTCCTTCACCGTCGCGATAGCCGCAAGTGCCCGATTAGCATCGTGAATGCGGCCAATAGCAGCCAGCTCGGTATTGTCGAGGGTTTGCACGCCCAGAGAGATGCGCGTGACACCCGCCTCGGCAAGCGCGGTGGCGAGCTCAGCGGTCAGCGACTCAGGATTGGCTTCGCAAGTAAATTCAACGGGCTTGCACCACATGGAGATACGACGGGCAAGTTTCACCAGGCGCTCCCCAGCAAGTGACGGCGTGCCGCCGCCAATATAGACCGTGCGGACCTGCGCAAGCGCCCCGGCGTCGCCAAAGGAATCGAGGCGCGCATACAGCTGCTCAAAATAGGAATCGAGCGCGGCATCCAAATCACACGCAGCAAAGCTGCGCGAGTCAAAGTCGCAGTACCGGCACTTTTGAGCGCAAAACGGCACGTGCACGTACAGCGCGGTAACGGCCACCGTTAGGCCTCCAGCGGATGAGCAGGCACCGACTCACCGGCGGCAAGCGCGGCCTCGCAGGCCACCACATCGCGCTCGATATCATCGACCAGCGACATGAACTCCTCGTACGTAGAGCAACGCACCACCTGAGCGCGCCAGGCGGCGGCGTGGGGCATGCCCTTTAAGTACCAGCTTGCGTACGTGCGAGCACGCGACATGAGCGGCAGAAGCTCGTGCGTCAACGTCAGGTGCTCGCGCAGAGCCTCTAGGCGCTCGACCGAGGAGCGAGAAGGAACCGGCGTGCCATCGAGTGCAAGGGCTCGGGCATCGCCGAACACCCACGGATTGCCGTAGATGCCGCGCGCGATAAACACCGCGCTGGCACCCGAACCGTGCAGATGCTCAGCAGCGTCCTCGGCCGAGAACACATCGCCCGAACCAATCACGGGAATCTCGACAGCGTCGGCAACCTCATCGACGACCGACCAATCGGCCTGGCCCGTGTAGAGCTGCGTGGCGCAACGACCATGCACGGCGACTGCGGCAGCCCCTGCGCCCTCAAGCATCTGGGCAAATGTCGCGGCATTGCGGTCCTCGGCATAAAAGCCCTTACGAATCTTGACGGTCACGGGCACGTGCGCCGCGCCCACCGTGGCCTCGACGATCTTCTCGGCCAGGTCGGGCGTGCGCATGAGCGCCGAGCCCTCGCCCTTGGTAACGACCTTGCGGGCGGGACATGCCATATTGATATCGATGAGCGACAGGCGATCGCCAACGCGCTCCTCGACGGCGGCGACGGCGCTCGCAAACTGATCGGGCTTGGAGCCAAAGAGCTGCACGCAAATCTGCTGCTCCTCGTCGGCCGGTAGCACCAGGCGCCACGTCTTATTACTGGCATAGGCAAGGCCTGCCACGCTCACCATCTCGCTGTAGGCAAGGTTGGCACCGCGGCGGCGACACATGATGCGATAGGCAGGGTCGGTCACGCCCGCCATGGGAGCCATAAGGAACGGCTGCTCGGCATAGGCGCCCAGCAGCCGCAGACTATATTCGGAAAGAGCCATAGACCTACTCGTCCACCTTGAGGATCGCCATAAAGGCCTCCTGCGGGACCTCGACCGATCCGATGGCCTTCATACGCTTCTTGCCCTCTTTCTGCTTCTCGAGCAGCTTGCGCTTACGCGAGATATCGCCGCCGTAGCACTTAGCAAGAACGTCCTTGCGACGGGCCTTGACGGTGGAACGGGCGATGATCTTGTTGCCGATAGCACCCTGGATGGGCACCTCGAACAGCTGACGCGGGATGATCTCCTTGAGCTTGTCGCACAGGCCACGGGCCAGGCCATATGCCTTGTCCTTATGGACGATAAACGAAAGCGCGTCCACCTCGTCGCCCGAAAGCAGGATGTCGAGCTTGACGAGCTCAGAGGGGCGATATTCGTTGAACTCATAGTCGAGCGAGGCGTAACCCTTGGTGCGGCTCTTGAGCTGATCGAAGAAGTCCAAGATGAGCTCGGCGAGCGGCATATCAAAGCGCATCTCGACCGATTTGCTCGTCAGGTGGATCATGTCGGTCGTGACGCCGCGGTGCTCGATGGCGAGCTGCATGACGGCACCCGTGTACTCAGGCGGGCAGATGATCTTTGCCTTGAGGTAGGGTTCCTCAATACGATCGATGCGGGTGGCCTCGGGAAGGTCCTGCGGACTGCGGACATCGATCATCTCGCCGTCGGTCTTGTAGACGTGATAGTCAACTGAGGGACTCGTGGCAATGAGGTCCAGGTTGAATTCGCGCTCCAGGCGTTCCTTGACGACTTCCATGTGTAGCAGGCCCAAGAAGCCCACGCGGAAGCCAAAGCCGAGCGCCACCGAGGTCTCGGGCTCCCACACCAACGATGGGTCGTTAACGTGCAGCTTATCGAGCGCGTCACGCAGGTTCTCGTAGTCCTTGTTATCGATTGGGAACAGGCCCGTATAGACCATGGGCTTGGCCTCGCGGTAACCCGGAAGCGGCTCGGGGCAGGGGTTCGACGCCCAGGTAAGGGTGTCGCCCACGCGAACGGCCTCGGGGTCCTTCAGGCCCGTGACCACATAGCCGACCTCGCCAACCGTCAGCGCGTCAACCGGGGTCTCGGCAGGACGCTTGACACCCACGCCGTCGACCAAAAAGTCGCCCTCTGCCTGCATCATGCGCAGGGTATCGCCCTTTTTGATGGAGCCGTCAAAGACGCGCACCGTGGCGACGACGCCACGATACTCGTCGAAGTACGAATCCAGAATGAGTGCCTTGAGCGGCGCGTTCGCATCGCCCTTGGGCGGAGAGATCAAAAAGACAATGGACTCCAGCAGATCATGGATGCCCTCGCCGGTCTTGCCCGAGACACACACGGCATCATCGGCGGGAATCGCCAGGTCATCCTCGATCTCGGTCTTAACCTCATCGGGATGGGCAGAGGGCAGGTCGATCTTGTTGATGGCCGGCACAATGTCCAGATTGGCGTTCATGGCGAGCGTCGCGTTGGAGACAGTCTGCGCCTCGACGCCCTGCGTGGCGTCGACAACGAGCACCGCGCCCTCACAGGCTGCCAGCGAGCGCGAGACCTCATAGGTAAAGTCAACGTGGCCCGGCGTATCGATCAGATTGAACTGATACGTCTCGCCATCGTCGGCGTCATAGGACACGCGAACGGCATTGGACTTGATCGTGATGCCGCGCTCGCGCTCGATATCCATGGTGTCGAGCAGCTGCGACTCCATGTCGCGTTCGTCGACGGTATGGGTGAGCTCGAGGATGCGATCGCTGATCGTGGACTTGCCATGGTCGATGTGCGCAACGATTGAGAAGTTGCGGATGTGGGAAATGTCAATTGAAGTATTCATGCGGACTATCTTACCCGAGCGGTACAAAAAATGGAGCCTGTTCCATAAAACAGGCTCCATTTATGCGCGTAATCTGTGTGGTGTGAAATTTACAACTTAGGCGTTGATGCTGTTCACGAGCTTGGCAAGACCGGACTTGCGGTTGGAAGCCTGGTTCTTGTGGATAACATGCTTGGCGGCAGCCATGTCGAGACGTTTGGTGACGGTCTTGAGGGCAGCCTGGGCCTTCTCGACGTCGCCCTCGGCGACGGCGGACTGGACGTGCTTGGTCAGCGTCTTGAGCTCGGACTTGACAGCCTTGTTACGCATGCGAGCTGCCTCATTGGTGCGGATACGCTTCTTCTGAGACTTGATGTTTGCCACTTCTGGAGTTCCTTTCGAGTTCCTTGCAAAAAATGTATGACACCTCTGAGACACGGTGAGGTCATGCAAGCGCCTACTATAGCACGCTCCCCCTCAAAGGGATAGAACGAATTTGTCAAATAGGCAGGTATCATCACGATTTTCTCAAGATGTTCGTAATCCAGAGCAAAAGCGCGGTCTGAGAATCGGCCGAACCCTTCAGCGCGAGCTCCACATCGACCGCGCTCTCGAGCGCGGCAACGAGCTCTGCCATCGAAAAGCGACGTGCCCAGGTCAGGTGATTCTTGACCTGCCAGGACTGGAGCTTAAGTGTTGCGGCCAGCTCACGACCCTGTCCGCGCGCATCGAGCGCCTTGGCAACGATAAGCTCGCGGATGCGGCCGCACAGCAATGTGTAAGTCCACACGTAGCTCTTGGCGGGCAGTAGATTGAAGAGCTCGAGCGAGCGTCGCATGTCACGGGCCGAGACCGCATTGAGAAAGTCCCAGGGTTGAACCTCGGCCGTACGTACAATCCAGCGCTCAACGTCGGCAAGCTCAATCTGGGGCGCCTCGACCATCTGGGCAAGCTTAGCCAAGTCGTTATCGAGCATGCGAGTGTTTTCACCCGAACGCGAGACGAGTTCCTCGGCGGCCGCCGTCGAGATCGACTTGCCGTGCTGCGTCGCCATCTGCTGCACACGGCGCGGTAGCTCCCAGCGCTTGGTGCCGGAGCAATCGATCACCGCCTTCTTGTCGATCTTGGCGATCGCTTTATACAGGCGCGTGTTCTTGGCAAGCGAGTCGGCGATGATGAGACAGACCGTTGTGGGGCTGGGACTTGCCAGATACTCAACGAGCGGCTCCGAGACCGCCTTGGCGAGCTTTGAACAGCCGTCAAGGATTACCAGGCGAAACTCGCTGCCCATCGGAAAGGTGTTAAGCGATCCGATAATGGACTCGATATCGGGGTCCTTGGTCATGTCGCGCTCGTCGAGGTTGAACTCGACCATACCCGACTTTTCCAGACGCGCTTTCATACGCGAGACGGCGTGATCGCGCTTGACGCCGTCGGTACCGACGATCAGATATGCCGGCAGCAGACCGGTTTCGGACATTGCGCTCCCCTCCCGCAGGCCTTCGTATTCGCTCCGTGCCATTCTAGCCCAGGGGCCCACCACACGCCAACGACGGTCGTCACGATCGCTGGCATCGCATCGCAAAGCCATTCGCAGTCGGCGTGACGGTAATGTCGCCGTGTTCGATAGTGCACGCGAACACGCCGCCCGCTTCCTTAACGGCATCGATGCAGGCATCGGACGGATGGCCGTATCGATTCCCCTCGCCCGCGCTCGCGAGGGAAAGCTCGGGCTTCAGGACGTCCAGTAACTCACCGTCGACTGAAACCTTAGAGCCGTGATGCCCAAGTTTAAGGACATCGATATCCCCCACCTCCTGCACGAATTCCCGTTCTTGGTCGAGCTCGGCATCACCGGTGAGGAGCAGACGCAGGCCCTTGCCTTTCTGAACATAAGAGAGCAGCAGGACAAGCGAATCCTCATTTCCCTCGCCATCCACGGACTCGAATGGCCACATCACGCGGGCGCAAAATGAGCCGATATCGACCGTATCCCCACGGCGCACCTGCCGATACTCCACGCCAGGTCGGTTCAATACCTCGGCAGGAGCATCCTCCAGCGCATCCGCCGCAACGGCAATCGTTCCAACCGAAAACTGTTCGAGCACATCGGGAAGACCACCCCAGTGATCCTCATCCCAATGCGTCACAAAGACGGCATCGATATGGTGCACGTTATTGCGAACCAAAGCCGCCACCACGCGCTCGTCGAGCCCGCAGTCGACGAGCGCTACTGCGCCGCCCTGGCGGATAAGAATCGCATCGGCCTGGCCCACATCGAGCACCGTCACCGAAGGCGGAGCGAATCGATCCCAGTAGACGTACGGAATCGCAGCCAAGAGCACCAGACATGCAAGCCCCACCGCCATAGGACGTGCACGGGGACGCGGCCACCTGACCAGCAGAGCCGCCAGCAAACACGGCGCTAGGTAAATCCACATGCTATCGGGCGGCACACTCACGGATGCACCCGGCACGGCGGCAAACAGCTGCTCGAAGAATAGCGCGCAACGGGCGGCAATCATGGGCACAGCGAGCACCCAAGTCCGCAACGGTGCCACGAGCGAAAAGGGAACCAGCACGATCGACACAGCAAGCAGTACGCTCACCACCGGACCGATGACCGCATTTGCCAGCGGAGCAATGAGCGAGAACGTACCGAAGGCAGGAATGGTAATGGGGAGCGTCGCCAACTGCGAGCACAGCGTGACGGAAAGCATGCTGGCAATGCCCGATGGCACACCCAGCTCACCCAAAGCGTAGGTCGCATAGGGGCAAAAGCAAAGGATGGCAAAGACGCTGGCACATGAAAGCTGAAAGCCCATCTCGAACAGCACCGTCGGCCGCAGTAGAACAAAGATGGACATGGTTACGAAGAGTGCCGATGCACCGTGCCGGCGACGCCCCGCGCCGTTTACGACAAGCGTCGCGAACACCATGCAGCACGCGCGCACGGCCGAGGGAGACGCGCCCGTAAAGGTAGCGTAGCCCACAAGCGTTATCGCCAGTATCGCCCGCTGAAGACCACGTGAGCACCGAGTCTTTTGCAATAAACCCTCGATTAAAAACCCCACGATAGCCAAATGGCTGCCCGAGACGGCGATAAGATGCGCCGTTCCCGTCACCGAAAACCAGTCGCCCGCCGGCTGGGCGCGCAGCTCGGCCGAACGACCGCAGACGACACCGGCTATGAGCGCACGCGCCGGTTCGGTCGCAGGCGCAATGGACACAAGCAGCCCATTTCGCAGCCGAAGCAGCGGCCCCGGAGAGCCCTCATCGACGGACAAAATCCGAACGGCTTTAACCTTGCGCACCTCGCCTCGGAGCGCGCGCGATCGTCCATACGCATCGTTCTCAAAACGTGAAACGCGACCGATAACACGCACGTGCGCCCCGACCTTGAGCTCACGATCACACGATAGGCGAACCGTTGCCAAGTTCTTACCGTCCGCGCGTGCCTCGCAGGTATAGGAATACACGTCGTCGTTTATGGATGGATCACCCTGCACGACAAACTCGAGGCCGCTTGCCGCTCGACCGTCGAGCGCCTTCGAGGCGCTGAGCACACCCACAGCCCACCACGCCGAGACGACCGCTCCCGCCACGAGACCGGCGGACGCGGCATACAGCCACCGCTTCAAAGGGGCAAGCCGCGCACAAGAGTGAGCCAGCACAACGAAAACCGCTGCCGCAACGGGAATGGCCCATAGCGGCCCGACCGCCGTCGCCCGCTCCCTCAGCAGCGCATCAGCGGCCATGCTGAGCACCAAGGCGCAGCTCACGCACATGCCGGCACACAGGGCCATCGTCCACGGAATCAGGGGTCGCGGAGGCATCACGTGCTCGCGCTCGGTCGCGCTCATACGCAGATGCAATCTTTGATTTTGGCAAGCTTCTTCTCGCCGATTCCCGACACACGCATCAGATCGTCAACCGAGGCGAAAGCACCGTTCTTTGTCCGCTCATCGATAATCGACTGGGCCATGGAGGGGCCGATGCCCGAAAGCGTCTGCAGCTCTTCTGCGCTTGCCGTATTGATGTTTACTAGGCCTGTTGCGCCACTAACGCCCGACGATGCGGAAGTCCCACCATCAACACCGGCTTCCGCAATGGACGCCTGCTGCTCCCCTACCGTTGGAACGTGAATTTTTTGTCCATCAGTGACCTTGGATGCACGATTAAGCCCCGTAACGTCTGCTTCGGGCGCCAGCCCGCCGGCGGCATCAATCGCCTGAGCCACCCGCGCCCCGTCTTTGAGGCGATATACACCGGGTGACACCACGGCGCCATCAACATCGACATAGACCTCTGCCGCGGCAGACGCCTTAGGCGAAGAGCCTTCGGATGTCTTTCCGCTCGAAGCATCGCCGGATCCCGGCTCCACTAACGTGCCCGAACCATCAGTGCGCTCAAACGACACACCGCCGGCACCGCCGCCAAGGTTCGCCATCGCCAGCCCACTCGCCATCGCAATGACGACCAGTATCGCCATCACCACTGCCTTATGACCGAGCAGTTTGCCCGCCCAGCGGTCCATCTTTTTGACTCGTTCGTGTTGTTCGCGCTGCGCCATAGCAAAACCTCCCAACACCATCGTGTCAGGAAAGGAGCTCCACAACAGCCACGCCCCAAAACCGGTTTTTGCGGTCAAACCAAAAACCGACCAAAACCTTGCACAAATCTGTCCATTTATTCAGGCACACGTCAGCAAATGAACGCTTAGCCGCAAAATGCCCAGATAGCAAAAGACCGACGATGCAGGCGCATCGTCGGTCTATGCACAAATTTACTCGTAATCTTGGTAAATCTCACGCGGAGCAAGCTCCGAATGTTTGCGTTTTAAGGTCTTAGGGGCCTTATACGTGTTGCTCTCGAAGTCGATGTACTCGGTCTGCTTGAGCAGGCGCTCGATCATCTCCTCATGATCGAACAACTCCCAGGCCTCATGCACGGCATCGAGTTTAGCGTGCGTCTCGGGTCGGCGCGGCATAAACAGCGTGCAGCAGTCGGGAGCGGCCTCAGTCGAGATATCGAACGTACCGATCTCCTCAGCACGCGCGATGATCTCCTGCTTGTCCGAACCGATGAGAGGACGGAACACGGGGATCTTCACGGCCTCGTTGACGGCCATGATGTTCTCAAGCGTTTGGGAGGCAACCTGCCCAAGCGATTCGCCCGTAACGATGGCCTTGGCGCCCTCGATGCGCGCAATGCGCTCGGCAACCGAATACATAATGCGACGATACATGATCACACGCAGGTTGCTGGGGCAGGTGACCGAAATCTCACGCTGGCAGTCGCCAAACGGCACCACGTACAGGCGGCCGATCTGGACACCCGGCTCAAGCGCACGGATGATGTCCTGCACCAAATACTCGCTCGTATCAGGCGTCTGCGGACGACCGGAGAAATGCACCGGCACGCACACCGCGCCGCGACGCGCGAGCATCCAGGTCGCCACCGGAGAATCGATACCCGACGACAGCAGCGTCACGACCTTGCCGGCAGAACCCACCGGCAGACCGCCCACGCCGCGCTCGGAGCGCGCGTACACATAAACGCTACCCTGGACCACCAGTACGTGCACCATCACATCGGGGTCGTGCATTTGAACCTTTTTATCGGGGAAGGCCTCACACAGCACCTCGCCAACCTGTCGATTGATATCGATCGAGGTGAGCTCATAGTCAGTATTGGAGCGCTTGGCGTGCACCTTAAACGAATCGAAGGAACCAAACTCGCGCAGCGCCTTCACAGCGGCGGCGCAGTACTCCTGCGGGTCGCGGTTGGTGTGATACGCCAGGGACACACGGGCAACGCCGGGGACGGTGCGAATGACACGCGCCGCCTCGTCGGCCTGATGCTCGTTAAAGGTCACGAGGATATAACCGGAAATTCGAGACACGGCGTTCACGGAAAAGGCGGCCAAGGCCGCCTTGATGTTATCCATGAGGATATGCTCAAAATGTGCGCGGTTCTTGCCCTTCAGTCCAACCTCGTGATAGTGGACCAGGCAGACGCGAGCTGCCATTTAGGCTTCAGCAACCTTGTGGCCGAGCGCCTTCTCGTAACGGGCCTCGTCGTAAGAGATGTCGCCGTCGACAATCTCGTCCATAGCCATCGAGATGGTATCGGCACCGGAAAGCCCGATGGTGATGTCATCGACATCCTGGACGGCAAGCACGCGGTTGTGCTGGCCACGCAGCATGCTATTGATGTCGCAGGCGCGCTTGGAGGCAAGCGAAGCGAGCAGGAAGCGGTTGTGATCGGTCTTCTCCAGAAGATCGTCAATGCAAGGCTTTACAACGGACACGGACCTCAGATCCTTTCATGCATATCGAGAACGCGAACGAGCTCATCGGTCGCGCGGTCGAGATCGTCATTCACCACGACGTCGTCGTAGCGGTCGGCAAGGGCAAGCTCATCGGCGGCGTTTGCCATACGCAGCTCAATCGTCTCGGGCGTCTCGGTACCGCGACCGACTAGACGCTCGCGGAGCACCTCAAGCGAAGGCGGCTTGATAAAGATCAGCACGGCCTCGGGGAAACGCTCCTTCACCTGCAGGGCGCCCTGGACATCGATCTCCAAAATCAGAGACGAGCCCGAGGCGAGCTTGGATGTGACCTCGCTCACCAACGTGCCGTAGCAGTTACCGTGGACCTCGGCCCACTCAACAAACTCACCGTTTGCCACGCGGCGGTCGAACTCCTCGCGCGTCAGAAAAAAGTAGTTGACGCCGTCGACCTCACCTTTGCGTGGTGCTCGCGTGGTAGCCGAAACCGTCAGGCCCAGGTTCGAGCGGCGCTCGCGCACACGAGTGACGAGCGTACCCTTGCCTGCGCCTGACGGTCCAGAAATCACAAAGAGCTTGGAATCCTGAGCGCTCACTTATTTGGTCAGCTGCTCGAGGAGCTGCTCGCGCTGACGGACGCCGAGGCCCTGGACGCGACGGGTAGCGGAGATACCGAGCTCCTCCATGATCTTGGCGGCCTTGGCCTTGCCATAACCAGGGAGAGACTCGATGAGGGTGGAAACCTTCATGCGGGAAGCGATGGGGTCATCGGAGTTGAGCACGGACTCGAGGGACTTCTCGCCCTTCTTGATCTGCTCGCGAAGCTCAGCGCGGGCGTGACGTGCGGCAGCAGCCTTCTCAAGAGCCTGCTTGCGCTGCTCGTCGGTAAGCTGAGGGAGTGCCATTCGTACCTCCAAATAGTTGGGTTATATCTGATTCAATAATTAGCATTTTAGCACGTAGAACGTACAAAATGCCCAATCGCGGCTCCATAGGTTAGACGATACCCGCAAAAAGTGCAATATACTGCGCCCAAAGTTAAGCCCCTGACCTGCGATTCCACACAAAGGATGGGAAAGTTTACGCAGGCACAGGGGCTATTTTGTGCTAATGAGACCCAAAAGTGGTGACTTAGGGGAATCTTTTACGCGACGTTTTCGACCAGCTCGGCGACGATGGCGTCAAAGGCGGCAACCGGATCGTCGGAACCGGTGATGGGACGGCCCACCACAATGTGGCTTGCGCCACGCTCGATAGCCTGGGAAGGCGTCGCCACGCGGGACTGGTCACCAAGGGCGGCACCCACCGGACGCACACCCGGAGTCACGATCAGGGCATCAGGACCCAGCAGCTCACGCATGTCGTGAGCCTCCATCGGTGAGCACACGATGCCATCGATGCCATTGGCCTGAGCAAGCTTTGCCAAGCGGGCGGCCTCCTCGGCCACGGGCGACTCGACGCCGATCTCGCTCAAGGCATCCTGATTCATGCTCGTGAGCACGGTGATGGCGACGAGCTTGGCGCGGTCCTCACGCGCCTCCTCGGCACCCTCGCGGCAGGCAGCGAGCATAGCACCCGAGCCCAGGCCGTGGACCGAAAGCAGGTCGGCACCGGCAAGCGAAGCCGAGCGGGCAGCGCCGCGCACCTGATGCGGAATGTCATGGAACTTAAGGTCGAGGAAGACCTTAAAGCCCAGGTCCTTGAACGTCTTGACGATCTGGGGACCCTCAGCGTAATAGAGCGTCATGCCGACCTTGAGCCAGGCAGCATGACCCGAAAGCTCGTGGGCGAGCTCGAGCGCGCGCTCACGGTCGCAGTCGAGGGCGACGATAACACGGTCGCGGGCATCATTCTCTAGCATTCGAAAGCACCTACCAGCTCGTTGATGTCCTTCACGCCCTGGGACTCGGCCCAGGCCTCGAGCTCATGCGCGATCTTAAGCGAAGCACACGGATCGACGAAGTTGGCCATGCCGACCGACACGCAGGTGGCGCCGGCCAGGATAAACTCAGCCGCATCCTCGCCGGTCATGACACCGCCGACACCGTTGATGGGGATATCGACGGCCTGGGCAACCTCCCAGACCATGCGCACGGCGATGTGGTGGCACAGCGGGCCCGAAAGGCCGCCCTTGGGTTTGGCAACGCGGGACTTGCGGGTGTGCACGTCAATGGCCATGCCCTGGATGGAATTGATGACCGAAAGGCCGTCGGCGCCTGCAGCCTCGAGGGCCTTGGCGATCTCGGCGACGTTGACCGGCGCCATCTTCACGAACAGCGGCTTATCGGTCACCTTGCGGCAAGCAGCCATAACGGAAGAGGCGCCCTCGGGCGTGGAGCCCATGGCGGCACCGCCGGCGGCGATATTAGGGCAGCTCACGTTGATCTCGTAGCCGGCAGCCCAGGGGCACAGCTCGACATACATCTCGAGTGCGCGGACAAACTCGTCAACGGAGTGACCGGCAACCTGACAGATGACCTGGCAGCCGTCCTTGGACAGCTGTTCGAGCCACGGACCGGACTCACGGGCAAAGGCGGCCACGCCGGGGTTCTGAAGGCCCACGGAGTTGATCATGCCGCCCGGGATCTCGGCCATGCGAGGCGCGGGATTGCCGGGCCAGGGCTCGGCAGCGCAACCCTTGGTGGTGATGGCGCCCAGCTGGGAAACATCAAAGAAGTTCTGGAACTGCCAACCGTAGCCAAAGGTACCGGCTGCGGTGTTGATGGGGTTCTGCATCTTGACGCCGCCGAAATCGACGGCCATGTTCACGGTACCCACTAGAAGACCACCACCTTGGAAGCATCGAACACAGGGCCGCACATGCAGGCGCCCTTCATACCGTCGACCGTCTCGACATTGCAGGTGTTGCAGGCGCCAAAGCCACAGCTCATCATGCGCTCGAGCGACACCTCGCAGTACACACCGGCCTCGGCGGCAGCGGCGGCGACCTTCTTCATCATGACGGCGGGGCCGCAGCTGGCGACGTAGTCGTAGCCGCCCTCTCCAAGCAGCTCGGCTGCCGGATCGGTGCAAAAACCGTGCGTGCCGAGCGAACCGTCGTCGGTGCACACGTTAACCGTGGCGCCCAGCGCACGGAACTCATCGACACCCACGACTTTGGAAGCGGTGCCGAAGCCCAGGCACACGTCCACATCAACACCCTGCTCGGCAAGCATGCCGGCAAGACACAGCACAGGCGGAACGCCGATGCCACCGGCGACGAGCAGTGCCTTCCTGGTGCCCTCGGGTACCATCCAGCCACGACCACCGGGGCCCAACAGGTTAGAGGTGGAGCCAGGGCCCATCTGGGACAAACGGCGGGTATCGTCGCCCACGACGGCGTACCACAGCTCGACGGTGCCGGCCTCGGCGTCGGCGCGGTAGAAACTCAAGGGCACACGAAGCAGAGAAGACGCATCGCCGGGGACGGCGATGTTCACAAACTGACCGGGCTTGAGCGCACTTGCAAGCTTGGGGGCCGAGATGACGAGCGAGAAGATGCCGTCGGCGATCTCCCGGTTCGAGACGACCTCGAAGTCGTGCATGCGTGCAGTGGAAGGTGTGGGCATAGACGCTCCAATCCCCCATGCGGTTGCATGGTCTAAACGAACAGAAAGCGCGGCACCGCAAGGGCGCCGCGCACAAAAGCGATAAGGCTATGCTAGCAGATGCAGCCGTCGGCGAGCGTCTGCTTGCCACCGACAAATACATCGGTGGCACGACCGGTGAGCGTGCGGCCGGCAAAACCGGAGTTCTCGGCGCGCGACTCGTAACCGTCCTCGCCAACCGTCCAGGTTGCGGAGGGGTCGAACACGGTCAGGTCGGCGACAGAGCCCGCCTTGACCTGAACCTGATCGAGGCCCAGAATCTCACGCGGCTTGATGGCCATGAGCTCGACCATGCGGCTCACGCTCATCTTGCCCGTGTTGACCAGCTCAGTGAGCACGAGCGACAGCGAAGTCTCGAGGCCAATCATTCCAAAGGGCGCGAGCTCGAACTCGCGGGCCTTCTCCCACGGGGTGTGGGGAGCGTGGTCGGTAACGATAGCGTCGACGGTACCGTCGATGACACCCTGACGGATGGCCTCGGCATCCTCGTCGGTGCGCAGCGGCGGATTGACCTTGAGCGAGGTGTTGTAGGTCTCGTCCAGGTCGTTCTCGGTCAGGAACATGTGGTGCGGGGTGGCCTCGCAGGTCACCTGGACACCGGCAGCCTTACCGGCACGCACGAGCTCCAGGCCATGAGCGGTGGAGATGTGCTGGATGTGCAGCTTGGCACCGGTCAGCTTGGCAATCTCGATGTCGCGGGCAATCTGAAGCTCCTCGCCGGCGGCCGGCCAACCCTCGAGGGCCAGACGGGTCGAGACCTTGCCCTCGTTGATCTGGCCGTGGCCGACCAGATCCTCGTCCTGGCAGTGGCTCATAAAGACCTTGCCGAACATCTTGCCGTAGTCCATGCAGCGACGGAGCATGCCCGCACCCTGCACGCCGCGACCGTCATCGGTGAAGGCGACGGCGCCGTGGGCGACCATATCGCCCATCTCGGACATAGCCTCGCCCTTAAGGCCGCGAGTCATAGCACCAGAAGGATAGACGCGGCAGTGGCCGACCTCGGCAGCGCGGGACTTGACGAACTCAACGACGGTTCCGTTATCGGTAACGGGGTCGGTGTTGGGCATGGCGCACACGCCGGTGAAGCCGCCCTTGGCAGCAGCGCGGGTGCCGCTCTCGATGTCCTCTTTGACCTCGTAGCCAGGCTCGCGCAGATGCACGTGCATATCCACCAGGCCGGGGACGAGATACTTGCCGGAAAGGTCGCGGACCTCGGCTCCCTCGGCGGCGAGGTTCTCGCCGACCTCGGCGATCTTGTCACCGTCGATCAGGACGTCGACGACACCGTCAAGCTCGACGGACGGATCGACGACGTGGGCATTCTTAAGAAGCAAGGCCATTATCGGCACCTCCAAGCAGCAGATACAGGATAGCCATACGCACGCAGATACCGGCGTAGACCTGCTCCAGGATGACGGAGCGTTGCGGGTGGTCGGCCATATAGGAGTCGAACTCAACGCCGCGGTTGATGGGGCCCGGGTGGCAGATAATCGCATCGGGCTTCATGAGCTTCTCGCGGTCCTTGGTCAGACCGAAGAGCTTGTGGTACTCACGAATCGTGGGGAACGGTGCGCCCTCGAGGCGCTCCTGCTGCACGCGCAACATGTAGACGACGTCCAGCTCGGGCAGGACGGAATCGAGGTCGCTCGTCACGTGGTCGCAGCCCAGGACCTCGGGCGCCGGCGGCAGCAGCGTGCCGGGGGCGACGGCGTAGGTCTCGCAGCCCATGATCTTAAGTGCGGGGATCAGCGAGCCGCACACGCGGGAGTGCGCGATATCGCCGACGACGGCGACCTTCAGACCGTGGAAGTCACCCTTGTGCTCCCAGATGGTGTACAGGTCGAGCAGGGCCTGCGTGGGGTGGTTGTGCTTGCCGTCGCCGGCGCAGATGACGCTCGCGGGCGAGTTCTGCGTGACGATGTAGGGAGCACCGGCGTGCTTATCGCGAACGACGATGCAATCAATCTTGTAGGCGTTGAGGGTCTCGACGGTGTCGACGAGGCTCTCGCCCTTGACCGTGGAGGTCGAGGAGCCGCCAAAGTTGAGGCTGTCGGCCGAAAGGCGCTTCTCGGCGAGCTCGAAGGAGCTGCGGGTGCGCGTCGAGGGCTCGTTGAACATGTTGACGATGGTCTTGCCCTTGAGCGTGGGGACCTTCTTGATCGCACGCTCGTTGACCTCAGAGAACGCCTTGGCGGTCTCGAGGATGAGCTTGATGTCCTCTTCGGAGTACTCGGTAATGTCGATCAGGTGCTTATGGTTGAACGCCACGGTACTACTCACCTCCCAGCGGCGCGGAGCCCACGTGGGAACCCGGCGCGACGTCGTTAATCTCGACGGCGGTGTGGCCGTCGACTTCCTTCATATATAGGTGCACGTTCTCCTCATGCGACGAGGGAACGTTCTTGCCGACAAAGTCCGGCGAGATGGGGAGCTCACGGTGACCGCGGTCAACGAGAACTGCCAGCTCGATGCGGCTCGGACGGCCCAGGTCCATGACGGCATCCAGAGCGGCGCGGATAGTACGGCCCGTATACAGGATGTCGTCCACCAGCACGACGCGCTTGCCGTCGACGCTGAAGGGAATGTTGGTAGCGTGGATCGCGGGAGCGAAATTGGTCGCATAGTCATCGCGGTAGAAGCTGATGTCCAGGCTGCCGAGCGGAACGTCGACGCCCTCGATCTCCTTGATCTCCTCGGCGAGCTTCTTTGCCAGAAGGTCGCCGCGCGTGACGATGCCGACCAGAGCGAGGTCTTCACAGCCCTCGTTGCGCTCGAGAATCTCGTGCGCGATGCGGGTCATCGCTCGATTGACGGCGGTCTCGTCCATGATGACCGCCTTGGGGGAAGTCGTGCCCATCGATCTCCTTCCTCACATGTCTTGACTGCTGACACAGTCAAAAAAATAGATGCCCGACCGCTTAAAGCGGACCAGACACCCACAGGAAGGGCTGCTCTTTGGCAGCTATGTAATTCCATGTGGGTATCTCGTACCCCTTTAATGGTCAAGGGATAGTGTAGCCAACCTCGAGCTTAATTGCGAGCATAAATACAGAACAATCCGTAAACGGAGCCCAATGCTCCATAAACCTATATATATTTGTGGGACGAGCTTGAAAACACACGCACGAGCTGGCATAATCCCCTCTGCTGCACGCAAATCGGATCTACGTCCAGGGCCGTAGCGTGGGCACTATCGCCAAAAGAGGAATATCTCTGTGTAGATTGCGCACAGGGAGCGACTTCTGTGCTATAGTTCAGGCTTGTTTGTTAACGCGACATGTTCGTTTGTCGCCCAAGGAGGGTCAGTTATGTCCAAAGTTTGCGAAGTTTGCGGTAAGCACCCCGTTGCCGGTCGCTCCATCAGCCACTCTCACCGCGTCACCAACCGTAAGTTCCGCCCCAACATCCAGCGCGTCTACGTCGTCGTCGATGGTCACCGTCGCAAGATGAACGTTTGCTCCACCTGCCTCAAGTCTGGCAAGGTTGCGCGCTCCTAAATAAGGTCTTACCAACAAGTACCTCGGACTCTCCGGGTCAAAGACCTCGCGTTCATATAGAATCAAAACCACCCCTAAAAGGGGTGGTTTGCTCTTAGGGTATAACCCTTGGATTT
>UQMY01000030.1 GCA_900542325.1 uncultured Collinsella sp. | reverse complement strand
GGGTGGTGGCGCCGGCATCGAAGATGGTGACGCCGAGGTCGGCCCAGGGAATGAACGAGACGATCATGATGACGAAGGTGAGCGCGAACACGATGAGCGACCACTTCTGGCGGCCGGACATCTTCGGCGTCGCGGCGGCGTCATCGTCGGCGGCCTCGGTCTCGGACTCCTTCATGCCCCACTCGTTCATCATGTCCTGCTGCTCCTGCAGCGACAGGAAGGTGGAGCCCTTGTCGGCCTTCACCTTCTTGGCGTAGCGCATCACGAAGACGATGGCGATGGCGAGCGACACGAGCCAAATGATCACGCCGAGCGCGATGATGATGCCCTGGTTCACGGACACGCCGATGCCGTTCAAAGCGTCGACGGCCACGCCGACGGCGAACGGGTTCACGGTGGAGCCCATGACGCCGACGCCGGCGCCAAGCAGCACCACGGCCGCGCCGGTCAGGCTGTCGAAGCCGGCGGCCACCATGGTGGCGGCGAGCAGCAGGTAGAAGGGCACCGTCTCCTCGCACATGCCGTAGGTGGTGCCGCCGATGGAGAAGATGAACATCAAAATGGGGATGAGCACGAGCTCGTTGCCCTTCAGCTTGTGCACGAGGGCCGCGATGCCGGCGTCAAGGGCGCCGGTCTCGGTGACGATGCCGAGGAAACCGCCGAGGATCATAACGAACAGGCACACGCCGATGGCGTCCTGGAAGCCGAAGACCGGCGCGGTGAGCACGCCGGAGAGCGTGGCGCCCTCGATGCCCTCGACGCCGCAGGCGGCCATGATAACGGTAATGACCGCAAGCGCCACCAGGATGATCAGCAAAATAGTGAACGAAGAGAGGCTCGCGCGCTTCTTCTTTTTAGTATCAGCCATGGGAGTTTCTCCTTAAGGGAGAGGCGGCCGATAAGGGAGATCGGCCGCCGTTTGGACAGGAAGAAAGCCTAGATAGCCTCGCGCCAGGCCGGCATGGACATGCAGCGCGGGCCGCCACGGCCGCGGGAGAGCTCGGCGGACGGCATGACCAGGCAGTTGATGCCGTTCTTGTACAGCACGTCGTTGGTGACGTTGTTGCGCTGGTACACCACCACGGTGCCGGGGCGCACGCACAGGGTGTTGGAGCCGTCGTTCCACTGCTCGCGGGAGGCCGCGATCGGGTCGCCGCCGCCGCAGGGGATCAGCTTGACCTGGTCGACGCCGGTGGCGTCCTCCAGGACGTGCTCGAGGGTGTCCTCGATCAGGCGGATGTTCACGTCGCCCGGGTTCTTGCCGGCGGTCAGCTCGTAGACGCGCAGGGTGCCCATGATGGCGGGGTGGATCGTGAACTTATCGACGTCGATCTGGGTGAAGACCGTGTCGAGGTGCATGAAGGCGCGCGAGACGGGGATGTCGAAGGCCAGGATGCGCTCGACCTTGGAGTCGGAGTTCCAGAAGATGTTCTGGGCCATGACGTCGATGGCGGCCGCCTGGGTGCGCTGGGAGATGCCGACGGCGAGGGTCTTCTCGTTGATGTTCAGCACGTCGCCGCCCTCGGTGTGGAACTGGCAGTCGCGGCGGAAGTACAGGGAGACGTCCTTGTAGTCGGGGTGGTACTTGAAGACGTACTTGCCGTACAGGGTCTCGCGGTTGCGGGTGACCGAGTACATGCGGTTGAGGTTGACGCCCTCGCCGACGACCGCGAACGGGTCGCGGGTGAAGTAGAGGTTGGGCATCGGGTCGATGATCAGGTCGGACTCGGACTCGGAGTTGACCAGGGAGTCGAGGGTCGTGGACGCCGTGAGGGGCATGTCGATCTCGGCCTTGGTCATGCCGGCCATGGTCTTCTTGACGAACTCGAGGTTGTCCTCGATGGAGTCCAGCTTCTCGCGGACGATCTGCGGCATGTGCTGGCCGCGGATGCCTGCCTCGGCGATGTACTGGTCGGTGAACTCGGCGCGGGCGCCGGGGACCTGGTCGAACACCTCGGCGACGAGGTTCTCGAGGTAGAGCACCTCGACGCCCTGGTCCCTCAGGATCTGGGCGAAGGTGTCGTGCTCCTGCTGCGCGACCTCAAGGAACGGGACGTCGTCGAACAGGAGTCGCTCGAGCTCGTCGGGCGGCAGGTTGAGGAGCTCGTCGCCGGGACGGTGCAGGCAGACCTTCCTGAGCTTGCCGATCTCGGAAGGCACGTGCAGACCTTTCGTCATGGCCTCCTACCTTTCTTTCGGGCCTTTCGGCCGAATCTATCAGCGCCCTTCCGTAACGGGCGCTGCTTGCTGACAGCTCTAGTTATATCCAAATTCCACCCGCAATTCCACCTCGCCCCCGAACGGTCAACAAAGTGCGATGAACGGTATATCGCATGTGATTCCCCCATGATGCACTTCGGCGCTCTAAAGTAACTTTTCTAAGGTAAACGCTCTTTTTCCCATAAATTATCCCCCATCGCATCTATAAATCCATGATTCAGAATTGCATAGGTAAAACGGTTTAATGTATATAAATGAAGCTAGCTCACGTTTTGGACCGAATTCGATGATATTCAGCTCACCATCATTCTTATTCACGCATCCCTATCAGTTAAGTGAGAATATTGAACGCTAGCAATAGCGTCGCGAGCGTTAGTTCTATGGCCGGGCATCGTAAGAAATAGGTAAAGATACCGTTCACGCGATACGTCCGTGCCATAGGTCGACTAAATTGAGACAATAGTGAATAGTGTTAGGCAACCGTCCCCTGCGGGGACTGAACGGACAGATGCATATGCCGAGCAAAATCGAAAAAAAGCAAGCCGCCGCAAAGCTGCGCAAACCGCCGCGCGACTTCTCGTACACGCAGAACCGAGAGCTCAGCTGGCTGCGCTTTGACAACCGTGTGCTTGACGAAGCCTTCGACGAGACCGTTCCGCTGTTCGAGCGTCTAAAGTTCGTGTCGATTTTCGAGTCCAACCTCGACGAGTTTCTCATGGTGCGCGTGGGCGGCCTGTCCGATCTGGCAGAGCTCAAAAAACAGCCTGTCGACAACAAGAGCAATATGACCGCCTCCGAACAGGTCGATGCTGTCATGACCGAAATGCCCGGGCTCCTTACCCGATGGGAGTCCATCTTTAAGAGCATCGAGGGCAAGCTCGACGCCCTGGGCGTTCACCGTGCCCGCATCGATTCGCTTACGCCCGAGGAGCGCACCTTTGTAACCCGCTACTTCCAGGCCTACGTGTCGCCGGTCATCTCGCCGTTGGTCATTGACCCGCGCCATCCCTTCCCCAACCTGCGCAACGGTGCACTCTACCTGGCCTGCGGCCTGGACGGCGTCACCGACGAGGAGAGCCTGCTGGGCCTTATCGAGATCCCCGCCTCGATGAACCGCGTGGTCGAGATCCCCTCGCCCACCGGCACCTACTCCTACATCTTGCTCGAGGACGTCATCCTCGCCTGCCTGGACAGCTGCTTTGGCTCCTATAAGCCGCTCGACCGCGCGCTCATCCGCGTCACCCGCAACGCCGACATCGACCCGGACGGCGAGGGCGTCGAGGAGGAAGAGGATTACCGTCAGCACATGAAGCGCATCCTCAAGAAACGCTTGCGCCTGCAGCCGGTGGTGCTCGCGGTCTCGGGGTCGCTCGAGAAGGCGACGCTCAAGACCATCCGCAAGGCGCTCGAGCTTTCGCGCCGCTCTGTCTTTACCTGCGATATCCCGCTCGACCTAGGCTACGTCTTTGGCATTGAGGGCAAGATTCCCGAGCATCTACGCAACGAGCTGCTCTTTACGCCGTTTAAGCCGCAGCCCAACCCCACTATCGATATGACCCGCTCCATCCGCGAGCAGGTACTTCAGCACGACAAGCTGCTCTTTTATCCCTATGAGGCCATGAACCCCTTCCTGGATCTGGTGCACGAGGCCGCCTACGACCCCGAGTGCATCTCACTGCGCATCACGCTCTACCGCGTGGCCAAGCAGAGCCGCCTGTGCGAGTCGCTGATCGATGCCGCCGAGAACGGCAAAGAGGTCACGGTGCTCATGGAGCTCCGCGCGCGCTTTGACGAGCAGAACAACATCGAGTGGGCCGAGCGCCTGGAAGAGGCCGGCTGCACCGTCATCTACGGCTCCGAGGGCTTTAAGTGCCACTCCAAGATCTGCCAGCTCACCTATCGCGAGGGCATGGCGCTAACGCGCCTGACGCTGCTGGGCACCGGCAACTTTAACGAGAAGACGGCCAAACTCTACAGCGACTTTATGCTCATGACCGCTCACCCCGGCATCGGCGAGGACGCCAACCTGTTCTTCCGCAACCTGTCGCTGGGCAACCTGCGCGGCGATTACCGCTTCCTGGGTGTGGCGCCCGTCGGACTGAAACCGCTCATCATGCGCGGGCTTGACCGCGAGATCCAGCGCGCCCTCGCCGGCGAGCCCGCCCGCGTGTTCTTTAAACTCAACTCGCTCACCGACCGCGAGGTCATCGACAAGATCGCCGAAGCATCGTGCGCAGGAGTCCGCGTGGACATGATCATCCGCGGCATCTCGTGCCTCAAGCCGGGCGTTCCTGGCAAGACCGAGAACGTGCATGTCCGTTCTATCGTCGGACGCTTTTTGGAGCATGCGCGCGTTTACGCCTTTGGCGTGGACTCGGACATGATCTATCTGAGCTCGGCCGACATGATGACACGCAACACCGAGCACCGCGTGGAGATCGCCTTCCCCGTGCTCGACCCCACCTGCCGCGCCCTGGTGCACGAGTACATGGGCATGCAGCTGCGCGACAACGTGAAGGCCCGCAGCCTCACGAGCGACGGCACCTGGGTCCCCGTGGAGCGCGCAGAGGGTGAGAAACCCTTCAACTCGCAGGAAGCCCTGCTGGAGCGTGCCTACCGCAACGCCGAGGCCGCGCCCGAGCCCGTCATTGAGGCAAAGCCCGCCCCTGCTCCTAAGCCGCAGCCGGCCACACCCGAGGTTCAGAAGGTCCAGGCGACCGTCATTGAGCCCGAGCCCGCACCTGCACCTCAGCCCGAGCCGCAGGCAGCTAAGCCCGCACCCGAGACGAGCGCCCGTCGCGATAAGCCCGCCGGCAAGACCAAGGCCATCGAGCGCCATCGCCCCGGTCGTGTGCGCATGGGCCTGGGCCTGATCGGCCTGGGTCTTAAGACGCTCATTACTGGCAAGACGAAATAGTCGTTTGTAGAAGCAGTTTGTAGAAGCGCCCCGCATTTGAGGAAAGCCTCGGATGCGGGGCGCTTTTCCCTGCTACCATGGTGCGAGCAACAACACGAATGACAGGCAGGGATATGAAGCTCACTATAGAATCGATGACCTACGGCGCCGACGGGCTGGCGCACGCCGACAACGGCAAGGCCGTCTTTGCGCAGGGCGCCGTGGCAGGCGACACCGTCGAGGCCGAGGTCGTACAGGACGGCAAGTCGTTCATGCGCGCCCGCACGACCGAGATTCTGGAGCCGAGCCCCGATCGCATTCAGCCCCCCTGCCCCTTCGTTGGCATCTGCGGCGGTTGTTCGTGGGGCAATCTCTCACGCACGGCACAGCTCGCCGCCAAGGAGCAAAACCTGCGCTCCACGCTCGAGCGCATCGGCAAGTTCGCTCCTGAGCAGGTCGATGAGTTGGTACAGCCCATCTGCCACACCAAGGACGACTGGGGCTACCGCAATAAAATCGAGCTCGAACCGACCGTCGTCAACGGTCGCGTGCGCCTTGGCATGCACGGTGTCAACCCCAGCAAAATCGTGACCGTCGATGCGTGCCCGCTGTTCGATAAGCGCTTCCCGAAGGCGCTCAAATCGGTCGTCGGCGCACTCAACTATCTAAGCGGCAGCCATGACTTGGGGCTCGAACGCGTGGGCATTCGTGCATCGCGCCGTACCAAGGCACTCGAGGTCGCACTCTGGACGCCTACAGGCTCTTTTCCGCGCTCGCAGGTCTCCCGCGTGCTGGCGGACGCCGCTCATCCCACGAGCATCGTGCGCGTGATGAGCAAGGGCGAAAAGAAGGCCCGCCGTGTCTCCAAGGTCGAAATGCTCGCCGGAGAGGGCTCATGGACCGAGAATATCGCCGAGGGTCAGATGCGCTTGTCTGCCCCGTCTTTTTTCCAGGTCAACACCAAGGGTGCCGAGATTTTGATCGAGCTTGTCATGGAAGCGCTCGACCCGCAAGAAGACGAGCTTGCCGTGGACCTGTACTGCGGCGCCGGAACCTTTACCCTGCCGCTCGCCCGCCGCTGCGACTTCGTCGCCGCCGTCGAGGCCTACGGCCCAGCCGTGCGCGACCTGCGCCGTAACCTGGAGATCAACAAGCTTGATAACGTCGACGTCATTGGCGGAGACGCGGTGCGCGAGTTCCCCGACCAGGATGCCGACGTCTTGGTGGTCGACCCGCCGCGCGCAGGCCTCGCCCCCGAGGCGATCGACCTTATCGCCAGCACGAGTGCTCGCGATGTCGCCTACGTGAGCTGCGACCCGGCCACCCTGGCGCGCGATCTCAAACGCTTTGTCGAAGAAGGCACCTTCTCCCCCGTCAAGATCACGCCAGTCGACCTGTTCCCACAAACCTTCCACTGCGAGACCGTCGTCCACCTTAGGCGCAACTAGCCACTTAATCATTGCTCAGAAAAATCATTGGGAAATCGAGCGTGGCAAGCGGAGGTCTTCGGGGTATAAGACGGCTAATTGTATGCCGCCTATGAAAGGAACCCTCATGCCCAGCGTTGCCGTTCTCGCCGCCGATGGCTTTGAAACTATTGAATGCTTGACCATGGTCGATGTCATGCGTCGCGGCGGCGTGCGTGCCACGCTCGTCTCGATCATGCCCACGCGTGAGGTCGTAAGCTCGCTGCAGATCCCCGTGACCTGCGATGCGCTCTTTGATGAGATCAACTTTGACGAGTACGACTGCGTCGTGCTGCCCGGCGGCCTGCCCGGTGCCACCAACCTGCGCGCCGATCAGCGCGTCTGCGACGTGGTCTGCGAGTTCGCCGCGACCAAGCACGTTGCCGCCATCTGCGCCGCCCCGTTTATCCTGGGCGAGCTCGACCTACTCGAGGGGCGCCAGGCCACGTGCTTCCCTGGCTTTGAGAAAAGCTTCCCCGAAGGCGCCTATACCGGCGAGAAGGTTACGCAAGACGGCAACATCATCACCGCCAGCGGCATGGCCCAGTCGCTCCCCTTTGCGCTTGAGCTGCTGCGCACACTCGCCGGCGACAAGGCCGTCGAGAAGGTCGCCGAGGGCATTCAGCTATGATTTTGGCTTCGCAATCACCGCGCCGCATCGAGTTGATGCGCGAGGCAGGCTATGACATTCGCGTGATTCCCGCAGATATCGACGAAACGCCTTTTGATGGTGAGGCCCCGCTTACGCTCGTTGAACGCTTAGCACGCGCCAAAGCCGCCGCCGTTGCCGCCGAGCATGCCGAGCCCAACGAACTGACCGTCGCGGCCGATACTATTGTCACCTTCGATGGCAAGATTCTGGGCAAGCCGGCAACCGAGGACGAGGCGCGCACCATGCTCCGCGAGCTTTCGGGCCGCACGCACCAGGTCGCAACCGGCGTCTGCATCGTTAAGGCAGGCGACACGGCCGCTCCGCATGCCGCCGAGAGCCTGTCGTTTGTCGATGTGACCGACGTGACGTTCTATGAGCTTACCGAAGAGCAGATCGAGCGCTATGTTGCCTCCGGCGAACCCATGGACAAGGCCGGGGCCTACGGCATCCAAGGCACAGGCGGCCGCATGCTTGTGCACGACATTTCGGGTGACTTCTACAACGTGGTGGGCTTGCCCATCGCTCGCGTCGCACGCGCGATTCAAAAACTCTCGTAATTGCATCTGGCGCTGGTTATCCCCCAGCGCCTACAATTTTGCCGTACCGTACGGATCCCGACCGGGCATAAGGCCCGGCGGAAAACCGATAGGAGAAAACATGGACACACTGCTCGAAGCCATCGATGTTTGCAATGTCGATGGCTTTTGCTTTGGCAACTATACGGACGAGGAGGCTGGCACCGGCTGCACCGTAATCGTGGCGCCCGAGGGTGCCACCGGCGGCGTTGACGTTCGCGGCGGTGCTCCAGCATCGCGCGAAACCGACCTGCTGCGACCCGAGAACACCGTCGACAAGGTTCACGCCGTCTGCCTTTCGGGCGGATCGGCCTTTGGCCTCGAGG
Organism: uncultured Collinsella sp.; assembly: GCA_900542325.1. Classification (GTDB taxonomy): domain Bacteria; phylum Actinomycetota; class Coriobacteriia; order Coriobacteriales; family Coriobacteriaceae; genus Collinsella. The sequence continues at coordinate 21,101 of UQMY01000030.1, read as the reverse complement.
CTGCAAGCGGCGTCGCTCGCGAACTCGAGAGCCGCGGCATTGGTCTGTCCGTCGGCCCCACGCAGGTGCCCATCGTGTGCTCCAGCTGTATCTTCGACCTTGCCTTTGGCGACCCCACCGTACGCCCCGACATAGAGGCCGGCATCGCCGCCGTGCGCGAGGCACTCGACAACACCCCCACCACGCTCGAGCAAGGCAATGTGGGCGCCGGCACCGGTGCCACCGTAGGTAAGCTCATGGGCCCTGCCACCTGCATGAAGGCCGGCCTTGGCACTGCCGCCGTGGCGCTCGGTCCCGTTAAGGTAGGCGCCGTGGTTTCGGTCAACGCCTGCGGCAACGTTGTCGACCCCCTCACCGGCGAGTGGGTCGCCGGCATGCGCACCTCAGCCGATAGCGACCAGATCGTCGACATGGAGCTCGCAGCCTTTGCCGCCGCCGGCTCCATGCAAATGCCGCTCGACCGCACCAACACCACCATCAGCTGCATCGTCACCAACGTTGAGCTCACCAAGGCTCAGGCCACCAAGGTGTCCCAAATGGCCGCAGACGCCTATGCGCACGCCATCCGCCCCACGCACACCACCAACGACGGCGACACCATCTACACCCTCGCCAGCGGCAAACTAGACGCTCAGACAAGCGCCACCGTTCCCCTAGACCTGCTGGGCATGCTCGCCGTAAGGGCCCTACAGACCGCCATCGTAAACGGAGCCAAAACCGCCAAAACCTCCCACGGCATCCCCGGCGCCGCGAAGTAACTTCACTCGACCGTCGGTCGGAGGCGGGCGGGCGTTACGTTTGCTGCTCTACAGTCCTATGCAAGACGAAGGCCAAATTAAGTGGCCTTCTTTGCATGCGGAACTCGCGACAAACGTAACGTCCGCCCGCCTCCGACCGACTACCAACCAAATTCTTTTCAGCCCAGGCCCCTTTGTACCACGCGTCGAAGATCTTCAAATTCAGCTTGCTGACATAAAGCGAGACATAGCAGAGGACCCCTGGTCCTTAACTTGATACGAGTTCCGCACGCAAAGGAGGCGCCAGTGGCGCCTCCGTCTTGCGCAGGACTGTTCGAAGTAGCAAGTTAAGGACCAGGGGTCCCCGTTACCCGAGCATTTCTGTGCTAGTTGAATTTGAAGATCTTTGAGGCAAGATGGTATAGGCCGAGTGTGGTTTTGTCTCCGGCCCGTCCATGCAGGTTGGTAAAGAATCCGACCACGCCGTAGCGAGCGCGACGATACATGCGCTCGTCGTACTCCTTCAGGTCCTTCCACAGCGTCTTCAGGCGCTCATCGGCACAATCTTCCTCGGAAAGCTTGGTGAGCACCGAGCAAATAGCCATCATCATGGTGAAGTAGCCCATCATGTACGAACGCAGACGCGAGGACTCAACGTCCTGGTACAGGTGGAACGATTCCATCATGATGCGCGTTACGCGGAACTGCTGGCCCAGGCGCTTGACCATCGTGGCCTCATTGACGCTCTGGCCCTCGCGACCGATAAAGTAGCGATAGAGGTCGATGTCGGCGTAGTACATGGTCTTGCAGCGCGGCAGCGGCACGTATGCGTAGATATTATCCACGTAGAACGTGTGTGCCGGCATAGGCAGATTGGACTCACGCAGCACATCGGTGCGATAGCACAGGCTGTGCATAAGCAGGTTCTGATCGGGACGGAAGTGTCCGATCTGGTCCCAAGAGAAAATCTTTTTGCGCGGCAGGGCAAACTTGTAGCCAATAGCGGTATGCGTGCCCTCGTAAACCTTCTCGTACACGTAGTTCGAGATAAACAGGTCGACGCGCTGGTCGCGCTCCTCAAAGCCACGCAGAATCGACAGCATGGTCGAAAGCGCCGCACCGTCGAGCCAGTCGTCCGAGTCAACGACCTTATAGTACGTACCATGCGCCTCACGCAGGCCCGAGAGGACGGCGATACCGTGGCCGCCATTCTCCTGGTGCACCGCGCGGATGATTCCAGGATAACGGGCCTCCCACTCGTCGGCCTTGGCGGCCGTCTCGTCCTTGGAGCCGTCGTCCACCACGATAATCTCGATATCGGTGGCGTAATTGCTCCCCTCCAAGATGGAGGTGATGCAATGGTCCATATCCTTGGCGGCGTTATACGAGGGAATACCGAATGTTATGACTTTATGCATGGCAGGCGATAATCTCATCCGAAAGATCGAGGGCAGAATTGGTCACGGCGTCCATATCGTAGTAACGATACTCGGCCAGACGACCCACTGGGTGGAAGTTCGTCAGGTTCTGGACGCGCTCAAGGTAGCGCTCGTAGAGCTCACGGTTCTCAGGCTCCAGGATGGCGTAGTACGGCGTCTCGCCCGAGCCGGGCGTATATGCCTTGGAATACTCCTTCATGATGGTGGTCTTGCCGGGCAAAACCTGACCGGTCATGTTCTTGAACTCGGTGATGCGCGTATAGTCCTCGCTCGTGGTGTAGTTGACGGTGCCCACGGGCTGGAACTGGTCCATATCGAGCGTCTCGAACTTCATATCGAGCGTGCGGTACGGCAGCGCGCCCAGGTCGAGGTTAAACAGCTCGTCGAGCGGACCGGTGTAGACGATCTCGCCACCATAGACCTTGCCGTCGATCTTGACGGTGGTCTCGTCGATTTCAAAGAGGTCACGGGCGTCTACGTCACAGAATACGTCGATCAGATCGTGATCGAGCATATGCTCGAACAGCGCGGTATAGCCGTCCTGCGGCATGCCCTGGAAAGGAGCCTGCGGGAAGTAGCGATCGTCATCGCCCACAAAGACGGGAACGCGGCCGGTGATCGAGGGGTCGATCTGGTCGGGCGTCTGGCCCCACTGCTTCATGGTGTAATGCAAAAAGACGTTCTCATAGACATAATCGGCGACCTCGGCAAGATCCGGGTCGTTCTTCTTGCGCAGCTCCATAATGGGCACCTTGACGTCCTTGCCAAAGGTCTCCACGAGCTTTTGGTACAGCTCCTCGCCGCGCTCATCGCCAAAGGCGAGCTTGAGGCTCGCATGGTTAAAGGGTACGGGCATGAGGGTGCCGTTGATGTTGGCGAGCACCTTGTGCTGGTAGTCCGTCCACTTGGTAAAGCGCGACAGGAAGTTATGGACGCGCTCGTTAAAAGTGTGATAGATGTGCGGACCGTACTCGTGGACCAGGATTCCGGCCTCGTCAGTGCGGTCGTAGGCATTACCCGCGATGTGGCCGCGACGCTCCAAAACGGCAACACGATAGCCGATAGTTTCGGCAAGACGGCGGGCGCAAACGGCACCGGCATAACCGGCGCCGACAACGATCATGTCGTACGCACCGGCATTAAAGCCTTCAGGCAGGCCTGAGGTAATCTGCATCGATACTCCTTGTCAAAAGCCACACGCTTTTTAACTGGGCTTTTTCTCGAACATACGTCGAGACATATTTATCAGAGCGATTATAGCGCTAATGCGTCCTATAATGAGCTTGCCACACAAGGAAAGCTCAAGCACCGCGGCGTACATTATTGAAAGGTAAACCCGCTAGCAGCGGGTTTATTCGTGTACAGCCGAGGGCCTGGAGCTTAGCGAAACGCTTGTAAGGAGTATCATGAGCGATTTCCTAAACCGTATGAAGTCTGCCGCCAAGGCCGACCTTAAGACGATCGTCCTGCCCGAGGGCGAGGATCCGCGTACCATCGTCGCGGCAAACAAAATCATCGAGGAGGGCCTGGCAAAGCTCGTCATCCTGGGCAACCCCGACGAGATCGATGTTCCCGGCGCCACCGTCATCGACCCGCGCAACGCCGAGAAGCACGAGGAGTACGCGCAGAAGTTTGCCGAGCTCCGCGCCAAGAAGGGCGTCACCATCGAGCAGGCTCGTGCCCAGGTGATGGACGCCACCTACTTTGGCACCATGATGGTCAAGATGGGCGATGCCGACGGCCTGGTCTCCGGTGCCTGCCACTCCACCGCCGACACCCTGCGCCCCGCGCTGCAGATCCTCAAGACTGCCCCGGGCACCAAGCTGGTCTCGGCCTTCTTCGTGATGTGCACCGACACCCCGCAATTCGGCACCGACGGTACGCTGATCTTCGCCGACTGCGGCCTCAACATCAACCCGTCCTCCGACGAGCTCTCCGAGATCGCCATCGCCTCGGCCCACTCCTGGTCCACCTTTATGGGCAATGTTGAGCCGCACGTGGCCATGCTCTCCTACTCCACCATGGGCTCCGCCGGTGGCGAGGTCGCCAAGAAGGTCCAGGAGGCCGTGAAGTTCTGCAAGGAGAAGGCACCCGAGCTCGCCATCGACGGCGACCTGCAGCTCGATGCTGCTATCGTCCCCACCGTCGCCCAGCTCAAGGCTCCCGGCTCCTCCGTCGCCGGTAAGGCCAACGTGCTCGTGTTCCCCGACCTCGAGGCCGGCAACATCGGCTACAAGCTGGTCCAGCGCTTCGCCGGCGCTGACGCCTACGGCCCCATCCTGCAGGGCATCGCCAAGCCGGTCAACGACCTGTCGCGCGGCTGCTCTGCCGACGACATCGTGGGTGTCGTAGCCATCACCGCCGTCCAGGCTCAGATGGCTGAGTAGCGCACGCACTCGCCCGAAGGCCGTACGGGCTAACCCCTGAAAACGTCCTCGACCAATGAAACGCCCCCGTTCTGCTCCTTCGGAGCTACGAACGGGGGCGTTTCTGGTCTGCGGATTGTTTTCAGGGGTTAGCCCGTACGGCCTTCTACCGCTACGTAGCAATTAGGGCATCTGGAGTGGACGGCGGCTTGGCTACGAGCTGGGGCTGAGGATCTGAATGGATGGGTGTCGTTGCTGGGAGCGCAGGCGTTACTGGTGATGATCACTTTGGGACTGGAATTTCCGCCTGCTAGCAAAAAGGCCTCCTGAGCTGCTGCTCAGGAGGCCTTTCGTTCAATCGCAAGCGAACGCACTAGTTATTCGCGGTCAGACGCTCGACGTCGTGGGCGATCATGTATTCCTCGTCGGTGGGGATGACCATGACCGTGACGGAAGAGCCGGCGGCGCTGATGACCTGTGGGCCGTTGCCCACGGCCTCGCGGTTCTTGTTGTTGTCGATGCGCACGCCCAGCCACTCAAAGCAGTCGCAGAAGGCCTTGCGGATCGACCAGTCATTCTCGCCGATGCCGGCGGTAAAGGTAATGGTGTCCACGCCCGCCATGGAGGCAATCATGGAACCAGCCTGCTGCATGGCCTTGTATGCGAACATATCGAAGGCGAGCAGGCAGCGCTCGTCACCCTCGGAAGCGCGCGTACGAATGTCACGGGCATCGTTGGAGATACCCGAGATGGCAAGCAGACCGGACTGCTTGTTCATCATGTCGTCGACTTCCTGGTAACTGTAGCCGCCCTCGCGCTGCAGATAGCACACAGTGGCCGGGTCGATGGAACCGCAACGGGTACCCATCATCAGGCCGTCGAGCGGTGTGAGACCCATCGTGGTGTCGCGGCACACACCATCCTCGATGGCGGCAAGCGAGGCGCCGTTGCCCAAATGGCACGAGAGCAGGCGGTGGCAGCGCGAGCCCAGAATCTCCTTGGCCATCATCCACTCGTAGCGGTGGCTCGTACCGTGGGCGCCGTACTTGCGCACGTGGTACTTGTCGCACACGTCCTTGGGCAGCGCATAGGTGTAGGCAACCTCGGGCATGGTCATGTGGAACGAGGTGTCGAAGACGGCCACGTTGGGCAGCTCCGGATACTTCTCGCGGCAATATTCGATTGCCGCGGCCTCGCCGTAATTGTGCAGCGGGGCGAGCGGTGCAACCTCAAGAATCTTAGCCATGACCTCATCGTCGACGACCGCGGAATCATCGAAGTGCCAGCCACCCTGAACGATACGGTGGCCGATGCCATCGATCGTAAAGTCGGTCTTCTCGAGCTCCTCGAGCACGCGCGCAATGGCGCAGCGATGATCGGGAAAAGGAATCTCCTCGGTCAGCTTGGCACCACCGTTCTCGGAGTGGCCAAAGATGCCCATCTCCGAGCCGATACGCTCGCAGTTGCCCTTGGCGAAAACCTCGCGGGTATCGGTATCCAAAAGCTGATATTTAAGGCTCGAGCTGCCGGCGTTGACAACAAGTACGTTCATGAGACTCCTTCGTGATTACAGTACGGTCGGCAAACCTATAAGGCGGCCGTACCCTTAATAAGAAGTTATCAGACTCCAATAAATAGCTATTAAACTCTTCGCTCAAAGAGCATAAAAGGGGGCTGAACGGCACAAGGCCATCCAGTCCCCTCCCCTTGCATCAATTACTTGCCGTTGACGATGCGCTCGACGTCGGAAGCGATCATGAACTCCTCGTCCGTGGGGATGACGAAGATCTTGACCTTGGAATCCTTGGCGGACAGGCACCAAGCGCCGTCGCCGCGCAGAGCGTTGCGGGCATGGTCCATCTTGACGCCCATAAAGGCCAGACGGTCGGCCACGCCAGCGCGGACGGCCGGAGCGTGCTCGCCGATGCCGGCGGTGAAGACCAGCGTGTCCATGCCGCACATGGAAGTGGCCATCTCGGCGGCCTTGGCGGCAATCTTGTAGACAAACATGTCGAAGGCGAGCTGAGCCTCGGGGTCACCAGCGGCGGCGAGCTCCTCGACGTTGCGGCAGTCGTTGGTCTTGCCGCCGGTCACAGCCAAAAGACCGGACTTCTTGTTCATCATCTCGTCGACCTCGTCGAAGGTGTAGCCGCCTTCGCGCTGCAGGTAGCACACGGTGGCCGGGTCGATGGAGCCGCAGCGGGTGCCCATCATGACACCGTCGAGCGGCGTCAAGCCCATGGTGGTGTCCATGCACTTGCCGTCCTCGATGGCGCACAGGGAAGCGCCGGAACCGATGTGGCACACGACGACCTTGCGAGCCTCGCCGTTGGTCATCTCGGCAACCTTCTTGGAGATGTAGCGGTAGCTGGTGCCGTGGGCGCCGTACTTACGGATGTGCAGCTTGTCGCAGACGTCCTTGGGCAGGGCGTAGGTCTTGGCGACCTCGGGCATATTGAAGTGGAAAGCAGTATCGTAGACCGTGACGTTGGGCAGGTCGGGATACTGCCCCAGGCAGTACTCGATAACGTTGGCCTCGGGGTTGTTGTGCAGCGGGGCGAGCGGAGCGACCTCGCGGATCTTGGCGAGGACGTCCTCGTCGACGAGGGAGGAATCGCCAAAGTACCAACCGCCCTGAACGATACGGTGGCCAATGCCCTCGATCTTGATGCCGTTAGCCTCGAGGTCCTTCAGGACGACCTCGATGGCGACCTTGTGGTCGGGGAACTCGATGTTCTCGGTCACCTTCTTGGAGCCGTTGGCAGCGTGGGTGAAGGTACCGCCGGTAAAGCAGACGCGCTCGCAGGAGCCCTTTGCGGACACCTTGTGGGACTTGGTATCGATGACCTGATACTTAAGGGTCGAAGATCCTGCGTTGACGACCAGAACGTTCATGTGTCTCCCTACTAACAGGCGGTGTGGCGCCGCCAGGTTACATACGCTTCAATAATAAACCCAAACGCCCTCGCGCTCGGGTTTATTGCGTTGATATATAAGTTATCGATGCCCAAATACTCACGGCCTTTGACTTGTAAGACGAAATAGCGCGGGGATATACACCAGGGAAGAAATCCCGAGCGCAACAAGCAATACGACTCGAATGCCCGCAACGCTACTCAACACAGCGTTGAGCAGATAGAAAAGAACGGCACCCACCGCCACCATCTGGCTTTGAACCGAAATCAGTGAACAGCGCATCGAAGAATCGGCAGCATTTTGAAAAATTGAGTATTTGATTGGGGCAAACAACGAGTACGCAACCGTCTGCAGCACATAGAACACGGGCAGCAAATTAACCGGAGTAAGGGGAATCAAAAACAAAGCTGTCAATACTAAGCGAATGATGCCGCAAATACGCGCAAAACGGCCCTTGTCGACACGAGTAATCGCGCTGGGCACAATAAACCCTATGGAGGCGGAGACAAGGAGCTGGACCGCAATGGTCACGCCCGAAGCGACGGCATTCATTCCGCGGCCTGCAAGCAACAGTGAGAAAAAATCTTCCAGGGCGACGAAGGCAAATGCCTGAGAACAGTCCATGATGAACGATGACCGAAGAACGCCATTACCCGTAATAGCAGCACCAATCATCTTCGGGCTCATTCCAAGCTCAGGTGTCGCCGCAGTGCCCCCTCTTCGCATCTCAGGAATGCAGATAACGACAACCAACGTCAACACCATTGCGATGATATCTGCCGAAAGACCAATGAGGTATGCACCGACAGACGAAATGAAACCGCCCACGCAAGCGGAGATGGCATAAGAGGCATAGAAAACAAATCGCTCAACGACATTAAGTCTTACGAGCTGGTCCTGAGAGACGCTGTCAATGTAAATCGCTTCGATGGATCCGCTCACACACGCAACGGCAAAACCCTTGAGAGCGAACGCACCGATTAAAAGCAGGGGAGAACGGACGAGAAGCAGGGCGGCGTAGTATCCAAGCATTCCCACGACGCCAACGAGACCGCTTGTCTTTCGTCCAAACCTATCAGCAATATAGCCAGTGGGAACTTCAAGGATGAACTTGCTCACTTGATATGCAATCATCATGCTAGAAATCGATACCATCGAAAGTCCGACGAACTCAAGGTAGACAGTTAGAAAATACAAGATGGTGCTGAAGTTCGACAGAAAAACGAACGTCATATAAAGCAAAACCGTACGGTTTTTCATGCTCCGCCCTCCAAGAGTCAGCAATCTAAATCGGAATCTTGGAAAAGCATGAGGGCAAAGCTGTCAGCTATGTGTTACAAGGCGTCAATAATCACTTGATGCCTCGAAGCCAATTAATCTCACGAAGCAAGATGACGCAATAGGTGCAGAAAAACCGTCTGGTGTCGATCAGTCCAGGAATTTTGCCGATAGCAAAAGTAGATAGGCAAGGTTACATCACGCGAACCTTCAATGGAGCACTCACTCACTTCTGACCCATCCGATGCGAGAGAGGACCCAGACAAACTCAATATCAATCCCCCGGCTTGAAGAAACTCAGTCTGAGCCCTGCTTCCGTATTCAACATCACGGAAGCGAAAATTGACGAGCTGGGCTTCGGGACATTGATTGATTGCATTGAGACAGGGTGACAAATTAATGGGAACAGCGAGCCTGCCGCCCAGTAACTCGCGAATGGTCATGGCGCCCACAGATTGATGACCCGCTGGGCATGAAAGAACCTTGAGCTCCTTTTCACCCAAATATTTTGAAGAAAGGACGCTGTCCCGTGGTTCCTCGAATGAGATAGCCGCATCCGAAATGCCAAGCACAAGTGATTCAAAGCATGTAGCCGTTGGCTGATGCCACACATCAAGGCGAATCTGAGGGTGCGAGTGTTCAAACGAGTCATACCAGCTTTCGGCAAAAAGGCGCCCCCGCCCATGAAGGCAGGGGGCGTAAAGACGAAAGTGGCCATCGGGCGAAACGCCGTCGCCCCTCGATTGAGCGTACTTTTTGAGATCGTCGACTTGTGTCAGGATCACGCGTGCACGACGCGCAAATTCTCTGCCCGCCGGAGACAAAACAGCCTCCCCCGCCGATCGGTCGAGCAAAACAATCTGATACTCAGATTCCAACTTTTTGATTGCCGACGAAACGGCCTGCGGACTCACATGAACGGCGCGAGCTGCTTTGCGCACGCCGCCATAGTTCGCTACCGCTTGAAGGTATTCGAGTTGAGAAAGCTGCATAGATTACTCCAAAGGCAGCCAAGTCGACGGGCTACGCGTCCTCAGATGAGGTTCTCGCCCAGGCTCTTGCCGCCGAGGACGTGCATGTGGAAGTGCATGACGGTCTGGCCGGCGTTAACGCCCTTGTTGGAGATGACGCGGAAACCGTCCTCCAGACCCTTGGCCTTGGCGACCTCCTGGATGGCGTGGGCCATGGCGCCCATGGTCTCGGCAGGCACGCTGTCGGCGATGTCGCTGTAGTGCTTCTTAGGGATCACGAGCGTGTGGACCGGCGCCTGGGGGTTAAGGTCGTCGAAGGCGATGACCTGGTCGTCCTCATAGACAACGGTCGAGGGGATCTCGTGGTTGGCAATTTTACAGAAGATGCAATCGCACATAGCTGGTTCCTTTCTTACAGACCAAGGTAATTATATTTGGTCGAGATGCTTAGAACGAAAGGTTATCATCGGTGTTGGCGGCCTCGCCGTCGGCGAGCACGTCGTTGCCGTCGACGTCCTTAAGGAGCACCGAGACCTTCTGCTCGGCATCGGACAGGCGGGTGCGCAGGCTTTTGAGGAGCTCGACGCCGCGGGTGTAGCTCTCGAGCGACTCCTCGAGCTCCATATCGCCCGACTCCAGGCTGCGGATGATGAGCTCCAGCTCCTGCGAGGCCTGCTTGTACGTAAGCTGCTCTACCGGGGTCTTCTCTGCCATATCTGTTTCCTTTCCTAAGGGTCTATCACTGCGAAACGCGGTCTACTCGACCGTATCGACCGTTGCTGCCACGTTGCCGTCTGCCATGCGCACGCGAATGGCGTCGCCAGGCTTAAAGGTCTTGGCACTCGTAGCCACACCATCATCGCTGTACGCGATGGAATAGCCGCGAGCAAGCACTTTGAGCGGCGACAGGGCATCGAGCGACGCTGCCGCACGGCTCAGGTCGGACGCTGGCTTGCTGAGCATCGTGCGCCCTTGATGCTCTAGGCGGGAACTCGCAAGCGTGAGCGCATGGCGCTTACCATCGAGCCCCGAGGTGCTTGTAATCAGACGCTCGGGCAAGCGCTCAAAGTTGGAGCGGAATGTCCCGACCGAGCGTACTATGGCGCCCGACAGGCGATCGGCAGTCAGCGCAAGCTCCGATTCGCGACGGTCGACCATAAATGTGGGGTCGTTGAGGCACGGGCGACACGCAGCCGCATCGAGCGCATCGCCCAAGCGAGCCGTATAGGTATCCCAGGCACGGCGACCGCGCTGATCGAGCATCTCCAGGTCGACCTGGGCCGACCCAATCATCGATGCCATCGCGGCACCCAGACGCTGATGGCGCGCCTCGAGCACATCGGCCAACTCCGTCATAGCCGGCGCCACCGATTCTGCCGCCGCCGTGGGCGTGGAGGCGCGACGGTCGCTCACCATATCGCAGATCGAGGTATCGGGCTCATGACCAATGCCGGTCACCACGGGCACAGGACAAGCCGCCACCGCGCGGGCAAGTTCCTCGTCATTAAAGGTCATGAGGTCCTCAAAGGAGCCGCCGCCGCGCACCAGCAAAATACAGTCGGGCGCCGGCGTAATGGAAGCGGCGCGGCGCAAGCCCTCAATGAGCTCGGCCGGCGCACCCTCGCCTTGAACCTTGGCGCCCACACAGGCGAGCTCGACAAGCGGGTTGCGACGACGCAATGTGCGCTTGACGTCGTCGATTACGGCACCCGAAAGCGAGGTGACGACCGCCACGCGGGAGCAGAACACCGGGATGCGGCGCTTGCGCGCTTCGTCCATCAGGCCCTCGCGGCGTAGCTTTTCGGCCAGTTGCGCCACCTGCTGACGCAGCAGGCCCTCCCCCGCCAGCGAGAACGAGCGGGCAACGAAGCTCATGCGACCCGTAGGCTTGTAGAGATTGAAGCTGCCCTTAAAGCTCACCTGCATGCCATCACGCAGATCGAAGGTACGCTTAAGGTAGGCGCCCTTCCAGATGATGCAGTCGACGGCCGCCGAGTCGTCCTTAATTTGGAAGTAGCAGTGGCCGCTTCGGGCATTGGGACCGCGGAAACCCGTGACCTCACCCAAAACGCTCAGCTGCGGAATGGCATCGAGCGCGCCGGCGGCGATCTCCACCGCTTGGCTCACGCTGAGCTCTTTGCGCTCCTGCTCGTCCGATCCGTCGAACTCGGCGGAAACGGTATTGCCGGTCAGATTCCAGCCTGCCACGCAGCCCCCTTTCGTCATCGTGCACATGGGCTCCGGCCCTGCGCTAATTCAAGTCCAACACATAGTACAGCGCCGCGGGGACACAAATCCCCGCGGCGCCCAGCGACCCAATTTGTTATCGGTTGGAGTTTCTGTTGTAACGAGCCATAAGGTAGAGCAGCTGAATGATCGAAGTGAGCGCTGCGGCAACATAGGTAAGCGCAGCGGCCGTCAGCACCTTCTTGGCACCGTTGACCTGCTTGGAGCTCATACCCGACTGCTCAATATACGCCACGGCACGCCGACTGGCATCAATCTCAACCGGCAGCGTAACCAGCTGGAACAGCACGCTAAACGAGAAGAAGATCAGTGCGAGGGTCGTGAGTCCCGCGATGTTCATAAACAGGCCCATGAGCAGCACAATCGTCCAGGTGTTCTGGGTAAAGTTGACGACCGGCACGAGGGCGGTGCGTACCTTCATCATGGCATAACCACTTTGACGCTGAGCGGCGTGACCCGCCTCGTGACAAGCGACGGCAACGCTTGCGACCGAACCGCCCGAACGGTTGGCGTCCGAGAGATACAGGTTGTTATCCTGCGGGTTGTAATGGTCGGTGAGCTCACCGGCGACACCCTTGATACCCACGGCATTGCAACCGCTGGCGTCAAGCATGCGGCGAGCGACCGTGGCGCCCGTGTCGCCGTCTGAGCGAACCTTGGACCACGTCTTGTACGTCGAATTGATATAGCTCTGCGCGGCAAGGCCAAGCACTGTGCAGACAAGAACAACCAGCAGGTACAGCGGGTCGATGCCAAAGCCGTATCCATAGTAGTAGGGCATACGAATTCCTCCGAATCGAGTTACACGTTGGAGGCATTTTACCCACTCAGGCGGCTAGGCTTCCTTATAGCAATTCAATTTTGCCATCTTTGACCGTCAGCCCCATATTGCCCGAGAGCAGATCGTCCAGGCGCGAACCAACAAGCTCAAAACGCCAGCCTTCACGCAGGGGGCTCTGCTCGGGATGCTCAATATAGTCGGCCAGGTCATCGCGCGAGGCAATGACCGAGGTCGCCACTCCCGAGCGTTCGGCAACCAGGCGGATGAGCGCGTACATCAGGTCCGTCACGCTCTCCAGCTCCGGCGAAATCTGGCGATGCCCGCGCACCATGAGCGGCAGGCGATCGTGCGGGCAGCTCGCACCGCGCTTGATAGCCATCAACGCACCGTCCACGTCGCGCTCCCCCAGCTGGTCGGTACCGCGGATGCTGCGGAACTCCTCAACGCGCACGGGGTTACGCTTCACAAGCGCCAGCAGCGTGTCGTCGGACATGACCCACTTGCGCGGGATGTTGCGGCGCTCGGCGCGATCCTCGCGCCAGGCGGCGAGCTCGCGCGCGATACCCAGCTGGTGACGGCTGCACGAATTGATGCGTTTGACCTTGCGGAACGCCTCGTGGCGATCGGCGCGATAGTGCGACTCGTCGGCCAGCGGGCGCAACTCGTCGAGCACCCAGTCCACACGGCCCAGCTCGCGCAGGCGACTCATCATCTCGGTATAGGCGACGATCAAGTACTTGACGTCATCGATCGCGTACTCGATCTGCTTATCGCTCAGCGGGCGGCGCGACCAATCGGTTAGCGACTCGGTCTTGGGCAGAGATACGCCGCAGAACGCCTGAACGAGCGCTCCATACGAAATCTGCTGGCGCTCGCCCAAAAAGGCGGCGGCAACCTGCGTATCAAAAATCGGTCGCGGCAACGCTCCCACAGTGTGGAGCATAACTTCCATGTCCTGCGAGCAGGCGTGGAAGACCTTGATCACGCTCTCGTCGGCCATAAGCTCGGCAAGCGGCGACAGGTCGTCGATCACCAGCGGATCGACAGCGACACTCTCGGCGGGGGTGGCAATCTGGACCAGGCACAGGCGCGGATGAAACGTGCGCTCGCGCAAAAACTCGGTGTCGACGGCGATCGCGTCGAACTCGCGGGCGCGCTGGCAAAAGTCGACCAGAGCCTGATGTGTGGAAATGTACATATCAACCCATCGAATAAGGTTAGGCCCGAAAAACACGGGTAGGATATCGGCATTGCCCTACAACTATACTCGGTTAGTCACAGAACGGGAACGTAAGTATGCGCTGCCTTATCATCCACAATCCGGCATCGGGTCCCAGCTCAGATGAAATCTACGCATTCACGCACGCCCTTGCACAGGGCGGCGACGAGGTCGTGATGCGCTTTATCGGCGATGGCATGGAGCCCGAGGACGCCGTGGCAGACGTTCGCGAGTTCGACCGCGTGGTCGTTTCGGGCGGCGACGGCACTGTCTCCAACGTGCTCGATCAGATGCGCGGATGCGGCGTCCCCACGCTCGTCTTCCCCTCCGGCACGGCCTGCCTGTTCTTTAACAACATCGGCAATGCCCCCGAGGCGGCGGCGCTCGCCAAGGCATGCCGCGCCGGCCGCACGGTCAAGGTGGACATGGGCGAGCTCTTTTGGCTCGACGAGGACGGCAACGAAAAGCGCCATGGCTTTATCATCATCGCAGGCTCGGGCTTTGACGCCGAGATCATGATGAAGGCCGCCCCCACCAAAAACGACATCGGCGAGATCGCCTACTTCCTCTCCGCACTTGCCACGCCCAACCCCACGGTGGCGCACTTCACCATTGAGCATGACGGCATTGTCGAGGAACTCGACGGCATCTGCTGCATGGCCGGCAACACCTCGGTCATCCAAAACGACATCAACCTGTTCCCCGACTGCCGCATGAACGATGGCATGGTCGACATTGCGGTCATCGAACCCGTGCGCACCGTGCAGCTGCTGCCTACTGTGATCACCGCTGCGCTTGACCCCGCCGGCAAGGTACTCGGGCGCCCGCAGTTCAAAATCATCCAGACCAAGGAAGCCAAGATCACCTGCACGCCGTCGCTCGGTATGCAGTTTGATGGCGAGATCATTTCCAGCAACTCCGGCGTCTTTGGCGCCCGCGCGCTACCGCAATGCCTTGATATCATCGTCGACGAATTCTCGCCGCTCGGAAAATAGGAGGACCCCCGTGAACGACAACCCCATCCTTGGCTTTATCGTCATCGTTTTGGCCATGCTCGTCGGCTACGCCATTAACGTGATTCACCGTCGAAAGAAGTAGCCATTACTCTTAGACGGCCCGTGCAGCCCGGACCCCTCGCCGGCATGAAACCACATGCCGGCGAGGGGTCCGCTTTTTTCTTGACGCTTTATTTAGCTACATTTTTCGCTGGCGTTATACAAATTGATTTCCCACTAAATGAGTTCAATTTACCGTTAATCGCATATTTCGCCACGCTTATCGAGTAAATAACTTTCATGGATGTATATTGTTTCGAATTCGTTACGCTAAGGGGGTGTAATTATTGGGTGAAGCCCTCTGGAGACAGAGGGCTTTCGCACGCTGGGAGGGAATATGAGTAAAACTCATCCCGTCAACGCGCTCAAGAAGCTTGGCATAGGCCTTGCATTTGGAGCTGCAACCATCATGTCCATGCCGACATCTGCGCTCGCCTGCACGCAGATGTACATGGGCAACAAGCTGACGGCCGACGGTGACACGTACTATGGCCGCGCCGAGGACTTCGATAAGCGCTACCTCAAGCACTTTGGCATTGAGCCTTCTCACGGCCCGGGGCATACGTACGGCTCGGACGAGTCCGCATTCATGTATACCTCGACCAAGACCACGTATCGCTACACCTATGTACGCGACCATCCCTCCCAGTGGCACGGGCGCTATGATGCCTACTCTGAGGCAGGCATCAATGAGAAGGGCGTGTCCTGCTCCGCAACGCTGACCACCGGCATGAATGCTGATGCTGAGGCAGCAGACCCCCTGACCAAAACCGGTATTGGCGAGTACAGCTACGGCAGCGTTATCTTAGGTGAAAGCGCCAATGCACGTGAGGGCGTCGAGCTCCTCGGCAAGATCATCGACGAGCAGGGCGCCTGCGGCAACGATCAGATTATCATCGCCGACAGCAACGAGACTTGGCTGTTTGCCGCACTTTCCGGCCACCAGTGGATCGCCATGAGGCTCACTGACGATATCGCCTCGCTCAACCCCAACATCGGCAACCTCAACTACAAGGTTGACCTTACCGACACCGCGAACTGTCTCCACTCTGCGACCATCGAGTCCATGCCTAAGGAGAATGGCTTCGCCAAGTACTTCGATGACGGTCAATTTGACGTTGCCCAGACCTACGGCGAGGCAATTAGCGAAAAGGCCATGCATTCTTGGGCCCGTTATGTCCAGGGTCGCGCCTACTTCGGTATGCCGCTCACCGAGGGCACCGACTATAAGATCGTCCATGATACGAACCCGAAAGCTCGCGCCACGACCGGCGCCCTGGTTAGCAAGGCGCAGCCGCTGTTCTTCCAGCCCGGCAAGTCCGACTGGAACACCTTTGAGATGATCCGCGCGTTTGGCAACCGCGGCGAGAAGGTCCCGGGCCTCAACGCCAACACCGACGGCGCCTACGCCATTGGTACCGAGACCAACACCGAGGTCAATCTCTTCCAGATCCGTCAGGGCATGGACCCCGAGATCGCGACCATCCAGTGGGAGATGCTCTCCCGCGCCGCCTACTCCGTCGCCATCCCCTACTACTCCGCACTGCTCACCGAGGTTAGCCCGTACTACAGCGACCAGACCGTCTCCTTCGATCACTGCGAAGAGGAGGACATCGTGAACAACGAGGAGCCCGAGAACTCCATCAACTATGTCCTCATGGACATCAGCTCCCTGTGCTTCGAGCACCGTGAGCAGCTCGGCACCGGCGTTCGCGCCTACCTCGACGCTCTCCAGAACGAGCTCATCGAGCAGAACCTCGAGGTCGACAAGGCCATGCTCGCCGAGACCACCACTGAGGGCCGCACCGCCCTGGCCAACAAGGCCGGCAACGCTGCCACCAAGAACACCTATGTCAAGTGCAAGGCCCTGCTCCAGGAGATGCGCGCTTATCTGAAGGCTGAGGACTTCAGTAAGCCCTTCACCCCGAGCGACCTGAACACCGAGACCAACGGCCTCAAGGTGTCCATCACTTACGCCAAGGATGCTCTTGCCACCGATCCGGTCACCCCGGATCAGCCCGGCACCCCCGAGCAGCCCGCTAAGCCCGAGCAGCCCACCACCAAGCCCGAGAAGCCTGGCAAGTCCGACACCACGACCACAGTAACCACCAACAAAACGAACACCAAGGGCGGCCTGCCCACCACCGGTGATAGTTTTGATGGCCGCGTGGTGGCTGCATTCGCCATCGCTGGCGTTGCCGTCATCTCCGCGGGCGGTTACTTCCTCTACCGTCGCAATAAGGAGTAACGTCTTAGCTGAGCGGGCGAGGCAGCAATGTCAGCCTCGCCCGCTCAGCCCGCTCTTTTGACCGGCGGGAAACCCGCCCGAAATCTTTTTAAAAAAGATTTCCCCGCACACACTTCGCTGTGCTATAGTGCAGCGCAACAGCAACTAGGTGCGACCGCGCCACGGCATCACGAAAGGAGCCACCAACATGAAGAACACGATGAAGTCTCTCAACAACTGGTGGTGGCGTGATGCGAATACGATCGGTCGACAGTGAGTCCCTCACGCCTGTTTTTGCGCTCTAGGTGATTGGAAGGCCTCCGGTTTCGACCGGGGGCCTTTTTCTATCTCGAGCCCGATCGCATTCGCATCACGCGCCTCCGCTTTTCTCTTGCACTCCCATTCCGAAAGGATTTTCACCATGTCTCAGAACACCGCCGCCCAGCCCCGCACCGTCCAGACCGCCGACCGCGGCAAACTCGATGTCCGCGCCCTCGTCCTGCTCGCCATCCTGCTCGCCGCCGGCTTCATCCTCAACTTCACCGTCGGCAAGGCAATCTCGGGCATCTCGGGCGGCATGATCAGCCCCGAGTTCATCATCTCGGCCTTCTGCCTCACCATCCTGGTCGTTCGCCCCAACATCGGCCAAGCGCTCGTCATTGGCCTCATCTCGGCTGCCGTGATCCAGATCACCACCACTTCGCCGTTCGTCGATTTTGCCGCTGAGGGCATCGCCGCCATGCTCATGGCCGGCATCGTCAACGCCGCCGGCAAGAACGGTCAGGTCAAGCCCGCGATCGCCATTGTCGCAACCTTCCTGACCACCTTTGTCTCCGGCGTCATCTTCATGGTCATCAAGATGGCCATGCTCGGCGTGGTCGGCGAGCTCGCCGCCGCCATGTTGCCCGTCGTCGCCATGACCGCCGTCTTTAACGCCATTCTGGTCGGCGCCCTCTACTTGCCCATCCAGAAGGCCCTGAAGCTCAATTAACCCGCTCGGCTTTACGAGCCACCCCATCTTGGCGTTCATTCGTCGCTCGCGTACCCAAGTACGCTTCGCTCCCCTTTCGCGCCAACCTGGGGCCCCTCGTAAAGCCGTCTCCGCACTCCACCAACAAAGACTGTCCCAAACGACTAGCTTTTGGGGACGTTCTTAAACGACTGGTCATGTAAGAACGTCTCCAATGACTATGAAAGGTATCCATGGAAACGATCATCAACGTCGACGATGTCTCGTTCTCCTATGGCACGCAGACCGAGCAGGCGCTTAGCCACATCTCGCTCAGCGTGAACAAGGGAGATTTCATCGGCATCATCGGGCCCTCGGGCGCCGGCAAGTCCACGCTTTCCGCCTGCCTGTCGGGCGCCGTGCCCCACCACTACACCGGCACGTTCTTTGGGTCCGTCATGGTTGACGGCCACGACACCTGCGAAGCCTCGCTCACCGACGTGTCGCAAATCGTCGGCAGTGTGCTGCAGGATATCGACACGCAGATGGTCGCCTCGGTCGTCGAGGACGAGATGCTCTTTGGCCTCGAGAACTTTGGCGTTCCCCACGACCAGATCGAGCGGCGCGTGAGCGAAACGCTCGAGACCGTCGGCATCAGCGACCTGCGCGACCGCGAGATCGCCACCCTCTCGGGCGGACAGAAGCAAAAGGTAGCCATCGCCGCCATCCTCGCCATGCGTCCGCGTGTCTTGGTTCTCGACGAGCCCACCGCGGCACTCGACCCCGCCAGCTCCACGTTGGTCTTCGAGACGCTACGTGAGGCAAACCGCGCACTTGGAATCACCATCGTCGTCGTTGAGCAAAAGGTCGCCCTGCTCTCGGAGTACTGCAACCGCGTGCTCGTGCTCAACCAGGGCGAAATCGCGCTGCAGGGCGAGCCGCACGAGGTTTTCGCGTATACCGATGAGCTGCGCACAATCGGCGTCGACTGCCCGCGCGTCACGCGTATCTTCAATAGCCTCCAGGCCGATGGCCTGGTAAGCGGTACCCCTTGCTTGGATGTCGATGAGGCCGAGCGCCTGATTTCGGGCATCGTCGACCCCGCACACGCAAGCAGCGACATTCAGGCACCCGCCGGCTCACCGCACGCACCGTCGTTGCGCCCGCACGCCAAGGACGCCGAGCCCGTGCTCACCTTCGACCATGTTGAGTTTGCCTATCCCAATGGCGGCGCCGCCGTCCACGACCTCAACCTAACCCTCTATCCCGGCGAGCTCGTGGGCATCGTCGGCCAGAACGGTGCCGGCAAGACCACGCTCACCAAGCTGCTCACAGGCCTGCTTAAGCCCGCCTCAGGCAGCGTGCGCGTCACGGGACTGGATACCGCAGCCGTTCCCACGAGCCGTATCGCCCGCGAAGTCGCAACCCTCTTCCAAAACCCTGACCGTCAGATCTGCAAGGACACCGTGCTCGACGAGGTCGCCTTTGGCTTGGAGCTTGGCGGCATGGACCGCGCCGAGGCTCTGCGTCGCGCCCAGCTCGTCATCGACCGCTTTGGCCTGCCTGCCGATGAGGCACCTTTCTCGCTTTCGCGCGGTCAGCGCCAGATGGTGGCACTCGCCTCTGTCGTGGTCGTAGAGCCCAAGATCGTCGTGCTCGACGAGCCCACGAGCGGCCTTGATTACCGCGAGTGCATGACCGTCATGGAAACGGTGCGCACCATGGCCGAGCGCGGTTGCGCCGTTATCATGGTCTGCCACGATATGGAAGTCGTTTCGGATTTTGCCGAGCGCATTGTGGTAATGGCCGACGGTCGCATCCTCGACCGCGGCCGCATGCACGAGCTATTCTCGAACATCGATCTCATGCGGCGTGCCTACGTGGAGCCTCCCCAGGTTATTGAACTCTCGCGCCGTCTGGCATCTTCCGTCTCGCCCGCTTTTGCGCAGGTGAGCGAGGTCAGCGATGTCGTTCGCATTACCAAGGAGATGGTCCGCCGTGGTTAACGTCATCGACTACATGCCGGGCGATACGCTGCTGCATCGCCTGAACCCCGTCGTCAAACTGGGCCTCGCCGCCGCCATCATCGTCGGCATCTTCTTGTCCGACACCTACGTGGCGCTGCTGGGCTTTTTGGTGCTCACCCTTGCGCTGGGCGCCTATGCCGGTGTCGTCGACCGTCTGTTCTCGCTGCTCAAGTTGCTGATTCCGCTCGCGCTTATCATGCTGGTGCTCCAGCTGGCCTTTATGCGCGATGGCAACGTTGTGTGGGGCTTTATCACCGACACGGGCCTCATCACAGGATCGAAGGCCTGTCTGCGCCTGCTGGGTGTGGCGTTACCGCTCATCCTCATGCTCATGGTGACCAAGCTCAACGACCTCGCCAACGCCTGCGTCGAGGTGCTGCACGTACCGTATCGCTATGCCTTCACCTTTACCACGGCGCTGCGCTTTGTGCCGGTGTTTGGTCAGGAGATGAACGCCATCATGGAAGCGCAGACCACGCGCGGCGTCGAGTACGACACCAAGAACCCTATCAAGAAGCTTAAGCTCATGTTGCCACTGTGTGTGCCGCTGCTCATCTCGAGCGTGGGCAAGACCGATGCCACGGCCTTGGCGGCAGAACAGCGCGGCTTCTATCTGCGCACGCGCGCCAGCTCGTACAAGCGCTACCCCATCAAGGGCCTGGACATCGCCGTACTCATCGTCAGCATCGCCCTCATCGCCATCGGCTTCCTGTTCTAGTTCGCCACCGACAGCAACCGCCCAACGCAAAAGGCCTCGGCTCGCACCAAACGAGCCGAGGCCTTTATTGTTTCACCAGATAAAACCTACCAAAATTAACCTGTCCCTTTTTGACGGGTGGGACTGCGGACAAAAAGTTGGACCATCAGGTCCGGTTTGGAGTCCGCATGA
>UQMY01000029.1 GCA_900542325.1 uncultured Collinsella sp. | reverse complement strand
CTCGCACGGAGAGCACATTAAGTGCTCTCCGGCTCGTGCGGAACTCGCGATCGACTTCGCATGCCGCCGGGCAGCCGGGGCCGACGCGAGGTTCAAGATTGTCAAAAAAGCGGTCGGCGCGCAGTGCGCCGACCGCCGATATATGGGGTCTGATATTTTCTACCAGCTAGTTCCTCTTACTCGTCTAGGAGATCCTCTGGCATGTCGTTGCCGTCGCCTAGATCGACAGGGGTTTCTTCGGGGGCAGAGCCGTCTTCTGTGGCTTCGCCTTCGGGCTTCTCCTTGGCGGCCGTCATGCGGGCTACGGCGCAGATGCGGTCGTTGTCGTCGACGGTCATCATCTTGACGCCCTGGGTAGCGCGGCCGGTCTGACTGATCTCGTCGGTCTTGACGCGAATGACCGTCGCGCCCTCCGTCACGATGAACAGCTCGTGCTGCGGGCCCACCGTCTTCATGGCCGCGAGGTTACCCTTACGCTCGGTCATTTGGATGGTGTAGACACCCTGGCCGCCGCGGTTCTGCTCCGGGTAGTCCGCGACCGGCGTGCGCTTGCCGTAGCCACGCTCGGTGATGACGAATAGATCGCCGTTGCCGTTAGTGACTTCCATGCCCAGAACGCTCACGCCGTCCTTCATACCGATACCGCGAACGCCGCTGGTGTCGCGGCCGGTGGCGCGCACCTGCTCCTCGGAGAACATGATCGCCTTGCCCGCGGTGGTGGCCAGGATAATCTTGTCGCCCTCGCGCACGCGGCGCACGTTCAGCAGCGCGTCGTCGTCACGCAGGTTGATAGCGATCAGGCCGTCGCGACGGCTGCGGTCATATGCGCTCATCACAGTCTTCTTGACCATGCCGCTCTTGGTGGCAAACATCAGGTACTCGTCGGCAGGGAACTCGCGGCAGCTGATGACGCTCGCGATCTTCTCGCCCTCCTCAAAAGGCAGCAGGTTGACGATCGCGGTACCGCGCGCCTGGCGCGTACCCACCGGCAGCTCGTGCACCTTCAGGCGATAGACCTTGCCCTTGCTCGAGAAGAACAGCACGTACTCGTGCGTGGACGCGATGAACATCTCGTCGATGACGTCGTCCTCTTTAAGGTTGACGCCCGACACGCCCTTGCCGCCGCGTTTCTGGGCGCGGTAGGCGGCCACCGGGATGCGCTTGACATAGCCGGTGTGGGTGATGGTCACGACCATGTCCTCGTCGGCAATGAGGTCCTCGACGTCCAGGTCCTTCTCGACCTGGCTGATCTCGGTGCGGCGCTTATCGCCAAACTTCTTGGAGATCTCGCGCATCTCTTCCTTAATGACGCCCAGGATCTTCTCCTCGTGCGCCAGCAGGTCCTCGTAGTAGGCGATGGCGCGGCGCAGGCCGTCCAGCTCTTCCTGAATCTTGTCGCGCTCCAGGCCAGTCAGGCGGCGCAGCTTCATCTCGAGGATGGCCGTGGTCTGCTCGGGCGTAAAGCCAAAGCGCTCGATCAGGCGGCTGCTGGCCTCGGAATCGGTCTGCGAGGAACGGATGATGCTGATGACCTCGTCGATATGGTCAAGGGCCATCAGGTAGCCCTCGAGGATATGCGCGCGGGCCTGGGCCTTCTTAAGGTCGAAGCGGGTGCGGCGGGTGACGACGTCGACCTGGTGATCGATGTAGTGCTGCAGCATCTCGCGCAGGCTCAGGCATTTGGGAACGCCGTTGACGAGCGCCAGGTTGTTGGCGCCGAAGGTCGTCTGCAGCGAGGTGTACTTGTACAGGTTGTTGAGCACGACCTGCGGGATGACGCCCTTCTTGAGTTCGATGACCAGACGGATACCCTTCTGGTTGGACTCATCGCGCATATCCGAGATGCCCTCGATGCGCTTGTCGTTGACGAGCTGGGCGATCTTCTCCTGCAGGGTGCCCTTGTTGACCATGTAGGGAATCTCGGTAAAGACCAGGCGGCTGCGGCCGGTCTTGGTGGACTCCACGTGGGCCTTGGCGCGCACGGTAATGGAGCCGCGGCCGGTCTCGTAGCTCTGCTTAATACCGGCACTGCCCATGATGATGGCGCCGGTGGGGAAGTCCGGACCGGGCATGATCTGCATGAGCTCGTCGACAGTGGCGTCGGGATTATCGATCAGGTAGCAGGTTGCCTCGATCGCCTCGGTGAGGTTGTGCGGGGCGATATTGGTGGCCATGCCGACGGCGATGCCCTGGCTGCCGTTGACCAGCAGGTTGGGGAAGCGCGCAGGCAGTGCCACGGGCTCGGCGAGCGATTCGTCGTAGTTGGGCTGCCAGTCGACGGTATCCTTCTGCAGGTCACGCAGCAGCTCCATGGCGGGCTTTGCCAGGCGGCTCTCGGTGTAACGCATGGCTGCCGCGCCGTCGCCGTCGATGTTGCCGAAGTTGCCGTGACCGTCGATGAGCGGCGTGCGCATGGAGAACCACTGCGCCAGGCGAACCATGGCCTCGTAGACCGCGGAGTCGCCATGCGGGTGGTACTTACCGATAACTTCGCCGACCGTCCAGGCCGACTTCTTGTGTGGGCGGTTGGGGTAGATGCCGCTCTCGTTCATTGCGTACAGGATGCGGCGGTGCACCGGCTTTAAGCCGTCGCGCACGTCCGGCAGGGCGCGGGCCGTAATGACCGACATCGAATACTCGATGAACGACTGCTTCATCTCGCGGCCAAACTCCGAAATCTGGAGCTGGCCGCCGTTGATATCCTCACCGGCCGAGGCACCACGGTCGACTTCGCCAAAGCTCTCCTCGAGCTCGGCGTCGTCGTCCTCTTCCTCATCATCATCGGCATCGGGGTTATAGGCGTCCGGGTCGCCGTCCTCGCCCTGCTCAGCACGGGCAAGCAGGCGCTTCAGATCATCGGGCATACCGGCGTCGCCGGCCTCGTCCATACCCTCGTTATTGTTGATATCGTCTGCCACGTTACCTCCTCATGGTTTGCGTGGTCCATTAATCATCCTGCCACGGAGACGGCTTTTCCAGGTGCCGCAGATTCGCTCGAAAGAGGAGGGAAGCGTACTTGGGTACGCGACCGACGATTGAGGGCGAAGGTGCGGTGGCTGGGAAAGCCGAACAGGTTAGGCGTCTAAGAAGCGCGCGTCGTGCGCGTGTTTTTCAATGTACTCGCGGCGATAGCCGACCTCGGAACCCATCAGCTCGCGCACGGCGCGGTCTGCCACCACGGCATCCTCGATCGACACGCGCTGCAGGATGCGGGTCTTGGGATCCATCGTCGTCGAGGCAAGCTGCTTGGGGTCCATCTCGCCCAGGCCCTTGTAGCGCTGGACGGTATAGCCCTTGCGCTTCTTGGTGATCTTGCCGTCCTTGGCCTTGCCGTCCTCGTCGTTGTCGTCGGGGTTCAGGCCCAGACTCTGGATGGTGTCGCGCAGGATCTCGTCTTCGGGCTGGCGGCCGTTGGGATACACGTAGTGGATCTTGTTGCGCACCTTAATGCCAAAGATAGGCGGGCAGGCAACATAGACGTAGCCGGCATCGATCAGCGGACGCATGTACTTGTAGAAGAACGTCAGCAGCAGGATGCGGATATGCGCACCGTCGACGTCTGCATCGGTCATGATGATGATCTTGTGGTAGCGCGCCTTGGTGATATCGAAGTCGCCGCCGTCGCCGGCACTCGTCGTGACACCGCAGCCGATCGCGGTAATCAGCGACTGGATGGTGTCGCTCGAGAACGCGCGATGGTCACCAACGCGTTCGACGTTCAGAATCTTGCCGCGCAGGGGCAGAATCGCCTGGATGTCTCGGCGACGGCCGTCCTTGGCCGAACCGCCTGCCGAGTCGCCCTCTACGATGAAGAGCTCGGTCAGCTCGGCATCGCGCACTGAGCAGTCAGCGAGCTTACCGGGCAGGGACGCCGTCTCGAGCAGGCTCTTGCGGCGGGTCGCCTCGCGCGCCTTGCGGGCGGCGTTGCGCGCCTTGCAGGCCTGTTGCGCCTTCTTGACGATCTCGCGGGCGGGCTTGGGATGCTCCTCCAAGTAATCGGCGAGGCCGTCGGTCACGATCTTGAGCGTGAGCGCGCGCATATAGGAGCTACCGAGCTTGGCCTTGGTCTGCCCCTCAAACTGCGGATCGGGCAGCTTGACCGAGATAACGGCCGAAAGGCCCTCGCGCACATCGTCGCCGGTCAGGTTGGCGTCTTTTTCCTTGAGCAGGTTCTGTTTGCGCGCGTAGTCGTTGATCACGCGGGTGAGCGCGGTGCGGAAGCCCTCAAGGTGCATGCCGCCCTCGGGAGTGTAGATGTCGTTGGCAAACGACATGACGTTCTCGCCGTAGCCGCTATTCCACTGCAGGGAAACCTCGACCTCGCCCATCTTGGCCACGGGAGCGTCCGGGTCCGATTTGCCCTCGATGTAGATGGGCTCCTTAAAGGCCTCGGGGACGTCCTTGCCCTCGTTGAGGAACTTGACGAAGTCGATGATGCCGCCCTCGTAGCAAAACTCCTCCACGTGGGGAGTCGCCTCGCGCTCGTCGGTCAGCACGATCTTGAGGTTCTTATTGAGGAACGCTGTCTCCTGCAGACGGTTGTGCAGCGTATCGAAATCGTAGATGCAGGTCTCGAAGATCTCGTCGTCGGGCCAGAAGGTGACGGTGGTGCCCGTCGAATCCGAGGTGCCCACGACCTCCATCTTCTTGACGGTCTTGCCGCGCGAGAACTCCATCTCGTAGGTGTTGCCATCGCGACGAACCTGAACGACCACGCGCTTGGACAGTGCGTTGACGACGGAGATGCCTACGCCGTGCAGGCCGCCCGAGACCTTATAGGCCGAGTTATCGAACTTACCGCCGGCGTGCAAGATCGTCATAACGACCTCGAGCGTCGGGATCTTTTTAACAGGGTGCTCGTCGACGGGGATGCCGCGCCCGTTGTCGACGACCGTGATGGAGTTGTCGGCGTGGACCGTCACCTGGATCTCGGTGCAGAAACCGGCCATGGCCTCGTCGACGGAGTTGTCAACGATCTCCCACACCAGGTGATGCAGACCGCTGGCGCTCGTCGAGCCGATATACATGCCCGGGCGCTTACGAACGGCCTCGAGACCTTCGAGAATCTTAATCTCGCCGCCATCGTAATCGTTTTCGTTTGCCACACGTCCTCCTTCAGTCAAGAAAATGTGTACAGCCTTACTAGTTTATCGTAAAAAAATACCCTCGGGACCGAGGGTATTTGGCTCTACAAGGCCGCCAGATGCGATTTAAGGCTCTTTTTTGCTTTGCACGCCCTTGGCCCACTCGGCACTGGCTCTCATGGCGTTCTCGAGGGCCTCGCGCAGTTTTTGGTCTTCGATGGGCGCCACTTGGCGCTCGATCTCGGTACGCTCGGCCTCACTTAGGTCGGCGTGCGGGGCCGGCGATCGCTCGGTCGTCGCCGGGCGCAGGCGCTCCTTGGCGGCGGGCGGCGTGTGACCGGGCGCGGTGGTTTTGAACACCAGGCCGTCCACATGCGCACCGGCGCGCTCCATGCGCGCGCGGATGATCTCGCGCAACAACGTCATTTCCTGCGTCCACGAGGGCGAGTCGAGATACACCAGCAGCTCATTGGACTCGGGCAGGTAGCGCAGTCCCGTCACATGCCGCCCCTCGCGCGTGCCCGAGCACACCGCGTTCCATGCGCGATAGACCGTGCGCGACTCCTCGGCGGCCTCCATCTGCGCACGGCGCTCAGGGGTCGCAGCCGCCAGGATGCGCTGGCGCTCTGCGTTCAAAAACCCGCTGAAGGCGACCGTTTCGCTCTCGCGCTCGTAATTAGCACGTCTCACCCATGCTCACCACCTTGGCTCGATCAAGCAGGTCATCGGTAAAGTACCCCAGGTTGGTCGTAGTTATGACCGTCTGGATATCATCGCCGATCAGCCGCAGGAAAGCGCCGCGACGTTCGCCGTCGAGCTCGCTCATCACGTCGTCCAGAAGCAGCAGTGGGGCGGTGCCCAGGACATCGCGAGCCACGGCAACCTCGGCCACCTTCCAGGACAGCACCAGCGTGCGCTGCTGTCCTTGGCTGGCAAATGAACGGGCGGAGCGACCAGCCACGGTGAACTCGATCTCGTCGCGATGCGGTCCCACCAACGTCACGCCGCGGCGAATTTCCTCGTCGGCATGCTCGTCAAGGGCGGCCAGCATGCGCTCGTACGCCCAGCCCTTCAGCTCTTCGCGATCCTCGACCTGGGGCAAATCCCCCAGCGTGGACGCATAGGTCACGTTGGCGGTCTCACCTGACGCCACTTGCCCGTAGGCAGTGTGCACATGGCCCGCCAGCCGGTCGAGCAGGGCCAACCGGTGCACGAGCAGGGCCGAGCCCGCGCGTGCAATCGAATCGTTCCACGCGCCGAGCATCTCGCGGCAGCACCAGGTCTCCTTGAGCAAGGCGTTACGCTGGGTCACGCAGCGCCCATAGGTGCTCGCAAGATCGGCATAGCGTGCGCTCAGCTGCATGCCAAAGTCATCGAGGGCGGCTCGGCGCACACTGGCGCCTCGCTTAACCATGTCCAGATGGTCGGGGCAAAACAGCACGCTCGGCAGAACCCCGCGCACACCGGCGGCAGAGCATCTCTTGCCGTTGCGGCTAAACGAGCGCTTACCGTCCTCCGCGCTCAATCCCATATCAAGCACGCGGCCGTCGCCCTCGATCCTCAGCTCGACCTTGCACGAGCCCACGCCGTCATGGACGAGCTCGGCTGCGGTCGGATGCCTAAACGAGGCGCCGCTCGTCAGCAGCTGCAGCGCCTCTATGAGATTGGTCTTTCCCGCCGCGTTGGGTCCCGCAAGTATCGTCACGCCCTCGTCCAGGGCAAGGCGATAGCTATCGAAGCTGCGGTAGTGCGCGACGGAAAGATCGCGGGCGAACATGGTCATGGCGCAGCGCTAGATGCGGACCGGCATGACCAGGTACAGGTAGTTGATCTTGTCGTAGGACTTAAAGATGCCCGCCTGCGAGTAGCTCTTGAGCTCCAGCGTGATCTCCTTCTCCTTGGACAGGGCATTGAGGCAGCCGAAGATGTAATGGTAGTTGAAGGCGATGGTACCCGACTCGCCCTCGGCCTCGACATCGATCGTCTCCTGCGCAAGGTCCTGGTCATTGGAAATGGAGGACAGGCCCATCTGCCCGTTCTCGACATCGATCTCGAACTTGACGGCGGGGTTGGCGCTCGCGATAACGGCCACGCGCTTGAGGGCGGCGTTAAAGGCGGCGACGTCGATCTTGACGCTCGTCACGCACGAATCGGGGATGAGCTGCTTGTAGTTGGGGTACACGCCCTCGATACGGCGCGACACGTAGGTGGTGTTGCCGGCCTCGAAGACGACCTGGGTGTCGGTAGCCCCGATCATGATGGTCGCCTGGCTGGCCATGATGTTCAGCGCGTCGTTAAAGGCGTCGGCCGGAACGTTGAGCTCAAAGGAGCCCTCGAGGGTCGAGGTCTCGACCTGCGTATCGCACACGGCCAAGCGGAAGGAATCGGTCGCCACCAGGCGTACGGTGTTGTTCTCGACCTTCATGTGCACGCCGCCCAGGATGGGGCGAGCCTTGTCGGTCGAGGTGACGCGCCACACGCGGCCGACCATCTCGGACAAGACATCGGTCGGCAGCTCCACGGCACTCTCGATGGCATAGGCCGGAAACTCGGGGAAGTCATTGGCATCGAGCGTGTTCAGCCTAAAAGAGCTCTTCTCGCAACCAATCAGCACCTGGCGCTCGGACAGCTCAAAGGTGACCGGGGCATCGGGGAGGGTCTTGGTGATATTGGAGAGCATCTTACAGGGGATAACCATCTCGCCCTCTTCTTCGACATGCGCCGCGATGCGATGACGGATCGAGATGGTGTAGTTAGAGGTCTGGAATTCCAAGATGCCGTCTTGGGCCTTAACGAGCACGCCCGACAGGATGGGAAGGGTGGATGCCGAAGCGACACCCTTCATAACGACGCCGATGGCTTGTGTAAGCGAGCTCTGGCTGACGGTGAACTTCATCTTTTAATACCTTTCTATAGATATAAATATCTTAATAATAGTAATAGCACTGACGAAACTGTTGATTACTCCCAAAGACGCAGGTCAGACCCAGAAAGAGAATCGACAGCAACCTGTGTGCAACAGGGGTGGTTTTCCACGTTCAAAACCTGCGCAAAACTTTTCATCACCGCGGGTTGGGTTTTAGACACCTTATGCCCGTGGTTTCGACAAGTTTTCAACAGGTGTCTCTATTTCCCTACGAGCGCAGTGTAATTTTATCGC
This sequence comes from uncultured Collinsella sp., assembly GCA_900542325.1. Classification (GTDB taxonomy): domain Bacteria; phylum Actinomycetota; class Coriobacteriia; order Coriobacteriales; family Coriobacteriaceae; genus Collinsella. The sequence continues at coordinate 23,496 of UQMY01000029.1, read as the reverse complement.
GCAGCGACTTGAGGTCTTCGGTGACGGTGCGGTCTTCCTGGATCATCTTCTGGACCTTTTTGTAACTCGTGCTGACGGTCGAGTGGTTGCGGTTGCCAAATTCGGCGCCCACCGCCGTGGTCGTCATTTCGCACATCTCGATGGCCAGATAGATGGCAATATGGCGTGCTTTGGCGATATTGGCGTTGCGACGCGGGCCGATGAGCTCCTCGTGCGTCACGCCGTACTGCTCTTCGATGACGGACTGAACCGTCTGGACGTTGATCTTTTTGGCCGATGTGTCGAAGTACTGGCTGGCGATGGCGTCGATATCGTCAAAGGTGAGCTCCCCGCCCTCGCGCTCGCGGTCGCCCGCTTCGCCGGCGCAGCGCTCGCAAAAGCTCTCGAGTTCGCGGATGTTGGTGCCCGAGACCTCGGCCATGTGTTTAAAGTGCTCGTCGGTCAGGTGCCCGCTGTCGCCCCCATAGGCCGCCAGCAGCGAGTCGTCGCCTGCCTCGGGAGCGGCGACGATGGTGTTCTCGTAATAGCGCTGCAAGATCTTGTATTTCATCTCGTAGCTGGGCTCTGCGACCAGGCAGAGCATGCCGGCGTTGAAGCGGCTGGTCAGACGCTCGTCCATGCTCAGGTCCTTGGGGGCGCGGTCTGCCGCGATGACGACCTTCTTGTTGTTGCGGATGAACTCGTCCATGAGCTGGAAAAAGTAGTCCACGCTCGCGCGCTTGCCGATGATGTTTTGGATGTCGTCGATGATGAGCACGTCCACGCCGTGGTATGCCTGCATGATGGGGGCGTTGCTCTTCTTTTGGCGGTCGAACTCGGTCATCAGGTCGTCCAGATATGCCTGGGAGTTGGCATACTTGACCTTGATCTCGGGCGACTTCTCGGCGAGCTCGTTTTTGATGGCAAGCAGCAGGTGCGTCTTGCCCAGGCCCGATTTGCCGTAGATGAACAGTGATGTGCACGTGCCGCGCTCGTCCGCGAGGGCGGCAAACTTGAGTGCCGAGCGATAGGCATGGCTGTTCTCGGGGCCGTAGACAAAGTTCTCAAAGGTAAATTTTGAGTTCGCGGCGAGTGGGGCTCCATCCGTATTCTGCTCGGCCGGTACGGTTGGTGCTGGCTCGGGTGAAGCGGGGGTCGCAGCTTGCGTGGACTTAGTCGGCGCTTCGCCCTTCATCTGGTTCATCATGCGACGAAAATCATCGGCCGAGAGCGTGTTCTTGATTGCAATGCCTGAATCCGCGCCCGTCGTTGCGTCGTGAGCGATGGGCATGTGCGTGACGGGTGCGTTCGTTGACGTCGCCGCCGCGGTCGGCAACGGTGCCATGGTTTCACGGGAAACATCGCTGTGCTGGTGCCCGATTGTCGGCACGTCGCCTGCGGAGGCCGGCGCCGCCGGGGAAGCAGCGGGAGCCGTGGCAGGCGCCGTCGCGGCAGCGGATTCCGCTGCGGTGCCTTGTGGTGCCACGATGTCGAGCGCGATCGGCGCAAAGGCGATTTCTTCCAGATAGGCCTCAATAGTCGGCTGATGCTTTTTGAGCTGCGCGATGGCAAAGCGCGAGGGGGCCTCGATCGTGAGCGTATCTTCGGTTAGGCTTATGGCGCGCGATTGCCCCAGCATGTTGATGAGGCGTGCATCTTGGCCGTCGCGCTGGCAAAAGGCGATGGCATCCCCCAGGATGATGCTTGCTTCCTCGTCCACTGTCTCTCCCGTTCTTTAGCTCTGAGCTCGCACGCGAGCGGCGCCGAGTTCGGTCAGATGGTATTTCTGGCCATGCTTGATGACCAAGCCGGCCTGCGCCAAGTCATTGAGCGTGCGTGACCAAGTGGGGGCCGAGTTTCCAAACGCCCTCGCCAGATCGGTAGCACCGCACGCTTGATTTTGCGCCAGATAGCCCAGCGCGGCGTTGCCGCGATCGCTTACGAACACGTCCGGTTGTGGCTGCGCATACTGATTTGCTGCATTAGGATACATCATTTGAGCTGCTGGTTGTTGAGAACTCTGCATCGGCGGCATTTGCTGTTGAAAACTTTGAGGCCACTGTTGGTAAGGCTGCGGAGGCATCTGCTGGGCCCAGGGGTTGTACTGCTGCTGCGGCATCTGCTGGTACGGCTGCTGATATCCCTGCTGGTACTGCTGCGGGAACTGCTGGCCATACCCCAGTGGCTGCATCTGCTGATATGGATATCCCTGTTGGTACGGCTGATAGCCCATTTGCTGGCTACCCGGTGCCCCCGTCGCCTGCTGCATTGCTGCTGTATCCTGATCCGCCAGCGGCATGGCCTGTGGCACGTTTGGCGGCATCGACATCGACGCCGCCTGGGGCTCTTGTGTAGGAAGCATTCCGGGCTGCTGCATCTGTCCCACGCGGGGCTGCATCTGTTGCGTTGCCATGGGCTGCTGCGCAAAAGCTCCCGGCAGGGGATATGCGGGCTGCTCCGTCTCGGGCCGCACGGCAGCACCGCGCCCGCCGGCGCGTTCGATTTCCTGCACGCGTTTAGGGTCCAGGCTTACCGTAACCACGGTGCCGTTGCCCATATTGTCCTCGATGGACACGGCCCCGCCGGCGTTTTCCAAATACTCCTGCACCATGGGAAACCCTGCTCCGGTTCCACGGATATAGCGCTTCATCTTGCTGTTTGCGCTGGTAACGCCAAAGTCGAAAGCGCGCTCCTTGTCGTCGATGCCGGGTCCTTGATCAGCAAAGCGGATGGTGTCTCCGCCGTCCAGAATCGAGATGATGGGCTCGGCAAAGTGTGCGTGGATAAAGTTTTCGACAATCTCGCGGATGACCATGAGCGAGATATGGCCACCTTGTTCTTTCATGCACTGGTAGACGGTGTTGGTCGTCTCTTCCAAATACGTGCGGACATCTTGCGGATCAATGACGATCACACGCGGTGTCGACAGCATGTCGTCATAGACGGCGATGCGCGCGGCGTACATGGCTTTTGGCGCCTGCGTGGTCGTCTGCTCGCCTTCCTCACGCTCTTCGCGCACGCCGGTGATGTGCTCGTTGTCGGGTGCCGGGTCTCCGGAATCGACCATGGTGTAAAAGTCGTCAGACATGCCGCTCGCAATCTTTCAAAAGGTTTCGAACAAATAGTAGCTCACCGTGCAATGTTTCTCATCTTTCGACAACTTTTCAAAACCTGTTGAAAACTTTGGAAAACGGACGAAAAGTTCTCAACATTGCCAACATGACCTGTTGAAAACTCGATGAAATATCGTGAAAAGTTGCCATGCACCGCTAAATCGAGCTCGGCTTATGGGGGAACCGTGTGAACTGCGCAACCTTTTACCTTTGATTTCTTGACATTTGAACATTGATTTCCCTACAATCTTCAAGCTCACGTGTCTATATCTGCGTCCGCGCCCCCGCGGACACTCGAAATGCAGCAGGAGGAACTTAAGATGAAGCGTACGTATCAGCCTAATAAGCGTAAGCGTGCCAAGACCCATGGCTTCCGTGCCCGTATGGCCACTAAGGGTGGTCGTGCCGTGCTCGCCCGTCGTCGCGCCAAGGGCCGCAAGCGTCTCACTGTCTAGCAGCGATACACACATCTCGCATGAAGACTATTAAGTCTCGGCAAGATTTCGAGCATGTGTTCAGTCAGGGGCGTCGTTTCAATCACCCTCTGATTCGAATGACCATATGTGAATCGGTTGGCGAAGGCGACTCCGGAAGGGTCGCCTTCGTTGGTGCTAAACGGCTCGGTTGTGCTGTCGTGCGCAATCGTTCTAAGCGTGTGATGCGCGAGGCCGCTCGCAGCTGTGGATTTCCCGTTGCGGGTTATGACATCATCTTGTTCGCAACTCCCAAGACGAGGGTTTCCTCGCCGCAGGAGATGGACAATGCATTGCGTTCGCTTATGAAACGCGCCGGCGTTGCCGGGGAGGAGCGATGAGCAATCACGTTTTGCGACGTGTTGCCATCGCTCCTATTCGCATATATCAACAGGTTATTTCGCCCTTATTGCCTGACGCCTGCATTTATTACCCAACGTGCTCGCAATACGCCGTCCAGGCGATTGAGAAGTACGGTGTTTTGAGAGGCTGCTGGCTTGCCGTGAGGCGCATCGCTCGCTGCAATCCCCTGCACGTCGGCGGTTATGACCCTGTGCCCTAGCGGGCACTCGCTATCGGAGGAAAACTTACATGTGGGATTGGATCGTTAACATCCTTTTCGAGCTGCTCAAGCTCATCCAGACCTTTGCGGTCGACTGGGGCCTGTCCATTATCATCCTGGTGGTCATCATCCGTCTGCTGCTGACGCCGCTTATGCTCAAGTCGACTAAGTCGACGGCACGCATGCAGGTGCTGCAGCCCAAGATGCTCGAGATCCAGGAGCGCTATGCCGACGATCCCCAGCGTCAGGCCGAGGAAATGCAGAAGTTCTACAGCGAGAACAAGTTCAACCCGATGGCTGGTTGTCTGCCGCTGTTGATTCAGATGCCTGTCCTGTTCGCCCTATTTACGCTGCTGCGTAACCTGCCGGACTACTTTAACGACGGCACGTTCTCGTTCTTTAATATTCTGCCCGACCTGACCACCACGCCGAGTGCCTCCTTTGCCGATGGCTTTATGGTCGCGCTGCCTGCGCTGGTCTGCCTGATCCTGTTCGCTGTCCTGACCCTGATTCCGCAGCTCTATATGTCGCGCAACCAGACCGGCCAGCAGGCTCAGAGCATGCGTATGATGGCCGTTGTCATGACGGTCATGATGCTTTGGATGGGCTGGAGCCTTCCCGTTGGTGTTCTGCTGTACTACGACGTCTCGTCTGCTTGGCAGGTTATCCAGCAGATTTTTGTGACGCAGAAGGTCATCGACAAGGCGAAGGCCGATGAGGAGGAGCGCCTTAAGAACGCGCCGCTGCAGGTTGAGGTCACTCGTCGCGAGAAGAAGCCGCGCCCGCACAAGAAGAAGTAGTGGGATATCAATCTTATTTAGGTACCTAACTTTTGGAGTACGTTATGTCTGAAGAGATCATCGAGGATATGCTTGAGGAGGTTGCCCCGCAGGTCGCGGGCGATTATCCCGAGATTGCACAGCGCTACAAGGCTGGTGAAGAGCTGACCGACGAGGAGCTCGACACCATTGCCGATGTCGCGATTTCCATCCTGCGTTCCATCCTTTCGCACTTCGATGCCGCCAACTCTCCTATCGATGAGTATGAGGGCGACGAGGGTGAGCTGATTCTGGATGTAACGGCTCCCGACCTTGCTGTTCTCATTGGCCGTCATGGTCGCACCCTTGATGCCCTTCAGGTTATGTTCTCATTGCTGGTGAGCCGCAAGCTCGGCTTTAGGTATCCGGTTGTAGTGGACGTCGAGGGATACAAGAGCCGCCGTCAGGACAAGGTTGCCTCCATGGCTCAGTCTGCTGCCGAGCGTGCCATCCGCACCCATAAGAGTGTTTCGCTTCCGCCCATGAATGCCTACGAGCGCCGACTGGTTCACATTGCACTTCGTGGCAATGACGCCGTCGATACTCATTCTGAGGGTTCTGACCCCGATCGCCATGTGGTGATTGTTGCTCGATAATCTACTCGAGCTTATGCTAAGGGGACGTGGTTTCCACGTCCCCTTTTTTTGTCAAAAGTTATCGATACACTGATTTTTGTCAGAAAGGAGCTTTCGTTGTTAGTACTTACTGATCAGCAGGCTGACGAGATGTTGAGTCGTCTAACTTCCTATTGCAAAGAGTATTCCTTGAGCGTAACTGATACTGAGCTGAGGAAATGTATTCAACATTTGGATTTGGTTCTGGAAACAAATAAGACAACCAATCTCACCCGTATTCTTAACATAGAAGATGCTGCGGTACTTCATATCCTCGACTCACTTGTTTTGCTCCCCTATATCAATAAGGCTCCTGAGGGAGCTTTGCTCGATATGGGAACAGGTGCGGGCTTCCCTGGTATTCCTTTAACCATAACCACGCATCGTAAAGCTACTTATATTGACTCTGTTGGCAAGAAGGTTGATGCAGTTAATTCTTTTGTTCATGATCTTGGGTTGAAACATGCTCATGCGGTTCATGATCGTCTTGAAGAATATGCTCGAAGCCATAAGAAGCAGTTCTCTGTCGTAACCGCCCGCGCACTGGCTCCTCTACCGATTCTTGTTGAGTATGCGGCTCCGTATCTCAAGGATGGAGGGCTATTTGTTATCACTAAGGGCGATCCATCGGATGAGGAGCTTGCTTCTGGTATGTCAGCAGCTAAGATCTGCGGCTTCACTTCGCTTCTGAATGACGGAATCGATTTGCCTGAGGGTCTGGGTCACAGGGAGTTCATTGTTCTTAAGAAGAGTCATCCAGCATCTGTCTCATTGCCTCGTGCAAATGGCATGGCAAAGAAGAATCCGCTTGCCTAGATGTTTCACGTGAAACATAATGGATACTAACAACTTGCAGTGTTTCACGTGAAACATGGCGGTTGATATCGAATCGGAATGTTTCACGTGAAACATCCTCCGTTTGACAGCTTTAATACACACCAGGAGGGACCGTGGGATTTCGCGACGTTAAACGTTCTAAGAGCGCAAAAGACACGCGTATCATTGCAATCATCAATCAAAAAGGCGGCGTCGGTAAGTCAACGACGGCTGTAAACCTTGCAGCAGCACTGGGTGAGCAGGGTCGTAAGACACTGATTGTCGATTTTGATCCGCAGGGAAACAGCACTAGTGGATTCGGAATTGAAAAAGAAGACCTTGATCACTGCATCTATGATGCATTGTTGAATGATGTGCCGGCAGAATCGCTTGTTCTTGATACAAATTGCAAAAAGGTATTCGTAATTCCGGCTACAATTCAGCTTGCAGGCGCGGAAATTGAGCTCGTAAGCGCAATCGCTCGTGAAACCCGCCTCAAAGATTTGCTTGAGCCGATTCAAGACGAGTTCGATTTTATTTTCATTGACTGTCCCCCTTCGCTCGGCCTGCTTACTATCAACGCCTTGACAGCAGCAGACAGCGTTTTGATTCCGATCCAGTGCGAGTATTATGCACTCGAGGGCGTTACAAAGCTGCTTGAGTCAATGAAAATGGTCAAATCACGTCTGAACAAGGGCTTAGACACCTATGGTGTGCTTATGACCATGTATGACTCGCGTACCTCTCTATCGAATCAGGTTGTTGAGGAGGTTCAATCGTACTTTGGTGATAAGGCGTTTAAGACGCTGATCCCCCGTACAGTTAAAATCTCCGAAGCTCCGTCTTTTGGAGAACCGGTAATTACCTATGCACCTCAAAATAAGGGTGCAAAAGCGTATATGAACCTTGCAAAAGAGGTGATCAAGCGTGCCTAGTGCAAAGAAACGTGGCGGATTAGGACGTGGTCTCAATGCTTTGGTCTCAGAGGCCGAATATGAGACCGGTGGTTCGGCTGCATCTGCTTCAAATGCCGCATCTGAAACAAAACTCCCTATTGAGGATATCGTTCCCAACCCTAATCAGCCGCGAATTCACTTTAACGAAACTGAACTTCGCGAGTTGAGTGAGTCAATCCAAGAGCATGGTGTTTTGCAGCCGCTTTTGGTTCGCAAGCACGGAAACGGCTATGAGATCATTGCTGGTGAACGTCGTTACCAAGCGTCAAAGCTTGCTGGTCTTGAGGAACTGCCTGTCATCATTAAGGAAGTTAATGATGAGGAGATGCTCGCTCTTGCTCTTATCGAGAATCTTCAGCGTTCTGATTTGAATCCCGTCGAAGAGGCGAAGGGTTATCGTCAGCTCATTGATGCTAGCGGTATGACACAAGAGGCGTTATCAAAGGCTGTCAGTAAGTCTCGTTCTGCAATTACAAATTCACTTCGTTTGCTAGATCTTCCCGAAGTCGTACAGCAGATGATTTTCGAGGGCAAGCTTACTGCTGGCCATGCGAGAGCGATTCTTGCAGTTCCATATGAAGATGCAAGGATTCGACTTGCTGAGAAGGTTGTTGCAGAAGGCCTTTCCGTTAGAGCGACAGAAAATCTTGCTCCGTTGTTTTCTGCCGGAGAGACACCTAAGACACCGAGGCCTGCAACGCCTCAGTCTTTTAAAAAGGCTGCCCGCGTGCTTCGTCAGGTTTTTAATACCAACGTGCGTGTGAAGAGCTCGCGTGGAAAGAATAAGATCGAGATTGAGTTTAAAGACGAGGAAGAGCTCTCTCGTATTCTTGGCGAAATGATTCAGTTTGATCAAGGAGGCCAAGATGAGGAATAAGATTTTAACTGCGATTGCATTGGCGACGACTGTCGCGGCTGGTGCCTTCGCTGGCTATAAGATCGCGACAGACGATGAGCTTCGAGGTCGTTTGCTTCGTGGCGCGCAAGATATCGTTGATACATCCAAGAAGAAAATGGATGTTATGACAGAAGATGTTGCCATGCGCACTGCTCAGGTAACGAAAAATCCTAAGATTAATCAAGGTTGGGTTAGCAACCAATGGGAAAATGTAGGCTATTAGGTACCTAACAATTACCCTGCATATTTTGAGGGGCCCTTGTCTGATTCATGAGACAAGGGTCCCTTATTTTGTCCAAAAAAAATGGGAAAGCTAGCAGCGGTCCAAAATTGAGGTCAATAAATGAAACGGCCACGGTTGCATATCATGCAACAGGGGCCGTTCGATGTTTCACATGAAACGTTTTGGAGTGCGACTCCCCTATGCGTTCTTCTGAACTTTGAAGCGCTGTTTCAGCTGTCCGCAAGCGGCGTCAATATCGTTACCACGGGAGTTACGAATCGTGGTCTCGATGCCACGGGACTCAAGACGACGCTGAAGATCCTCAACCTTATGAATCGGCGACGGCTTGAGCGGGCTGCCCTCAATGTCGTTAAGCTGAATCAGGTTAACGTGGCACAGCGTTCCCTCGCAGAAGTCGCAGAGTGCCTGCATCTCGGGATTCGTATCGTTGACGCCTTCGATCATGGCATATTCATAGGTCGGGCGGCGGCCAGTCTTTTCGGTGTAGAGCTGAAGCGCCTCGTGAAGGCGGAGCAGCGTGTACTTCTTAACACCGGGCATGAGCTTGTTGCGCGTCGACTGGATGGCGGAGTGCAGGGAAACGGCAAGCGTGAACTGCTCGGGGATGTCGGCAAATTTGCGAATACCGGGAATAACGCCGCTGGTAGAGACGGTGAGGTGACGGGCGCCGATACCGATGCCATCGGGGTCGTTGAGGATACGCAGTGCCTTGAGAACCTCGTCGTAGTTGGCAAACGGCTCGCCCTGGCCCATGAAGACAACGCTCGTGGCACGCTCGCCAAAATCGTTGGATACATGAAGTACCTGGTCGACGATCTCTTGAGCGGTCAGAGAGCGCTTGAGGCCGTTGAGACCGGTAGCGCAAAAGGCGCAGCCCATGCCACAGCCTGCCTGGGTGGAAACGCAGACGGAAAGCTTGTTACGACGGGGCATACCGACGGTCTCGACGGAAATGCCGTCGTGGTACTCGAGCAGATACTTGCGAGAGCCATCTTTGGAAATCTGCTTGGTGAGTTCAGTCGGCGTGTCAAAGGCAAAAGCCTCTTTAAGCTGCTCGCGGAAAGCCTTGGGAAGGTTGGTCATATCGTCAAACGAACAAACGTTCTTCTCAAAGACCCATTCGATGAGCTGCTTTGCGCGGAAGGCGGGCTGGCCAAGTTCGGCCACAAGCTCGCGAATATCGTTTTGGCTCAAGTCGCGAATGTCCTGAGATTTAGTCCTGGGATTCATGGAAGCCTTTCGATTTTGGGGAAACGTAGAGGGTATCGCTACAATATGGTATCAGCTGCAGAAATTATAGAGGAGGAGTCTGCCCATGCCGGGTAAAAGCCTAGAGAACATGCACGTAGCGGTCTTGGCGGGCGGTCATTCCGCTGAGCGCGAGATTTCGCTCAATTCGGGAAAGAACGTCGTGGCGGCCTTGAAGGAGGCCGGCTACACTTCGGTGGAGCTGCTCGACACGGCTGCCGAAGATTTTATGGTAACCATGGCGACCGGTGGTTTCGACGTGGCGTTTATCGCCATGCACGGCGCCGGCGGTGAGGATGGTGCCATGCAGGGTGCCATGGAGACCTTGGGTATCCCCTACACGGCCTCGGGCGTGCTCGCAAGCGCCTGCGGTGCCGACAAAGAGGTCTCGAAGCTCCTGTACGCCAAGGCGGGCGTTCCCATTGCCCCCGGCCTCGCGCTCGAGGTGGGCGATGAAGTCGATATCGATCATATCGTCGAGGTTTGTGGCGAGCGCTGCTTTGTGAAGCCGGCCGTCAACGGTTCCAGCTACGGTATTTCCCTGGTCCATGAGCCCTCCGAGCTGCCCGCGGCAATCGCCAAGGCGTTTGAGTACGGCGACAAAGTGCTGGTCGAGAAGTGCATCGAGGGTACCGAGATCACCGTCGGCGTATACGGCGAGGATGACGTGCGCGCCCTGCCGATTGTTGAAATCCGTAAGCCCGAGGACTGCGAGTTCTACGATCTGGACGTGAAGTATGTCGACCCTACGGACATCCATCGCATTCCGGCGCAGATTTCGCCCGAGAACTACGCTCGTGCTCAGGAGTTCGCCTGTGCTGCCCATAAGGCACTCGGTTGCCTGGGCATCTCGCGCAGCGATTTTATCGTGAGTGAGGACGGCCCCGTTATCCTCGAGACCAACACGATTCCCGGCATGACCGATACATCGCTGTATCCGGATGAGATTCGCCACACCGATGACATGACGTTCCCGCAGGTGTGTGACAGTCTGATTCGTATGGGACTTCGTCGAGCGGGCGTTGCATGCTAATCGAGGACGCTGTTTCGTCGGGAACGCCGCAGTTTGTCATCGATTCCTATGCCACGCTTGCCGAGCGCGCCAAAACCCAATCGTTTGGTCTCATCGAGGAAGATGTTATCGTCCTCGATACCGAGACCACGGGTCTTTCGGTGCAGGACAACGAGCTTATCGAGATATCAGCGGCCCGCCTTTCGGGCCGCGAGGTTGTCGATCGGTTCGATACCTTCGTACATCCCAAGCAGCTGATTCCCGCCGAGATTACCGAACTCACGAGCATTACAAACGCCGATGTGGCAGATGCCCCATCGGCCGTCGAGGCCGTGGCCGCTCTCGCCGATTTTGTCGGCGGCTGCCCGGTGATTGCGCATAACGCCACCTTCGACCGCTCGTTTATCGAGTCGGTCAAGGGCGGTGTCAACGTCAGCGACATCTGGATCGATTCGCTGGCGCTGTCGCGCATCGCGCTTCCGCGCCTGGCTTCGCATAAGCTGTCTTTCATGGCCGACCTGTTTGGCTGCGACTCGGTATCGCACCGCGCCAACGCAGATGTCGACGCCCTGTGTGGTGTGTGGCGCGTGTTACTCGTGGCGCTCACCGACTTGCCTCAGGGCTTAATGGCGCGCCTGGCCGACATGCACCCCGACGTACCCTGGTCCTATCGTCCCATCTTCTCCTTCTTGGCGGGACAGAACCCCGGTTCTATCTTCTCTCTCAGCGCCGCTCGTGCTGACGTTCTCAAGGCCGATCGGGCCGATGATCGCGTTGATGCGGACGAGCTACCGGTCCTTAAGATGCCGAGCCGCGAGGAAATCGAGGCGGACTATGCCCCGGGCGGCCTGGTCAATCGCATGTATCCCACCTACGAGCCGCGCGATGAGCAGATCGCGATGGCGCTCGAGGTCCGCGATGCGCTGGTCACGGGCACTCATCGAGTAATTGAGGCAGGCACCGGCGTCGGCAAATCGATGGCCTATCTGGTGCCTTTTGCCGAGGCAGCACGCCGTAACAACATCACGGTTGGTATTGCGACCAAATCGAACAATCTTGCCGACCAGCTCATGTACCATGAGCTGCCAAAACTTGCGGAGCAACTGGACGGTGGTCTGTCATTTTGCGCTCTCAAGGGGTATGACCACTATCCGTGCCTGCGCAAGCTTGAGCGCATGAGCCGCGGCCAGGTCGAGATTACCACCAAGCGCGATCCGGCGGACACGCTCACGGCGGTCGCGGTCATTATGGCGTACGTCTGCCAATCAGCCGATGGCGACCTCGACTCGCTCGGCATTCGGTGGCGCAGCGTCAACCGTCCCGACTTTACGACGGCCTCGCGCGAGTGTGCTCGTCGCCTCTGCCCGTTTTTCCCTGATAAATGTTTGGTCCACGGTGCTCGCCGTCGTGCGGCGCATGCCGATGTGGTGGTCACCAACCATTCCCTGCTGTTCCGTAACGTCGCGGCCGAGGGCAGGATTTTGCCTCCGATTCGTCATTGGGTGATCGACGAGGCCCATTCCATCGAGCGCGAGGCGCGCCGTCAGTGGGCGCGCGTGGTGTCGGCGGACGAATCACGCGTCCTGTTCGAGCGCCTGGGTGGCTCGAGCACCGGCGCACTAAGCCAGGTTTCCCGTGATTTGGCAACCTCCGAGGGCTCTACGCTCTATCTGGGCCTTACTGCCAAGGCGACGTCGACGGTTGCCCGCGCGAGCATGGCAATCGCCGACGTGTTCGATGGCGTTCGCGAGCTCGGCGGCCGTGCGCGTGGGGGTTATGACAATGCCAATCTATGGATTGGCCCCGAGCTGCGCGAATCAGACGACTGGCATGATTTCTTACAGTCGGCCTACACTGGCATCGACGCATTGGAACAAGCTGACAAGAGCGTCGACGCGCTGGTGCAAGCCGTCGCCGCCGACAAGCCCGAGGTTGTTGTCGACCTGGGTGATATCTCGCGCCGCCTGCACGAGCTGGCCGAGAACCTCAAACTCATCATTGATGGCACCGATGAACACTACGTGTACTCGCTGCAGGTCAATCGCAGACTTCGTGCCGGCGGAGAGTCGATGACCGCAGAGCGCATCGACATTGGCGAGGCTTTGGCAACCGAGTGGCTACCCGAGGTTCACACGGCTATCTTTGCCTCGGCGACCATGACGGTGTCCAAAAGCTTTGAGCACTTTAACCATGCGGTCGGCCTTGATCGCATCGGTGCTTCAACGTCGTCATCGCTGCACTTGGATTCGAGCTACGACTTCGATTCGAACATGGCTGTAGTCGTTGCGGGCGATATCCCCGATCCGCGCGATCGTGAGAGCTATCTTACGGCGCTCGAGCGCGTACTGGTCGACGCCCATCTTGCCATGGGCGGATCGGTGCTCACGTTGTTCACCAATCGGCGCGACATGGAGGACCTATACGCCCGCGTTGAGCCCAAGATGGCCCGTGCGGGTCTGGAGCTCAACTGCCAGCAGCGCAACTCATCTCCTCGCCGCCTGCGCGACCGGTTTATCAACGAACCGGCCTCGTCGCTTTTTGCGCTCAAGGCCTTCTGGGAGGGGTTTGATGCCAGCGGCGAGACGCTGCGCTGCGTCATCATTCCCAAGTTGCCGTTCTCGAGCCCCACGGACCCGCTCTCGTGCGAGCGCAACCTGCGCGAAGACCGCGCATGGGCGCGCTATTCGCTGCCCGAGGCGGTGCTCGAGGTTAAGCAGGCCGCGGGGCGTTTGATTCGCTCGTCGACCGATAGCGGTGTGCTGATCTTGGCGGATCCTCGCCTGGTGACGAAGGGCTATGGCAAGAAGTTCTTAACGTCGCTGCCCACGAGCTCCTACCAGCGCATCGAATCGGCGCAGATCGGGCACTATCTGCAACTGTGGCGCGCACGCCACGAGCGGCGGCGCTAAAGCGGACAGACGAGAGTTTTTGCCATATCGCACAGACGCTTTGACAGGGTGGGGTTATCCAAGATGCGGATGGCTCCGCCCGCTGCGATTATCTGGCTCAGTAGCCAACGCTCGGAGCCGTAATGCACGGTTACCGTTGCCATGTCTGCCCCGCTGCGCTCGATGAGGGTGATGCCGGCCCAGTCCAGATGCTCCGCCATATCGAATGGCATCAAGAGCTTTGCGCTACGCTGCGTCCGGGCAAGGGAATCGTGGAGGGATGCGACGTCCGGTGCGTGAGGCACGACGGAGTCTTCCGTCAAGGTGAGTCCCTCGATTTTATCCATGCGATAGGTGCGCTGCTCATCGACCGCGATGTCCCAGGCAATCAGATATGTTTGGTCGCCGTTTGCTGTAATGCGCAAGGGGTCGACCAGACGCTCGCGTGGCCGCGCATCGTCCATCGAGCGATACGAGATACGACAGCGAACGCCGTCCTGAATGGCGCAGCTCAGCTGCTGCCAGTGCGACCCGTGGTTGACGGTGTCAGAGACGTGCTGGTTATAGCCGAGCTCTTCGGGTAGAAGAACATGTCGAATTCGAGCCGCCGCCTGGGGCTCGATCCCCAACGATTCAAGTTCGTGGTTGAGCACAGCGCCCTCGGCGGCACTCAGGCGCAGCGGTAGTACACGCCCGGCGTCACCGGTGAGGACCACGCGCTCGCCGTGGCATTCGCAGATGATACGCGCACCCGATTCTCGGTCCGCGAGCGTCGAGACGATCTCGAGAATCTCGTCGAGAGATGTCCCCGTGATATCAAAGCGGCTGCAAAGCTCGTCTCGTGCCATGCCATTCTCGCCGGCAGCGTAGAGGGCCTCCATGATGTCGATGGCGCGCGAGAGTCTTTGCTCGCTGGTGAGTTTACGCACGGGCATGCTCGTGCACCGTCCTTTCGATGAGGTGATTCCACGCCTGCTTGAGCGATTTGGGGGCCATGGGCCTCATGCCGTCCGTGGCGTGAGCCATGCAAAATGAGGCGGCGGCTTCAAGGTCACGCACGTCAACGGTCCAGGTCCATCCCGCATCGGTGTGTGCGAGCTCACCTCGCCCGCGCGTGAGGCCGTTGATCATATCGATCTGCGTCTGAGGGGCGAACGAGAACGTGGCTGCAACGGGCGGTCGGTCGGCAAAATCGAATTCAAAGAACAGATAGTCGTTGAGATTGAAGTCCGCGGGGATGGCGTAGGCCTTCGAAGGACGCCAGGCGCGAACGATACGGTCGCAGCGGAATGTCCTGATGTCGTCGGTGACATTGTCGAGGCCGCAGAAGTACGCCACGCCCTCGCGCTCGAACATGCCGTAGACGCAGACGGTACGTTCTTTCTGCTCGCCGCGTCCGTTCTGATATAAAAATCGCAGCGCGCACCGCTCGGCAAAGGCGCTCCATACCGCATCGACGGTGGGAGAGCGGCGGATCGGTGCATCGTCCACCGCCGACATGCCGGTGAGGTAGGCAATCTTGGAGCGAATATCGGCAAGCGGCGCGGCAAAGGTGGATGAGCCGGCCGCTAACGTCTGGTCGATGGCGTTGAGCAGGATATCGGCGTCGTCTGCGGTGATGAGGCCGCCTGCAGCAAACGTGTGCTCGCGGTCGATTGTCCACGAGCTTTCCTCGGTCTCCTGCGCACCGGCGGGGCGAACCTCCTTGATTAAGATGCCACGCTCGAGCAGTTTGTCACGATCGCGCCGAAACTTGCGCTTATCCGAGTCGATATTGCCCGAGCCATATCCCAGGTCAGAATCCAAGACGATCTGCTCGGTCGTCAGCGGTTCGGGGGAGCTGTTGAGCACAAAGAAAAGATTGAGGATGCGCTGAGCCGTTTTATCGAAACTTGGCTCCGAATTCCCCTTTTTAATTGTCGCGGTCGCGTCGCTTGCCGTCATAGAGTCCTCGCATGAGAAGGTGGTTTGCTGCCATGATTTTAGTCCGATATGGAGATTAGGCTATATCCTTGTCCGCTCGGGGCGTTAAGATGGCCCGAATTCGGTCGTTTGCGCTCGCTCGGGGTATACTTTCGACTATATACGGTTCTAATGTGCAAGCATTGGGCCTATTTGTCGGATTATGGATGTGGAGCGCACATGGCGAACACCCAGAACTATATTAACCACCTGCTGCAGAACACCGGCATTACGCCGGCATGCAGCGAAGAAGAGCGCTTGGCTGCCGAGGATATCGCTCAGATCTTCCGCAACCACGGCTTTGATCCCGAGGTTCAGGAGTTCAATGCCCCGGCGCCCAGTAGATTGGCATTTGCCGTTACCGGTATCCTTGCGTTTGCCGGCGCCCTGCTGATGGGCATCGGCGGCGGTATCGGCTTGGTCGGCACCTTGCTGGCCATTGTCGGTGCCGTACTCTACGTGCTCGAGCGCACGGGCCACCCCGTGGTTTCGCGCCTGGGTAAGACGGGCGTGAGCCAAAATGTCATTGCCTACCACAAGGCCTCGGGCCCGCTTGCGTCTCCGCGCAACCGCCCGGTGGTCGTTGTCGCACACTACGACTCTCCCCGTGCTGAGCTGCTCGCCCGCGAGCCTTATGCTTCGTATCGTGCGCTCATCGCCAAGCTGTTGCCCGTTGCCACGGTTGCCCCCGCTGCCGTTGCCATCCTGCGTATCCTGCCGCTCCCCGGCGCGCTCAAGGTTCTGCTGTGGATTGTCGCGATCCTCGCTTCCCTCGTTGCACTTGCCAACGCGGCAAACATCATCTCTAACCGCCACATTCTTCCCTATACGTCCGGCGCGGTGTGCAACAAGTCTTCTGTCGCCGCCATGCTCGGCGTCATGGACAACGTTGCTCCCTTCCAGGGCGAAAACGAGTTTCCCGACGATGTTCCGTTCGATACCTATTTTGGGGAGCAGAAGCGTCGTGCCGAAGAAATGGCGCGCGCAGCGGCGGAGTATGCCGCGGCCCAGCAGCAAAACGACTACGGCAACACCATCGAGTACGAAGAGCCTACCTACGCCGAGGACGAGTTCGGTCAGCCGACTGCTCCCGACGCTCAGACCGAGCCCGAACAGGGTGAGGCTTTCGACGAGCAGATCGAGGGCTTTGAGGGTGCGTCTGCCGACGAGACGCTGATTGGCGCCATTGTGCCCGAGGATCAGAATCAGGCTGTCCAGGCCGAAGAGTTCAATGACGAGGTTCCCGCTGCCGAGCCGGCGGAGGAGCCTGTCGCGGCCGAGCCCGAGCCCAAGCTCTATCGCAATGCCGCCGGCAACATCCGCTTTGGTTCGGATGCCATCCGTGCGCTCGGAATGCTTCCCGAGTCCTGCACGCTCGATTACGAGGAGGGCGAGGAGCCGACGTTTGAGCCCGAGCCTGCCCCCGTCGTGACTGCGCCTGCGCCTGTTGCCACCGTGGATGATGAGTCTGCCGCGGTTACCGCTGCCGTTGCCGAGCCCGAGGCAGTGTCCGCGATCGATCCCGCGGCAGGACTGGACATTTTGGCTCCCGCCGCGCCGGCGCAAGACGTTGCGGACGAGTCTGACGACGATTGCGTTGAACAGCCGAGGCGTGTGTCTTACGAGAGCGATACTGATTTCTCGGCCGAGATTCCCGCGGCAACGCCCCATGCCGATATTGCATCCGCGTTCTCTTCGATTGGCGCCAGCGCTTCCAACTTCTTTAAGGGTGCGCTTGCAAAGGGCAGGAAATTTGTCGACGATTTCGAGGAGAAGCGCGCTGCCGCACGCGAGACTGCCGAGCAGGAGGCTATCGCTCAGCAGCAGGCAGCCGAGGCGGCACGTGAGCGCGCGGCGCAAGAGTTCGAGCAGAACGAGGCTGTGCAGTCCGTGCCCGTCGACGCTGCCAAAGCTACGACGTCCTTTGAGTCCCAGCAACCGGCGTCCGCGGATGTTGTTGAGGCGACGACGTCTTTCGAGGCTCAGCAGCACGTCGATAGCACCATGTCGTTTGATGCCGCGCAGTTCGATTCCACGATAACGTTTGAAAAGCAAGGCACCGCGATTGCCGAGTCCCTTCCTGTTTCCGATGAGCGGGGCGATGCGGCAGACGATGACGAGTCTATTGATGCTGCCGCAATCCAAGATGCCGCCGAGGACGAGCCCGTCGAGGCCAACTCTGACGAAGAGCAATACGCAACAGCCGAGCAAGATGATTCGACCGAGGTCGAGCAGGAGGAAGTGCCTGCGGTTTCCGAGGCTCCCGAGACAGATGAGTCGAGGCCTTACTCCACGCAGATTTTCACCATGCCGACCCCGAGTGGTTCCGGTGCCACGGTTGCCGATGTTGCTCCCACCCAGGACGAAACGGTCGATTCCCTTATGGCCCAGATTTCCTCCCAGGCATCGCCGCGTCCGCAGATGAATGTTCCCGATCCGGCGTCGGCACCGTCGCCTGCACCTTCCTCGTCTCCGCTGGCTTCGGTCCCCGATCCGTCGCTGCCGTCGATGAAGCAGGCAAACGTTGCGTCTCGCACGTCGCTGTTCGACCTTCCCGACCCCTCCGCACAGGTCAACGACCCCTTTGCTACCGCTCAGGATCCCGAACCCACATCGGCACCCGTTGCGCCTCCTATGCCCGTTGCGTCGGGCGCTCAGCCGATCGAGACCATTTCGGCTCCCGCCCCGGCGGCACCCAAGTCTCGCAAGCGCGGCCTGGGCGGCCTGTTCGGTCGTAAAAAGAAAAACGAACAGGACAGCATGAGTGATTGGCTGGGCGTCGAAGACGATTACGATGCCAAGAAGTCCGGTCGCGGCATCGGTTCGTGGGATAATTTCGAGGACGATAACGATGGCTGGAAGGGCGGCGCTACGTCTTCCGACGGCGCTTCTTCCGAAGATATGCTCTCGGCTGTCGCCTCTATGGGTGACGATGAGCTGCTCGGTCACGATATCTGGTTTGTGGCAACGGGCGCCTCGGATTGTGATGGCGCCGGCATGAAGGCCTTCTTGGCTTCGCATCGCGATAAGCTCCGCGGCGTATTCTTCATCAATCTTGAATCCGTCGGCGCCGGTAGGCTTTCGGTGGTGACGGTTGAGGGCGAACAGCAGCTGCTCAAGGGCGATCGCCGCATCATGAACCTGGTCAGCAAGGTGTGCAAGTCGTTCCATGTCGATTGTGGCGCGCTCGAGATGCCCTATGCCAAGACCGATGCCTATGCCGCGCTCGAGGCGAGCCGCCGAGCCCTCACCATCGCCGGCGTGGACGGCACGCGCCTGGCTTGTGCTCGTACCGAGGACGACCTGCCCCACAATGTCAACCCGACGAACATTGCCACGGTATCCGAGGTCGTGACCGAGGTTATCCGCCGTTCGTAGACGGAGCTCTAAGGAGTCAACGTGTTTTCGTATATTAAGCGCCATTGGCCTGTCTACGTGATTTTGACCTTGATTGCCATTGCGTTAGGGTTTGGAGCTGCCTACATCGTGGGCGCGAAGGGCTCGACCCCCGCCTCCGCAATCAGCGAAGAGGTGGAGCAAGAACAGAGCACGGGCGCCGATGGGATTCCTGAGTCCGAGCAGGCAATCGTTGATGGTGGATCTTCGTCTGCAGAGTAGATGCGGCGATTTAGATGATTGAAAGCGGGCGAGCCGGGGGACTGGCTCCCCCGCTTTTTCATCGCGCTAGCGCTTCTTTGGGATTGACCTAAGGCGAGCGAACCATAGGGCTGCGGCACCCGAGGTCAGGAGCGCGGTGATGCAAGCGGCGATGGGAGCTGATCCTGTTGCCGGTAGGTCCTGCGGTAGGGTACAGCGTTGAATGACACGGTCCTCGTCATGTGACTCAAGTTTATCGCCGCCGCCGTTGCGGCAAAGATCGACGCGTGCGCTGTTGGTGAGTGCAGTTTGGGGTGTGTAAGCCGACGTTGCCTGCATGTGCACGACTGCGCCCCGAGCATCTGTGCCAAGGATTGCTTTGGCATCGTCAAGGTCGTCGTGCTCATCTTTGAGATCATCGCGGGTCCAAGAATCCGTATCGCTTCGAGTCGTAAAGTCGGCGGCTACCGCACCGTATTCAATGCGAATGCCCGTTACGACGGTATTGGATGCAAGGTCGAGTTCTTTCGCCTCGAGTGTGGCGGATTCCGTGGTCGAGACATCCGCCTTCCAGAGGTGCCAGCCGTCGTAATCGACGAGGCGGCAATCTTCACCCAGACTCTCTTTTACTTCGTCGGACTCAAGCCAAGGATTTTCGTGCCCATCGTCAAGCGTCGCGTTTGCCGGCTCATCGACGTCTGTCGAGTCCAACGGCGTCGTGCGATACCACACGTTGCACAGACCGTTGAGGTCGCCGATGGCGACGGGGGTTTCGATTGAGACGAATCTCGCCGTATCGTCCTCGGCACACTCAAGATCATCGGTAATTGTGAACTCATCAACCCAGGTAGCTGAATCGTTTCGAGCGTCGATGGTATAGGAGAAAAGACCGTCCGTATTGGTTTGCGTTGCGGCGCGATTTTTACCATCGCCGTTGGCCAGCAGACCCTTCCCGATAGGTTGGACAAGCTCCTGACGCTTGTCGACCTGTCCTTTGATCTCGATGGGCGCATCCTTCATCGCGACGGATTGGACTTCTCCCGTATCCTTTATTTCAAACGTTATCTCCTCGGCAAGGTCATAGGTCCGCGGAGACATCATTTCGCGCAACGAGTAGGTGCCGGGTGCAAGATGTTCGACGCGGTGCGGCTTGTCGGATGAGGTCCAGGAGTCTATTTCGGTTTTATCGGGACCATATAAGGTGAGCTGTGCGCCTTTCACTTCCTGCTCTCCGCTTGCATCGACCTTGGAGATATCAACCTTGGTGTAATTGTCGGATACGTTAAGCCGTGCTTCTACAACGGGTGTTTTCTGGTCGGCATAAGCGAGGTCTACGATATGGGGCGTCCGGTCGAGTAAGAAGCCTGCCGGCGCTTGAGTCTCGACAACCTCGTAGCGTGCGGTGCCAGATCCCAGCGGGAGGTCGTCCGCGCGTGCTTCTCCAGTTTCATCCGTTGTGACGGTAGCGACAGTCTCACCGTCGAGCGCGGCAATGCTACCGCCGGGGCGCACGATATCACCCGAGGCACGGATCTCAAAGATGGCGCCCGCGAGACTGCTGCCGTCTACGACATCGGTTTTAACGATCCTGATGTTTCCGGTCGCGGCGTGGTCATAATACGAGGCGATTGCAACGGGCGTTAGGTTCATGTCGGCGGGTATGTTTACCTCGATCTCTTTGCCGACAAGATAGGGCTCTTTGGCCGAGGTTTCGCGTACATAATAGGTGCCCGGCACGAGCGATTCGGGCAGTGTGACGGTCCCGGTCGCGTCAGTCGTAAAGGTGTCCATTACGTTATGTGCTGGATGCCAGCAAGTTTGTGAGACAGGTTTGTGATTGCTGTCGAGGAGTTGGAAGGTGAATCCGGCTAGGGGAACAGAAGCGCCTGTTTGGGCATCGCGTTTTACAATCTGGAGATGCGTCGACAGAGCGTGGTTGTCCACGATATATTGAAGCTCGGCGCCGTCGGAAATCTGATTGGCCTCGACGGTCCATTCCCCTGCACGTTTAAAACCCTCTGGGACGGTTTCCGGAACCTCACGAACGGTGTAGCCGGCGCGGTCGTATGGGATGGCTCCGTGGACACCGGCGGGTCGCTTGCCTGCGCCAAACCATGCTTCGGGCTGGTCTTTGGTGGAGGCAAAGCCATAGATGTTTGTGGTCAGTGTGCCAACAACCTGCTGAGAGCTGTTACTGACAACCTCAAAGACAACATCTCCTGCCGGCTGCTCCAGGCCGGATTGATCGCTATTGCCGTAGTCCTTGAATTTTGAAATCTCAAGGTCAAACGCAATGGGGATATCGGAAACGCGAGATTCGATCTCGACCACGCCTGAATCGCCGAGTTGGTCGGCTCCAACGGTGTAAGACCAACTGTCACCGGAGGGCAAATAGCCCTCGGGCGCCTTCGATTCATAGATGGTAAAGGTTCCCAGGGGGACATCGGTGAGGGTAGCTCGACCGCTTTCATCGGTTGTGAGGGTTTGCGCCCATCCGGGGGTGGATTGCGACACGCACGTGAACTCTGCTCCCGCAAGTGAAGCTCCAGCCTGGGGTCCGGCATCCGTCGCGGCATCGAGTTTTACGATACACAGGTTGATGGTGCCGGGCTGTTCTTCAATGGCGACCTGTCCACCGTCATTCCCCGTGGTAAAGGCGATGCGACCACGACGGGGGACATAGCCGGCCGGCGCCTTCGTTTCAACTAGGTAGTATGCCGTATTGGGCAAAAGTGCTGCCTGCGCTCGACCGTTGCTGTCCATCTGGATGGTGCCGACACGCGCGCCGCTGGCGCTCTCAAAAACATCGAATGTTGCCCCGTCAAACTGATAAGTATTGTTTCCGCTGGTAATGGCAGCGTTTGCAGACTGCTTTTGGAAGGAAACAGAGACCGCCGGCAGTACATAGAGCATGTCTTGACGTTTGCTGCCGCCCGATACGGCTCCTAGATAGCGCCGCGCGCGGTGCGGAGCGGCTTTGATGCTTCCTGATTTTGCGCTGTCGTGGAGCCATCGCGCAGCCGCCACGACTTCATTGTCGGCGGTAAAGTGTCCACTCTTGGTTTTGCCCTGAGCGGTCGTGTAGGAGTAGGTGCCGTCGACATGGGTAGTGCCGTTGAGCATCCATACGGCAAGCTGGGTGGCGGCGCGGGCGCGATCTGGTGAAAGATGGTAACCGCCAAACGACGTGGCGGTAGGATATCCGTGACAAACGATTGCCGCGAACTCGTCGTCGAGCCACACCCAGCCTTGATCAAAGTTGAGCCATGGGCCGCCCGGCTTGGTGGGGCCGGGGCGCTCCTGGTTCATGCAGTAGGCAATCGAGGCGTCTTGAGCTTCATACTTGCCGATGAAGAAGGGCCCACAATCATCGCTAATAGTGCGGAAGCCGAGCTGGTCGTAGCCATCGACGGCAAATGCGGCTCCCGGTGCCAGGCAGCCGAAAAGCAGGAAGAGGAGCAGGAGCAGCGGACCTGTTGTGATTGCGCTGTGGACAGAGTGCGTGGGTGCGTTGGACATGGCTGCTCCTTATCCCTCGTGCGCCGCACGGGGAGGCTGCGACGCGTAGGATGAGGCTACCCCCGAGGTTCATGCGGGTAAGTACCGGAGCCTGACCAAAAGCTTGCCCAATTCCTGACAAATTGAGCTCAAATACAACAATCAAGCAAAAGCGCAGGTAGAAGATAGGGAGAACAGGAGGTCAAAGGTCCTCATCTCCACAATTGACGCGATTTTCAAACGAATCTCCACAGTTAAAACAAGCATCACCACCCTTGTATCGAACAAGACAACCGCGTTATACTAGCCAACACACAAGCGGGCATCGCCAAGTGGTAAGGCATCAGCTTCCCAAGCTGACACTCGCGGGTTCGAGTCCCGTTGCCCGCTCCAGTTAAGAGCACAAGCACGGCACCATCACGGTGCCGTGCTTTTTTCAATAAAGTGCTGGGATTCGAACCCGACAGGGTGCGAGCGTTAATCAAATGTCCAAGTGTGAATTCTCACACTATGCCGTTAACCAACTTACTACGATACGCGTTGCATTTTGTTTGTGTTGAGGCTATAGGCTTAACGGCGGTTAAAAGGTCGCCTCACTAGGTGTTGGAGACAACCTTCTCGATGGCGATATCGACCTGCTCCTGTGCCAGCTTGGTAGCCTCGTTCTCAAGTTGGTCAGCCTTGGCCGAGGTGCTCACGCTCCTGTCCATAAGGTCGGCGATGGCAGATTCGACGTCCGCGCCAAGACGGGGAACGCGAATTTTTTGGCTCTGTTAGACCAAATTTGACACGATCGGCTGTTCGTCGAACCGGAAAAT
>UQMY01000028.1 GCA_900542325.1 uncultured Collinsella sp. | reverse complement strand
GGCCCGTGGGTTATACCCTAAGAGCAAACCACCCTTTTTAAGGGTGGTTCTGATTCGATGCGCTGTTTTGCAAGCCGGCTTTCGCAAGGCGCGAACCTGCGAAAATCGCCGCGCGGCAACGCGGGGCGATGAGCTCGGTCGGGGGATAGGGCCCGCTTCGCCCGCCGGCCCGTAAATTGTATCATCCAGTGTGGAACGAGGGTGCCCGTTGCCACGTGCGATGGGCTTGCAATAAGAGGAGAGCCATGTCGAAGCAAGCGGTCGTTGGAATCTTGGCGCATGTCGATGCCGGCAAGACTACGCTGGCCGAGGCCATGCTGTTCAACGCAGGTCGCATTCGTAAGCGCGGCCGTGTGGACGACGGCGACTCGCACCTGGATACCAACGCTATCGAACGCGAGCGCGGCATCACGATTTTCTCGTCGCAGGCCGTGCTCGACCACGGAGATGCCCACGTCATGCTCGTGGATGCACCGGGGCATGTCGATTTTTCTGCCGAGGCAGAGCGCACATTGCGCGCGCTCGACTACGCGATTTTGGTTGTGGGCGCCAACGACGGCGTGCAGGGACACACCGAAACCCTGTGGCGCCTGCTTGCGCGCTATGACATCCCGACGTTCGTCTTTATCAACAAAATTGATTTGGAGAATTCCGGCCGCGATGTTTTACTGGCACAACTTGGGCAGCGCCTTTCCGAGGGCTGCCTAGATGCCAGCGAACTACTGGCGGGTGGTGCCGTTCAGGAGGACGCTGCTGCGTTGGACGAGGCGGCGCTCGATGAGTTTCTTGAGACGGGCGAGCTTTCTGTCGCAACGCTGTCGCGCATGGTTGTCGAGCGCAAGCTCTTTCCCTGCTTTGCCGGCTCGGCGCTCAAGGACCAGGGCGTGGGCGAGCTGCTGGATGGCATGTGCACGCTGATGCGTGAACAGGCGTGGGCCCCGGAGTTCGCCGCGCGTGTCTATCGCGTCAGCCGAGGTGTTCGTGGCGAGCGCTTGGCTTGGGTTAAAGTGACCGGCGGCGCGCTACGTGCAAAACAGATGATCGAGGGGCGCTCCGGTGCCGAGGTATGGGGGCAGAAAGTCGATCAGGTGCGCATCTATAACGGAGAGAAGTACGAGCTTGCCCAGGAAGTTGCCGCTGGCGGTATTTGTGCCGTGACGGGTCTTGCGCACGTTCGCCCGGGGGATGCCTTGGGTGCGGAGCCCGGGTGCGATGCGCCCGTCATTGCGCCGGTCCTTACCTATACGGTGCTCCCGGGCGAACATGATGTCCATGCGGTGTTTAAAGCGCTGACCGAGTTGGCGGACGAAGACCCCATGCTCGGCGTAAGCTGGAATACGCATCTTGAGCAGATTCATTTGCAGTTGATGGGCGCCGTGCAACTCGAGGTCGTGCAGCGGGTGTTGGCCGATCGCTTTGGCCTTTCGATTGAGTTTGAGCCCGGCGGCATTCTCTATAAGGAGACGATCTCGCAGCCGGTCGAGGGTGTGGGCCATTTTGAACCGCTGCGCCATTACGCCGAGGTGCACCTGCGCCTGGAGCCGCTGCCAGCGGGTTCAGGCGTGCAGTTTGGCACCGTGACCTCGACCGACGAGCTCGATCTGAACTGGCAGCGTTTGGCACTCACCAACGCCATGGAGCGCGATCACCTGGGCGTGTTGGCCGGCTCGCCCATCACCGATGTGCGCATTACGCTTACGGGTGGCCGTGCACATGCCAAACACACCGAGGGCGGTGATTTTCGTCAGGCCACGTACCGCGCGATTCGTCAGGGTTTGATGCGGGCACGCGAGGCGGGTGCGGCGGTGCTGTTGGAGCCGTGGTACCACTTTGAGCTCGAGGTGCCGGGAGATTGCGTGGGCAGGGCGCTTTCGGATGTCACGCGCATGGGCGCCGAGTACAAGCCGCCGGCGATGGCGGGCGACCGGGCGAAGCTTGTGGGTCGTGTGCCAGCATCCGAGGTGCAGGATTACGCGCTGGAGGTGGCTGCCTACACGAGCGGGCGCGGTCATCTGTACCTGGAGTTCGCCGGTTATGCGGCTTGCCATGATGCCGAGCGCGTCATCGAGGCGGCCGCCTACGAGCCCGAGGCCGATCTGCCCAACACGCCCGATTCGGTCTTTTGCGCCCATGGCGCCGGCTACACGGTCAAATGGTACGACGTGCCAGCCGCGGCACACGTAAAGATCGATCCCGCCACCTTCCGCCCCTATCGCCCCGCCGACACGGAATTTTTCGGCCACAGGTGACAAAGGGACAGTCCCTTTGTCACATTCAGTTGGTATAACTCGGTATAAGTTGGTATAACTATTACCAGCGTTTGCCAATCCGAGGAGGCCGACATGAACCCAAATCCCTTTAAGCCAACGGCTGGTAAACGACCTCCGATACTCATCGGTCGCGAGTCGGTCATCGAAGATTTTGAGGAAGGGCTTGATAACGGCGCCGGGGCGCCGGGCAGGCTCATGCTCATTACAGGAAACCGCGGCTGTGGCAAAACAGTTCTCCTGCGGGAGCTGCAACGTCTGGCCAGTGAGCGCGGATGGGCGGTTGTCTCCGATTCCGCTTCGCTTGGTTTATGCGACCGCTTGGCCGACGCACTCCGCTCGAATAAGCCCGTTGTGACGTCGATGGAGTTTGGCCCATCGTTTGGACGGATGTCGGTTGAGGCGGCGCGGGCAAAAGGCGAGACGTTGCGAGGGCTGGTCAACGAACGTCTCAAGAAACTCGGCCCAAGCAAGGGTATTCTGTTTGCGATTGACGAGGCTCAATCTGCGTCTATCGAGGAACTGGCGGCTCTCGCCGTTCTCTATCAGCAGGTGCTCGGAGATCAGGATGCCACGGGCTTGCCCGATAGCGACCAGCGCGGTCTTGCGCTGGTCTTTGCCGGCTTGCCCAGCATGGTTGACGATTTGCTCGAAGAGCCGAGCGTGACGTTTTTGCGGCGTGCCCAGCAGCGTACGTTGGGGACGATTTCTTTGCCCAAGGTGCGCGATTCGTATATCCAGACGGTCGAGTGCGCTGGTCTTTACATTGATGCGGAGACTGCGGACCTTGCGGCGCGCAAGAGCATGGGGCATCCCTATATGGTTCAGCTGGTGGGATATTACATGTGGCGGTCTGCTGTCCGGCGTGGCTCGCAAGTCATTGAAAGGCGCGATGTCGAGGATGGCCATGCGGATGCCGTCTCCGAGTTCTACGAAGCGGTTGACTCGCCTCTGTATTACGGGCTGCGCACCCCACAGCGTCTCTTTATCGAGGCCATGGCGGTTGACGAGGACAAGCCGACGCGCATGGCGGATATCATTGAGCGCTGCGACCGTACCCAGAGCTGGGCGAGTAAATATCGCGCAAGCCTGATTCGCGAGCGCGTCATCGAGGCTGCCGGATACGGTCTCGTCCGGTTTACCGTGCCCATGCTGGGCGAGTACATTCGAGATCGTGTTTTATGGCACAAGTAAAGGACAAAGGGACAGTCCCTTTGTCACATTCGATCAACAGGAAGGGGAGCGATGACGGTGTCGCAACAGCCGAGTGCTATCGAGGTACGTGGTGCGCGCGTCCATAACCTCAAGGACATCGATATCGATATTCCGCTGGGAAGGCTCGTGGGCATTGCCGGCGTGTCGGGTTCGGGCAAGAGCTCGCTGGCGCTGGGGGTTCTGTATGCCGAGGGCTCGCGTCGTTATCTGGAGGCGCTCAGCACTTATACCCGCCGTCGGCTGACACAGGCAGAGCATGCTCAGGTGGACGAGGTGCTGCACGTGCCGGCGGCACTCGCATTGCATCAGCGTCCTAGTGTGCCAGGCGTGCGCTCGACCTTTGGCACCATGACCGAGCTCAACAACAGCCTGCGCCTGCTCTTTAGCCGCTGCGCCCATCACGTGTGCCCGCATTGCGGGACGCGTGTGGAGCCGAGCCTTAACGTGGCCGCGGGCCTGTCGCTCACGTGCCCCGCATGCGGCCGCGAGTTCTATGCGCCGGGTGCCGAGGACCTTGCCTTTAACAGTGGCGGCGCGTGTTCTACCTGCGGCGGCACCGGCGTCATGCGCGAGGTGGACGAGGCGAGCCTGGTGCCCGACGAGTCAAAGACCATCAACGAGGGCGCGGTGCTTCCCTGGGGCACGCTCATGTGGGACCTGATGAAGCAGGTGGCCGGCGAGATGGGCGTGCGTACCGACGTGCCGTTTAACCAGCTCACGCCTCAAGAGCGCGACATCGTGTTCCACGGCCCGGCAGTTAAGAAGCACATTCTCTACGTTCCCAAAAACGGCGAGGGCGCTACGCCGCTCGACTTTACCTATTACAACGCCGTCTATACCGTCGAGAATGCGCTCGCCAAGGTTAAGGACGATAAGGGGCTCAAGCGCGTTGCGCGCTTTTTGCGCGAGGGACCGTGCCGCGATTGCGGCGGCACGCGTCTTTCCGAGGCCGCGCGCCAGCCCCAGGTGCGCGGTATCGATCTGGCGCAGGCGGCGGCTATGACGCTGGGCGAGGCGATTGAGTGGGTGCGCGGAGTGCCCGCATCCTTGCCGACCGAGATGCAGCCCATGGCGACGGATATCTGCGATTCGTTTTTGAGCACGGCCCGTCGCCTGGTCGATCTGGGTCTCGACTACCTTTCGCTCGACCGCGCCGGCGCCACGCTCTCCACGGGTGAGCGCCAGCGCGTACAGCTTGCCCGCGTGGTCCGCAACCGATCGACGGGTGTGCTGTATGTGCTGGACGAGCCTTCGATCGGCTTGCATCCTGCCAATGTCGACGGCCTGGTGGGCGTAATGCGCGATCTGGTGGATGACGGCAACACCGTGGTTGTTGTCGATCACGATACGCGCGTACTGGCGGAAGCCGACTATCTGGTCGAGATGGGCCCCGTTGCCGGAGCGGGCGGCGGTCATGTAATCGCCGCCGGTACGGTATGTGAGGTCGAGCAATCGCAGGGTAGCCGCATCGCGCCGTTTTTGCGCTCGGACCCCAAGCGTCTGCGCCCGCAGGTGACTGACGACGAACTGTTCGACCAAGGCCATATCCGTATGGTGACCGGTGCCATCCATACCGTCAAACCGCTCGAAGTCGATATCCCGCGCGGTCGCCTTGTCGCGGTGACGGGTGTTTCGGGCTCGGGCAAAACGACGCTGGTGCTCGAGACGCTCATCCCGGCACTCAAGGCGCAGGCAGCCGGCGAGCGCCTGCCCAGGCACGTGCGTTGGATCGATGCCGAGGGTATCGCGCGCGCCAACCTGATTGACGCCACGCCCATCGGTGCCAACGTGCGCTCGACGGTGGCGACCTATGCCGACATCCATGATGAGCTGCGCCGCGCCTTTGCCCGTACGCCCGAGGCCAAGGAGGCAGGGTATAAGGCGGGCGCCTTTAGCTACAACACTGGCACCTTGCGCTGTCCTACGTGTGATGGCACGGGTTCGATATCGCTTGACGTGCAGTTTTTGCCCGATGTCGAGATCGTCTGCCCTGCATGCCGCGGCTCGCGTTATGCCGACGCAGCCTCGTATATCCATCGCGAGGGCAAGGACGGCAGCCTACTTACATTGCCGCAGCTCATGGATATGAGTGTGGACGAGGCCATTGACGCCACGTTGGGACTCAAGAAAGTCCAGGCGCGCTTGCAGACCTTGCACGACCTGGGTTTGGGCTACTTGACACTGGGCGAGCCCACGCCGGCGCTCTCGGGCGGCGAGGCGCAGCGACTTAAGCTTGCGAGCGAGATGGGCCGCGTGCAGGACGATGCCGTATTCGTATTCGACGAGCCCACGATCGGCCTGCATCCGCTCGATGTTCAGGTGCTGCTGAGTGTGTTTGACGGCCTCGTTGCCAAGGGCGCCACGGTTATCGTGATCGAACACGACCTCGACCTTATCCGTAATGCCGATTACGTGATCGACATGGGCCCGGGCGGCGGCGACGCAGGCGGACAAATCGTCTGTGTCGGCACGCCGGGCGACATCGCTGCCTGCTCCGCAAGCATCACCGGCCGCTACCTCTAACCGAATGTGACAAAGGGACGGTCCCTTTGTCACATTCCGGGAAAGCCTGTCTGACGCAGGGCCTCGTAGAGGACGATGGCGGCGCTGTTGGAGAGGTTGAGGGCGCTGATGCGGTAGTCGTCCGGGTCTACAAAGTTGCCGCAGATATCCTGCCGAAGGATGACCTCGTGGCTGTCCTCGGTATGCCCGAGCGCCTCCTCGTGGGCCTCCCAGACTTCGGCGTTATCGAGCGAATCACAGTCGCGCAGCATGGGAATGCGCTCGCAGCATGCGGGCGCCGCAGCAAGCAGGTCTTCGGGAATCCCCGAGCTCTCGCTGCCAAAGACCAGATAGTCACCGTCGCGGTAGGTGCTTTGCGCATAGGTGCGGCGCGCCTTTTTGGTCAGCAGATGCAGGCGCTCGTCGGCGGGGGAGAGACCATTGCGCGTAAGGAAATCCTTCCAGCCGGCATATGTCGTCACGTCCAAGTTTTGCCAGTAGCCCAGACCGGCGCGACGCACCGTCTTGTCGTCGAGCGAAAAGCCCAGCGGCTCCACCAGATGCAGGCGGGTACCGGTGACCACGCAGGTACGGCCGATATTGCCCGTATTGGCCGGAATCTCGGGCGCATACAGCACGATATTGAACATGAATCTCCTTGGCTCAGAATGAAAAACCACCACGAAGGGGACAGGCACCTTCGTGGTGGTTTGGCGGTTACGTGGGCGGAAAAATGCTAGCTTCGTTAAACCTAGGCGCGGTGCCAGTCGGTCAGGCAGGCATCGAGCGCGGCGATGAGCGCGTCCTTGTCCATATGACGGCCGATGATGCACAGGCTCGTCATGCGGTCGCCCATCTCGTCGTCCCAAATCTGCATGATCTCGGGGTTCTCGTCGATAATCTTTTGCTTCTCGCCCTCGGGCGCAGAATCGACAAACAGCCCGTTCTCCATCAGGCGCATCTGGTGGCCGGCCTGCTCAAACATGTAGCACATGTCCGGATCACCGGTCTGCCACAGCGGACCCTTAACGCGAATGACCTCGCTGGGCCACTCCTGCTCAATAAAATCGGTGAACTTCTGCAGGTCAAACGGCTTGCGGCGCGAGTATACAAAGGTCTCGATGTCGTACTCGAGTACCTCGGGGTCGTCGTGCTCCTCGGGATGCTCCATGGCCTCGATCCAAGCGGCGGAGTTGTAGGCGCGCATAAAGTCGAAGCGGTCGGTATCGAGCAGCTCCTCCATGG
Organism: uncultured Collinsella sp.; assembly: GCA_900542325.1. Taxonomy (GTDB): domain Bacteria; phylum Actinomycetota; class Coriobacteriia; order Coriobacteriales; family Coriobacteriaceae; genus Collinsella. Next base: position 24,791 of record UQMY01000028.1, on the reverse strand, counting down.
GGACCTCGCCGTTTTGGGCCTCGACAATCACGGCGTCCTTCTGCAGGCTGCGCACGATGGCCTTGAGCTCGGCGATCTGCTCAGGCGTGACGGTATCGGTCTTGTTGAGGATCAGCGTGGAGCAAAACTCGATCTGCTGGATGAGCAGGCTCTCGATGTCGTCCTCGTCGATATCCTCGGCCAGCAGGTCGCGACCGCCGTTGAACTCGTCGTACATGCGGGCGCAGTCGACCACGGCCACGATGTTGTCGAGCGCGAGCTTGGGCTCGTCGCCCACCTTGGCCTCGTCGCAGAAGCTCGAGATGGTGTAGGCGATGGGGATAGGCTCGCAAATACCCGAGGCCTCGATGATGATGTAGTCGAACTTGCCCGAATCGGCGATGCCCTGCAGCTGGTTGGCCAAGTCGTCCGAAAGCGTGCAGCAAATGCAGCCGTTGGTGAGCGGGATGAGGTCGTCGGTCTCGGAAAGGCCGCCGTCGGCGATGAGGCTGGCGTCGACGTTGATCTCGCCGATATCGTTGACGATCACGGCGGCGCGGATGCCGCCGTCGTTGGCGAGGATGTGGTTGAGCAGCGTGGTCTTGCCGGCACCGAGGTATCCGGTAAGCATGATGATCTTCACGGGCTTGTTGGGCATGTGCCCTCCTTTGTTAGACATGGCTTACAGCTGAATCTTATGCCAAACGCCTGCTCTTATACCCACGCACGGGCAAATAACACAGGCTACTCCCAGGCTCCCCATACGTCGGGACAATAGCCGACGGTGGCCTTTTTGCCGTTGCGCACGATGGGTTCGGCCAGAACCTGCTGGTTCTCGAGCAGCTTATCAAAGCGCTGACTGGGGGTGAGATGCTGGATGAGCGCGAGCGTCTCCTCGTCCTTGGCTTTGGGGTTGAGCAGCTTGTCGATGCCGCCGACCGCCTGCATCACGCTCGTGAGCTCGCCCTTGCTCATCTCCTTTTCCTTAAGGTCGATAAACTGCACCTTAATACGGCGCTCCTTAAAATAACGCTGCGCCTTCTTGGTATCGAAGGACTTTTTGGTGCCGAAGATTTGAATATTCATGTATTTGTTCCGCCGTTCTAACGAACGGCGGTCACCTCGACGCTGCAAAGCCATCTGATGGGCAATCTGCCTTTCAATCGTCGGGCGCGGGCAAAAGCCCAGCGCCCTCCTCTTTCAAGGCACCTTGCCTCATCAGCTGGCTTTTCGCTGACATTGACAGAACATCAAGGTGACCACCGCTGGAATTATCGGATAAAGTTGGTCCTAGCGCGATCGGCCTGGGGGGCTTCGATGCCGGCGGCCTTTCCCGCCTCGATGCAACGCAGTAGCCAGGCCATGTTATTGCCGATGTTTCGCATGGTGGCGAGGCCCTCGGCGTCTTGGGCGGCCTCACCCGGCATGGCACCAAAGACGTTGTTCCAGTAGGTGGATGCTACCACGGGCATCTGGTTGATGGTGAAGTACTTGTTGAGCACGTCGAAGGTGGTCGACGTGCCGCCGCGGCGGGCAACGGCGACAGCGGCGCCCGGCTTGTGCGCAAAGGCCTTGCTGCCTGCATAGAATGCGCGGTCGAGTGCCGAGAGGATGCGTCCGCTGGGATGTGCGTAGTAGACGGGCGAGCCAAAGACAAAGCCGTCTGCCTGCTCGGCAGCGGCAATCAGCTCGTTGACCACATCGTCGTCAAAGGTGCAACGGCAATCGAGCTTGCCGCACTGGCCGCAACCGATGCAATCGCGAATAGGCTTGGCGCCCAGCTGAAACATCTCGGCCTCGATGCCCTCGGCGTTGAGCTGCTCGGCGACCTCGGCGAGTGCGCGGGCCGTGTTGCCGTTTGCCTTGGGGCTGCCATTGACCAAAAGAACCTTCATCACAAACTCCCTCTGCTGTCGGTGACTTCTGCGGAGGATTATCGCACGAGCGGGCAAATGGCGTGGGGCGCGATGCGAAACGGCCTGTGTTTCACATCGCGCCCCATAACGCTAGGCCAGCTTGGTGCCCGGTACCTGCGGCGCCTCTATAATCAGCGCATTAAGTTCGTTCAAAATGGAAACGGGCTTTCGGTCGACGGCGTCCAGATGAAGCGTGGCCACGCGAAGGGGCGGCTGATATTCAAATGAGCCCAAGAGCACGACGATCCCAAGAACCGCTCGATTTCGTCTGCGACCGCGTCGGTCTCTTCGGGATCAAGCTCGTCAAAGAGCGCCACGAACATCGGCCCCGTCGAGCGGAACAGACGAGTGAGGCATCTCGGAATCGTTATTCTTGAGCAGGACCTCTCGACAGTGCTCCAGACGCTCGGCAAGGTCATCCTCGGTCGCAATCGTAGACAGGATGGCAAACTCGTCGCCTCCCAGACGAAATGCCGCCTCGTCCACCTTCATATATAGCTTGAGATAGAGGCTTACCTGCAAGATATAGCGGTTTCCCTCGTCATGCCCAAAGATATCGTTGCAATGCTTAAGGTTATCAATGTCGATAAACGCCATGGTCACGGGCAGTTCCTGCTCTCAGATTTCCTCTAGGGAACGGGCAAAGCCGCCACGGTTGCCAAGCCCAGTAAGCTGGTCGGTAAAGGCAGTCCTGATCAGATCGTCCTGACGCTCGAGAAGGTCACGGATGGTCTTTTCGAGCGTCTCGGTGTAATTGCTGGCGATATCCATGCTGTAAGCGGCTTTCTGAGGTCGGGGTGTATTGTGTCGGGCGAGCTCGTTGTACACACGCGTTGCTGCTCAACGCTTTGCGTGTATCCAGGCCCCCGCCTTGCTGCGTCGCTGGTTTAATATGTCGGTCCGTGTTCGCTGCTGATAACTATTGAGTAGTATAAACAACAATAGAGGATTGTATATGGGTGCCCCTGCCGCGGGCGGCTATTATTCGCCAATCGGTAGCGTGGCGATGCGATGCTCGATATAAATGCGACTGAGTCGGTATATGTTGACGGGTATACTTGTTCCGGTTTAAAACGCAGGAACGGAGATGGTTGCATGGCACAGCCAGATACGACGCGCACGGTGGGGCTTGCGCTCGAGGGAGGCGGCTACCGCGGTATGTATACGGCGGGCGTGCTCGACGTATGGATGGAGCATGGCTTAACCTGCGACCATATGGTGGGCGTCTCGGCGGGCGCGGCGTTTGGCTACAACTTTAAATCGCGCCAGATTGGCCGCGCCATTCGCTACAACAAGGCCTATTGTGCCGACAAGCGCTATGCGAGCGTGACGAGCTGGCTACGAACCGGCGATATGTTCAATGCCGAGTTTGCCTATCACGAGGTGCCTATCGAGCGCGATCCTATCGATCTGGAGGCATATCGCGCCTGCCCCATGCGGTTTACGTGCGTATGCACCGATCTTAAGACGGGGCAGGCCGTCTACCATGACCTGCCCTATGGCGACGAGCGCGATATCGAGTGGATCCGGGCGTCGTCGGCGATTCCCGTGGCGACGCGTCCTGTTGCCATCGAGGGTCGTAAGTACTTGGATGGCGGTGTTGCCGATTCCATTCCCAGTGCTTGGCTGTTTGCGCAGGGCTATGACCGCAACGTGGTGGTGCTGACGCAGCCGGCGGGCTTTGTAAAGCAGCCCAACAGCGTGATGCCCATGCTGCGGCGCGTGTTCCGTCACTACCCGGAGTTTGTCGCAGCGCTTGAGCATCGGCATGAGGTCTACAATGCCACGCTCGATGACCTGGCGCGTCGCGAGGCGGCCGGCGAGGTCTTTGTGGTACGGCCGAGCGAATCGGTAAAGGTGCCGTCGCTGTGCCGCGAACCGGATGAGCTCGAGCGCATCTATCAGATCGGCCGTCGCGATGCGGAGGCGACGCTGCCGGCGCTGGAAGCGTATCTGGCGGGGTAGGGGCCACGGCGGAAAGCGCATCCCAGAATGGACGTCCAAACTGGGATGCGCTTTCCACTATTGAAGATATGGGGCTGCGGAGCAGCTGCTTGGCATGGGCCTATGCCTGCTGCCAGGTATCGACGAGCTCCTTGGCTGCGGCGTAGGGGTCGTCGGCACTGCAAACGGCGCTCACCACAAAGAAGCCATCGACGCCGGTGGTCTTGAGCTGCGGAAGATCGGCCGTTTTGACGCCGCCGCCCACCACGATGGGCACGGGGCTTGCCGCATGGAGGGCAGCCAGGTCCTCAAAGCTCTTGGTGATGATGGAGCCGTCGGCCGCACGTCCGCAGTCGCGCTTGGTTTCGGTCTCATGGAGCGGGCCGATGCCCAGGTAATCGACCAGGCTCATGTCGGCGGTCTTGACGTACTCGAGCATCTCCTCGCAGCGGGCCGAAAGGCCCACGATGGCATCTGGGCCCAAAAGTTTGCGGCAGACCTCGACGGGGATGTCGCTCTGGCCAACATGCACGCCGTCGACAGCGATGCCCTGTTCGCGTGCGGCGAGTACGCAGTCAAGACGGTCATCGATCAGCAGAGCGACCTGTCCGGTTTTGCCGGCCTGAGCGATGGCCTGCGCGGCATCGCCCGTCAGTGCGATAATCTCGCGGGCACTTGCCACCTTGGAGCGCACCTGGATGCAGGTAAAGCCGGCATCGAGCGCCTGGGTCACCACATCGCTTACGGGGCGTCCGAGGGTGTTTTCGGGGCCGAGTACCAGGTAGGCCGAGATATCAAGGTCGTCGCGGATGCTCATCGTGCTTCCTCCTGCTTTTTGATCTGCGCTTCCATGCGCTCGAGTTTGCCGGTCATGGTGTCGGTAAATCCGGGTCGAATATCGGCTTTGAGCACGACTTCGGTGCGGATGCCCTTGCTCGCCAACACAAAGGTTGCGTCGCGCACGACCTGCATGACCTCGTCCCAGTCGCCCTCGATTTCGGTGAACATCGAGGTGGTGCGGTTGGGAAGGCCGCTCTCGCGAATGACGCGTACGACCTCGGCGACTTCGGCAGATAGCTCGTCGCCGGTGCTGCACGGGGCGATGGCCACAGCGACGAGTGTGTTCATGCCGGCATTGGTTGCGGGCTTGGTCATGGCTTATGCCTCCTCGAGCTCGAGTTGGTTATCGGCAATGTCCTGGGCGGTTGCGCGGTAGAGCTCGTCGATAAAGGCGACTTTAAAGCTTGCCGGGGCATCGGCAACGGCGGCGGCACGCGTGCCGGCAACGTTGTAGACGGCGGTGCCGCAGATGGCCGCCGTAAACGGGTCGGTGGCGCAGGCGTACACGGCCAGCACGCCGCCCTGCGAACAGCCGCAGCCGGTGATCTTGGACATGAGTGGGCTGCCGCCGTGGGACTTGGCAACGGTCGTGCCGTCGGTAATCAGGTCGACTTCGCCCGAGACCACTACGGCGCCGCCGGTGTAGCGGGCGAGCGCCACGGCGGCATCACGGGCGGCGTCTACCGTGTCGGTGGTATCGACGCCACGCACGCGGCTCAGATCGGCCGCTTCGCCCTCAAGGCCCCACAGTCCGGCGAGCGCGATAATCTCGGAGGCATTGCCGCGCACGATGGCGGGCTTGCACTGCTTGAGTTCGTTTACCAGTTGGGTGCGCAGGCTGCCGATGCCCAGGCCCACCGGATCGAGCACCCAGGGCTTGCCGGCGTCGTGTGCCGCCTTGGCCGCGCGGGGAATCGTCTGCTCGTAGATGGGGAAGAGCGTGCCCATGTTCAGATAGATGGCGCCGCCGCCGGCAACGAGTGCCTCGCCCTCGTCGGGCAGATAGACCATGGCGGCCGAACCGCCCACGGCGAGCTGCGCGTTGGCGACAAAGTCAATCGTTACCGTGTTGGTGATGGAGCCGGCCATGGGATTGGTGGCACGAATCTCCTCCACAGCCTTGACCACGTTTTGCTTAAGCTGTTCCGAATCGATCACTGCACATGCCTCCTTGGCATAGAAAAGGGGCGCTGTGCATAGACAGCGCCCCTAAAAAGGCGGCATGCTCCCTACGCCAGCATTAACTGACAGGTTCAAAGGATTGGGCCCCATGCCCTCTCAGCCTTGTGGTTTGCACCGCCGGCACTCCCGCATCGAATCTGTTGTTCCCTATACTAGCGCATCGGTACAATGGTTAGGATGAAAACGACTGGGGGACCTTATGATCAAACTCGTGCTGACCGATATGGACGATACGCTGATTCCGGCCGGGCATGACGGCGCCAGCGACTATGCCATCGAGGGCATTCATGCCATGCAGGCGGCGGGTCTGCACTTTGGTCCGGTTTCGGGTCGCCAACCGTCCGCGATGGGCTGGATGTTTAAAAATCATTCCGAGTGTTTTTCGACCGGCGCATTCTGCAACGGCCAGGTCATGTTTGTCGATGGCGAAGTGGTCGCCTCGCGTGCGACCGATAACGATGCGCTTATGCGCTTGGCCGCCTATCTGGAAGAAGAAACCGACGATACCTATCTGAAGGTATACAGCTTGGGTGATGGCTTTTGGGATAACGATGCCTATTGCGTGACACGTGATGCCGAGCGTGTGCGCCGCGCTATGGAATCGGGCGGCAATGCGTGGCTCAAGGGCGAAGAGGCCCCGTGCCGCCCTGTCGTCGATGATGCGCCGGTGTTCAAGGCGAATATCTGGAGCGCCCGTTCGCGTGAGGAGCTCGCGGAGCTACGCGAGCGCGTTGCCGCCGAGGTGCCGGAGCTCTCGCTTGTGTTTCCCAACAACCGTGTGCGCCTGTTCGACATCCTTCCGGCTGGTTGGGACAAGGGCTGCGCTGCGCTGGAGCTGGCGCGCGCTTTGGGCCTAACGCCCGACGAGGTGGCCGTATTTGGCGATTCCGATAACGACCTGCCCATGATCGATGCCGTTCCCAACTCCGTTGCGGTCGCCAATGCCAACGAGGCCGTCACGGCTGCCGCACGCTGGCATATCGGCGCTGCGGCAGATGATGCGGTTGCCGCAGCGCTGCATCAGATTGCCGCCTGCGCCGCGACGGGTGAGATGCCGTCATTTATGCGTCAGATGAACGCGGCAGACTTCGGCATCGCGAACGTCTAGGGAGAAAGCCATGAAGCTTCAGCAGCTCAGGTACGTTGTAAAGGTTGCCGAATGTGGCAGCATCACCGAGGCCTCGCGTCGCCTCTATGTGTCGCAGCCTTCGATTACCGCGTCGATTCGCGATCTCGAAAACGAGATGGGCGTGCATATCTTTGAGCGCACCAACAAGGGCGTCATTGTGTCCGAGGAGGGCGAGACCTTCTTGGGCTATGCGCGCCAGGTGCTCGATCAGGCTGATCTGCTCGAGGACAAATTCAAAGGGGCATCCGAGCAGGTGCCGCATTTTAGCGTGAGCTGCCAGCACTACTCCTTTGCGGTCAACGCGTTTGTCGATGTGATCCGCGAGTTCGATGCCGCGCGCTACGACTTTACCCTGCGCGAGGAGCAGACCCACGAGATTATCGAGGATGTCGCGCACATGAAAAGCGAGTTGGGCATCCTGTACTTATCCGATCACAACCGCGAGGTTATTGAGCGTATGCTCGCTGCCAATGAGCTTATGTTTGAGGGACTCTTTTGTGCCGCGCCGCACGTTTTTGTATGCGCCGACCATCCGCTGGCGACCCGCTCCAGCGTGACGCTCGAGGACTTGGAAGATTATCCGTTCCTGTCCTACGAGCAGGGCAGCTACAACTCGTTTTACTATTCCGAGGAGCTGACCTCGACGTTTGAGCGTCGCAAGAATATCCGCGTGCGCGACCGCGCGACGTTGTTCAACCTGGTCATGGGCCTCAACGGCTACACGGTGTGTTCGGGCGTGATTAGCCACGAGCTCAACGGCCCCGGCATTATCTCGATTCCGCTCGACGTGGACGAGTACATGGAGATTGGCATCATCACGCGCAAGAACACGACGCTCACGCGCTACGGTCGGGCCTATATCGACGCGATTCGTCAGCATATCTAGGCTGCTGTGTTCCCCACGGTTCAAGTCCCTTTATGGCAGTCCAGAGTGACATAGGAAGCATCTATATCAAACTGTTATAAACGTATATTTTACGATGGCCATATGAACGCTCATACTCTGTCCCGGTAAAGCAACCAATGCAAAAGGGAGATATCTATGAGCACTTCGATTCAACCGAACGCACCGTTTCGCGCCGATATCGTCGGCAGCTTTCTTCGTCCGCAGGCCGTAAAGGACGCTCGTGCGGCCTATACGGCAGGCACGCTTGATGCCGAGGGACTTAAGGCCGTCGAGGACGATGCCATCCGCGATTTGATGGCAAAGCAAAAGGCCGCCGGCCTGCAGGTCATCACCGATGGCGAGTTTCGCCGCAGCTACTGGCACCTCGATTTTATGTGGGGGCTGAACGGCGTCGAGCGTCGCACCTCGCGTACAGGCTATATGTTCCACGATGAGGAGACTACCGCCGACACCGCCGTGGTAACCGGTCCCATTAGCGGCGAGAATCATCCGTTCGTCGAGCACTTCAAATTTGTCAAGGCGCTCGAGGGGGAGGGTCAGGTCGCGCGACAGACCATTCCGGCGCCGATTCAGACGTTCTCCGAAGTCACGCTCGACCGCTGCGATGGCCAGCAGGAGAGCCTGCGCGCCGTCTACAAGACCGACGAAGATCTCGCCGATGCCATCGCCGCAGCATACCGCACCGTTATTGCCGACCTGTATGCCGCAGGCTGCCGCAACATTCAATTTGATGACTGCACCTGGGGCATCTATTGCGATGCCGACTTTGTGTCCAAGACCGGTATGAGCCCGGTTGACCTGCAAAAGGTGAGCGAGCTGGGCGTGGCGCTCAACAACGCCGCCATCGAGGGCAAGCCCGATGACCTTGTCATTAACACGCACGTGTGCCGCGGCAACTATCACTCCACCTATGCTTTTGAGGGCGGCTACGACCCCATCGCGCCGTACCTGTTCGCACACGAGAACGTCGATGCGTTCTATCTTGAGTTCGATACGCCGCGTGCCGGTGGCTTTGAGCCTCTCAAGTACGTTGCCCCCGGCAAGAAGGTCGTGTTGGGCCTGGTGACCACCAAGGCGGCAGAGCTCGAGAACGAAGACGCCATCGTCGAGCGCATCCGCGAGGCGACAAAGTACGTGCCGCTCGAGAACCTGTATCTGTCTCCGCAGTGTGGCTTTGCCAGCTGCGAGATTGGCAACAAGCTGACCGAGGACGAGCAGTGGGCAAAGATTGCGCTGGTCAAGCGTATTGTGGAGCGTGTCTGGAAATAACGATGCCGTTCGCAGGCAGCGGCGCGTGCGAGGCGCTGCGTATCGCGTACAATGGTTCGGATCGTATCGTTCGGGCAGTTTATCCGATATGCCCGATCGCCCTTCCATTCGAAAGGACATCAATGTCCCAGTCCTCGACGCCCGCCGTTAGCGATGCCATCTACGACGCATTGTCGCTCGGCCGCCCGCGCATGTTCCTGCTCGGTCTGCAACACCTGTTTGCCATGTTTGGCGCCACGGTGCTGGTGCCCGTGCTCACCGGTCTCTCGGTGTCGGCAACGCTTTTGTTTGCTGGCTTGGGCACGCTACTGTTCCACTTCCTATCGCGCGGTAAGGTGCCGGCATTTTTGGGCTCATCGTTTGCCTTTATTGCCGGTTATGCCGCAATTGCGCCCAACGGCGAGGCCGAGCTTTTGCCCTACTCCTGCCTGGGCGTTGCCTGCGCCGGTCTGCTCTATCCGGTGCTGGCAGCGCTGTTCCGCGCCTTTGGCGCCAAGCGCGTTATGCGCTTCTTTCCGCCGGTGGTGACCGGCCCCATCGTCATTTCCATCGGCCTGATCTTGGCAAGCTCTGCTATCGCCAACTGCCAGACCAATTGGCTTGTTGCCGTTGTCGCTGTGGCCGTCATCGTCATCTGCAATATTTGGGGCCGCGGCATGGTCAAGATCGTGCCGATCCTGCTGGGCGTCGTGGTGAGCTATGCCGTCGCGGCTGCGTTGGGTGAGGTCGATTTTTCGGGCGTTGCCGCCGCTCCGTGGGTCGGTCTGCCCATCGTGTGGGACAACACCGTGTTTGCGCTCTTTGGCCCGCAGTTCGATAGCGGCCTTGCCACGACGGCCATCATTACCATTATGCCGCTGGCCTTTGCGACCATGATTGAGCATATCGGTGACATCTCGGCTATCGGCTCCACTTGCGAGCGTAACTACATCGCCGATCCTGGTCTGCATCGCACGCTGCTCGGTGACGGCCTTGCCACGATTCTGGCTTCGCTCTTTGGCGCTCCGGCCAACACCACCTATGGCGAGAACACCGGCGTGCTCGCCCTGACGCGCGTGTTCGACCCGCGCGTGATCCGCATTGCCGCGTGTTGCGCCATCGTGCTTTCGTTCTGCCCCAAGTTCGCTGCGGTCATCGCAGCCATGCCGGCATGCGTTATCGGCGGCGTGTCGCTCGTGCTCTACGGCATGATCAGCGCTGTGGGCGTCCGTAACCTCATCGAGAACCAGGTCGATTTCCAGAACAACCGCAACGTGCTGGTGGCCGCTCTGGTGCTTGTGCTTTCGCTCGGTATTGCGTACAGCACCGCCGGCGCCATCGTGTTGGAGCTGGGCGGCGTGACGATTTCGCTTTCGGGTCTTGCCGTGGGTTCGCTGGTGGGCATTGTGCTCAATGCCATCCTACCGGGTAACGACTTTGAGTTTGATGTCTCCGAGCTTGAGGAGGCTGCTGAGTAACAACTGCGTCCAGCTGAATCAAAAAATGGCGCCCATGCGTACGCGCGGGCGTCATTTTTAATGCGTCAATATCCAGTGGATGCCACGTGCCATGCGCAGATCGGTTTGGGCAAAGTGATTGCCGGGGTTGAGCTCCAGCGTTGTTGGAATGCCGCGCGCGACGAGCAACGCTTCCATCGCGCGTGTGTCGTCGAGTACATGCCGCATCATGCGGTTGGGTGTCTTGGTCTCCTTTTTGCCGAGTGACAGATAGACGGCCTGCGGGTTGCCGGCAAAAGGGGCCGTGCTGGCGCGATCGACAAAGTCGGGAAACCACAACGACCCCGATGCGCTTGCGGCGCGGCTAAAGGCGTCGGTTTGCCAGAGGGACCAGAGCGCGAAGAGGCCCGCGAGCGAGTAGCCGGCAATGCCGCGCCAGGTGGGCGGCTGAGGAAGCGACGACTCGGCCTCTGGGATTATCCAGTTCAACAGCTCATCGAGAAATCCGGAAGCCTGACCGCCAAAGGGCTCGGCATCGCGCACGGTTCCGTCGCATCCCCAGGGGCTCAGCTCGCGATTCCAGTTGAGGCTGCCAATGCCGACAAGCGTGAAGGGCGGGCAGTTGAGCTCTCGGCAGCGTTCATAAACCTCCGCGCCGTCGCCCATGACCACGGGAAGATAGATGACTGGTGCGCTTTCGGCATGCTGTGCATGAACGGTTATCTGCTTTTGATGCGCTTCCATGACGGGCTTCTCTCGACGTTGTGATATCGACGGCCCCCATTGTCGCACGCCGGCTCATGCAGGTTGGGCTAGACAAAAGACAATCTCGTGCATACCCTGCGGACGCATATGGAAAACGCCACCGCCGGAGGGGAGCTCGGCGGTGGCGTTGTTAAACGGTGCTGGGACTCGGGGCCTTCGCGGGAGCTGCCATGTGCGCAGAGGCGTCTACGAGCGTTTGCGGCTCGCCATGGTGCCTGCGGCGATAGCGGCTGTTCCCGCAAGGACGGTTGCCACGATGGCCGCACCCGAGGTGTCGCCGGTTGCCGCGAGCACGCCGGTGGCCTTGGCCTTCGTGGTTGCAACCGCAACGGTCTTGGTCGTCTTTGCGCCCTCGGGCTTGGGGTCCTGCTTGGACTCCGCGGGCTTGGTCTCGTCGGGCTTGGGGTCTTCCGGCTTGGCTACCTCGGGAGGTGCGATGACCATGCTCTTGGCGACAGCTTCGTTATAGGGGGAGTCGATCACAGCGTCGCCCGTGCCGATGGCTTGGCCTGCCTCGTAGATGCCGTTACGGAGCTTGCGATAGTCAATGACCTTGCCGCCTTCGGGCGTCTGGATGGCGGCGTTCTCAATCTTGATGGTGCCGATTGTCTTGCCGTCAGCGCTCATGGCACGGGCAAAGATTGCCGCTGTATCTCCTTCGGCCGTTACCTTGCTGCGGATGATCGAGATGACTGCGGGTGTGACGCCCTCGCTGGTCTGGGCGATGATGCCGATGTTCTCGCCTTGGGGCTCGGGGCTCGTCTCACCATCTTGGTTTTCGCTGTAGGGGATGGGGCCGTCGCCGTTCTCGACATAGCGGGCTATGGCCTTGACAACGGAGTCGCTGATGTAGATGTGGCCACCCTCCTCGTTGGGTCGATCGTTTCTGGTGGAGAATGCAGCCGAAACCTCGCCTCCCGCAAACGCGTCCACGGTGGAGCCGTTCTTGACGACGATATCGTCTTGGTAGGTGAAGAGGGCAATGGCGCCACCGTATCCGCCTTTACTTGCGCGGACTGTCACGTTTGCATGATCGAGTGTGATGCCCTTGTGGGCATAGACGCCATATTCAACACCGTTTGCGTTGAGGGAGGCGTTTGTGGCTGCGAGGCTGCCCTTGGCCTCGACGGCGGCGTCTTTCTCGGAGCTCGCCTTGACCTGGCTGCCGTCCGAGATATTGATGTTGCCGCCGCTCCAAATGGCCTCACCATCAGCTGAGCTTGCCTCGACTGTGCCGCCACCCTTGATGGTGAGGTTCTTGTCGGTTCCGATACCCTTGTCCTTGGTAGCCCTGGCGGTGACGGCCCCGCTGTCGTCAATCGTGATATTGCCGTTTGCCCTGATGCCATCCGATACGCCCGTGGCGTTGACGTTGCCCGAACCTTTGATAGCGAGATCGCCCTCGGCGTCGATGGCATCAAACCCAGCGCTCGTGGCGTTGACGGATCCGGCTCCGTCGATGTTGATATTACCCGTGGAGAGGATAGCGTCCTCAGTGGATGTCACGCTGAGCGTGCTGCCCGCGTCGCCTTGGATATTGAGCTCGGCGTTCTCATTCTTGCCATGAGAAGCCTTGATGCCTTCGATCCAGTCGGCAGTGACGATGTTGTTTCCCGAGTAATTCACGTTGAGCTTGCCTGCGGCCTGGATCTCGCCGCCGTTATAGTTGTTGAGCTTCAAGTCGTCGGCGCCGTCCCACGACCAGGTGCCGGTCTCGTTGCCCGCCGCAGTGCCGGCGTTGTATTTGGTTTCGCCGACCTTGACCCATTCCGCCGCGAGCGAGACGCTCGGCATGAGCAGCGAGCTCACCGTGAGCGCGCACACGGCGCCTACGACGATGCGGCGCGTCACGCGGCGCCAGCTGCTGTGCGCGAGTCCTATGCGACGGCGAACGTCGGGTTCGGCAACATGGGTTCCGGCGGTAGTGTCATTGCGTTTGGGGGTCGTGAACAAGGCTGCCATGGTTGCTCCCGTTCTCATAGGGCCTATACGGCTAGATTCAGCATATCTGCAGGATGTAGCCGGCGGTAGTGCCGTTTGGAGGGCAAAATGTCCAAAATCCGGAAGAGGAATAAGCTGCGCACCTACGCGTTGTCGGGCATTAATCACAAAGCGCGGAGCCGCCTGTTGCGACTCCGCTCGCGTGTGCGCCATACGAGTGCAAACAGGAAACGCCACCGCCGGAGGGGAGCTCGGCGGTGGCGTTGCTAAACGGTGCGCGGACTAGGCGGCTTTAAAAGTGTCGGTTCGTGTATGAAGGGCGTCTATGAGCGCTTGCGGCTCACCACGGCGCCCGCGGCGATGGCGGCTGTTCCCGCAAGGGCGGCTGCCACGATGGCTGCGCTCGAGGCGTCGCCGGTCGCTGCGAGTTTGCCGGCGATCTTGGCTCCCGTGACTGCAACTGCAACGGTCTTGGTCGTCTTCGCGCTCTTAGACTTGGAACCCGGCTTGGTCTCGCCGGGCTTTTCCCCGGGTTTGGTCTCTTCGGGAGGCGCGATGACCGTGCTCTTGGCGACAGCTTCGTTATAGGGGGAGTCGATCACAGCGTCGCCCGTGCCGATGGTTTGACCCGCCTCGTAGACGATGCCGTCGCTGAGTTCTTCCTTGTTGCGATAGTCAATGACCTTGCCGCCTTCAGGCGTCTGGATGGTGGCTCCTTCGATTTCGATGGTGCCAATCGCCTTACCATCCGCGCTCATGGCAAGGGCGAAGATTGCCGCCGTGTCTCCCTCGGCCGTGACCTTGCTGCGGAGAATCGAGATGGTCGCGGGCGTGATGCCCTCCTTGGTCCGGGCAAAGATGCCGAAGTTCACGCCCCTGCGCTCAGGGGCGATCTCGCCATCCTGGTCTCCACTGTAGTGGTCGGGGCCGTCGCCGCCGGTCTCGGCATAGCGGGCTATGGCCTTGACAACGGAGTCGCTGATGTAGATATGGCCACCCGCTTCGCCGGAGTAGAAATTACTGGTGGAGATTGCAACCGAGAACCTGCCTTCTGCGAGCGCATCCACAGCCGAGCCGTTCTTGATGACGATGTGGTCCTCATCGGTGAAGAGTGCGCTGACTTCCCCGCTATCTGAGCTTGCGCGGACCGTCACGGTCGCGCCATCGAGCGTGATGCCCTTGTAGACATAGATGCCATACCCAACGCCACTTGCGTTGAGGGAAGCGTTCGTGACCGTGAGGCTGTTTTTACCGTCGATGGCGGCGTCTTCCTCGGAACTTGCCTTGACCTGGCTGCCACCCGAGATCTCGATGTTGCCGTCGGCCCAAATCGCATTGTCTTTGATAGAGCTTGCCTCTACCTTGCCGCCGCCCTTTATGATGAGGTTCTCGTTAGCATCGATACCCTGATCCTCGGTGGCCTTGGCGGTGACGGTTCCGCTGTTGTCGATCGTGATGTTGCCGTCGGCCCTGATGCCATCCGAATCGCCCGTGGCGTTAACGTTTCCCGAGCCTTTGATGGTGACATCGCCCCCGGCATCGATGGCATCGTGCTCGGTGCTCGTGGCGTTGACAGTGCCAGCACCGTCGATGTTGATGTTGCCGACGGAAGTGATGGCGTCACGAGAAGATGTCACGTTGAGCGTGCTGGACGCGTCGCCCTGAATATTAAGCTCGGCGTTCTCGTTCGCGCCATCCTTAACCTTGATGCCGCGGCCGTCGTCGTTAGTGACGGTGTTGTTGCCCTCGTAGCTCACGTTGAGCTTGCCCGCTGCCTCGATCGCGCCGCCGTTATAGCCGTTGAGCTTCATGTCGTCGGCGCCGTCCCAGGCCCAGGTGCCGGCCTCGTCGCCTGCTGCAGTGTTGTACTGAGTGCAGCCGACGTTGACCCACTCGGCCGCGAGTGAGACGCTCGGCATGAGCAGCGAACTTACCGTGAGCGCGCATACGGCGCCTACAACGATGCGGCGTGTCACGCGGCGCCAGCTGCCGTGTGCGAGCAGCGTGCGACGGCGTACGTCGGGCTCGATAAAATGGGCTCCAGAGGTTTTGCCATTGCGCTTGGGGGTCGTGAACAAGGCGGCCATGGTTACTCCCATCCTCATAGGGCCTATGCGATTACGCCCAGCATATCTGCAGGATGTAGCCGGCGGTAGTGCCGTTTGGAGAGCAAAACGTCCAAAACTTGCGAAGCAATACATCGCGCGTCCGTGTGGCGCCTGGCTTTAAAAGCAAAGCGCGGAGCCGCTCGATGCGACTCCGCGCTTTGCTGTTTGGTATTGCGAATCTTGCGCCTACGCTACAAAGAAGTAGACGAGGAAGGCAAGGGCTGCGATCCACATGAGCGGCTTGATCTTGGATGCCTCGCCCTTAAAGAGCGCGACGACCACGTAGGCGATAAAGCCCAGACCAATGCCGGCAGAGATGGAGTAGGTGAAGGGCACGCCGGCGACAATCATGAACGCCGGGAAGCCCTGCGACACGTCGGACCAGTCGATCTCGGAGGCCTCGCTCATCATGAGGTAGCCGACGTAGACCAGAGCACCGCAGGTGGCGGCGCTGGAAACGATGGTGACGATGGGGGAGAAGAACGCGGCGAGAATGAACAGCACGCCGGTGGTGACGGAGGTGAGGCCCGTGCGGCCACCGTCGGCAGCGCCAGAGGTGGACTCGACGAAGGTGGTGATGGAGGAGACGCCCATAAAGCCACCGGCAGCAGCGGCCACGGAGTCGACGACCAGGATGGGACGGATGTCCTCGACATTGCCGTCCTCGGTCAAGAACTCGCCCTGCTTGGCGACGGCCATCGCGGTGCCCATGGTGTCGAAGAAGTCGCTCATGAGCAGCGAGAAGGCAACGACGAGCAGCATCGGGTCGGTCAGGACCTTCACGATGGCAAGGTTGCCGTCGGCAGTGCTGGCAAACGGGGCGCCGAAGGTCGAGAAGTCGAGCGGTGCGATGAGGCCCTCGGGCGCATGGGTGACGCCCAGCGGGATTCCGGCGATAACGGCGACGATGATGCCGATGAGCAGCGAGCCCGGCACGTTGCGGGAAGCCAGGGCAACCGTCACGACGATGGAGATGATGCCGACGATAAAGGTGGGGGAGGCGATGTCGCCCAGGCCGACGAGCGTACCGGCGCCAGCGGTGATGATGCCGGCGTCGCACAGGCCGATCATGGCGATAAACAGGCCCAGACCCACCGAGATGGCGTGGCGCAGGACCACGGGGATGGCGTCCATGATGGCCTCGCGCAGGCCGCAAAGGACGAGCAGCAAGATGACGATACCCTCGAGGAAGATAACGCTCATGGCGACGTGCCAGTCACCGCCGCACATGGTGGTGGTGATGCCCGCGATCATGGCGTTGATGCCCAGGCCTGAAGCGCAGGCGAGCGGGCGGTTTGCGAAGATGCCCATGCAGATGGTCATGATGCCGGCGCCCAGGCAGGTGGCGCAGGCGAGCGCTCCCGCATCAATGCCAGCGCCCGAGAGCACTGCGGGGTTGACGGCGATGATGTAGGCCATCGCCAGGAATGTTGTCAGTCCAGCGCGAAGTTCGGTCCCGATTGTGGACTTGCGCTCACTGACGTGAAAAAGTTCGTCCATGCATACCCTTTCCTTGTTCGGCCCCGAGTTTAGGCCGATTGACACGAACTCATTTACTATATCGCCTTTACAACCTTGCTGTTCCTCGCATGTTGATGTTCGGCGCTTTGTAACAGACGGACGGTATTTATCGCATGAAAATGTGTGGGTACCGTATACTTAAGCGGTTACAACGACCCCTATGGAGGAACGTATGATTAAAGAGCTTTGCCACGACGAGGCTATCCTGTCCCAGCGTTGCGAGGTTGCGACCGTCGAGGACGAGTCGGTTGCTCAGGACCTGATCGATACCATCAAGTCGCTCGATGATGCCGGCTGCTTGGCCGCCAACCAGATCGGCGTTACCAAGAAGGTCTGCGTCTACCTGGACGACGCCGGCGAGCCCCACGTGCTCTACAACCCCCGTCTGGTGTTTGGCCTGGGCGCCAGCAAGATGGAGGAGAGCTGCCTGACGCACGAGGAGGTCACCAAGTCCACGCGCTATATCAAGTGCAAGGTTGCCTTTGACCAGATCGTCGATGGCAAGATGCGCGAGCGCAAGCAGGACTTTGTGGGCTTCGAGGCGCAGATGGTCCAGCATATGATCGACCACTGTCTTGGAAAGTTGGTCTAAGGGGACCAAAGCACCGCACTTCGTCTCTTTTGGTCCGGGCGTGACATTGTTGTCATGTCCGGGCTTTTGTGTTTAGCGCCTTTTTGTTTGGTGACAATAACCTTAGCAGGACCGTAAAGCTAGGAGGCGCTATGTGCACGAGCATTCGATTTACCGATAATTCTGGCCACATGTATCTGGGCCGCAACCTCGACTGGAGCTTTGACTACGGCCAACAGGTTCGCGTGATGCCGCGCGGGTTCCACATTCCGTATTCGTTTATCGACGATGCGTCGGCGGCACACGCGGTAATCGGCATGTGCATCGATTACAAGAACTATCCCATGTTTTTCGACTGTGGTAACGATGCGGGTCTGGCTGTGGCGGGGCTCAACTTTCCCGGCTATGCCGAGTATGCCGAGGGCCCTGTCGACGGCAAGAACAATATCGCGGCCTATGAGTTTCCCCTGTGGGTGGCAGCGACGTTCTCGACGGTCGATGAGGTCGAGGCCGCGCTGCGCGACACGGTGATTGTCGCCAAATCTGCCGGAGAGGGGCTGGGCGTGTCGCTGCTCCATTGGATTATCGGCGACAGCCAGCGCAGCATCGTGGTCGAGATGATGGCTGACGGCCTGCATGTATACGACGATCCGGTCGACACCCTTGCCAATCAGCCGACCTTCCCGTGGCACATGGAAAACCTGCGCACCTATATCACCGCCACAAGCGATTTTCCGCAGACGGCGACATGGCGTGGCGCCGAGCTTAAGCCCTATGGAGCCGGTGCCGGCATGCGCGGCATTCCGGGCGATTGCTATTCGCCGAGCCGTTTTGTAAAGGCGGCGTACCTCAATGCCAATTACCCGCAAAAGGAGAGCGAGACCGAAAACGTCGTTCGCATGTTCCGCTCGCTCGAGGGCGTGGTGATGATTGAGGGGGCGTCCAGGATGGGCGATGGCAAGTTCGAGAAGACTATCTATACCGGATGCTTTAGCGCGCGCACGGGCAATTATTACTACGCGATGTATGGGGATCCGTCGATTCGTTACGTGAGCCTGATGGATGCCGAGGGCGCGAGCCCCGATAGGCTCGTGGTTCCCGAGCCGCGTCGTTCGTAGCTCACTGGTCCGTTGCGACATAAAACGGCCTCGCACCTCTTATGAGATGCGAGGCCGTTGTCGTCAATGGCTGGTGGCGTGTTAGAAGTTGGCGTCGTTGAACTGGGTGCTCTCGAGTCCGTCGAGTTGCTGTTCGGGCGTATCTGCGACGCTCTCGAGCAGCTCAGTGGGATCGACGTTCATATTCTTACCGGCTTCGTTGCCGTTGACCAGGTCGTCCGAGAAGATGTCGACTTCCATTTCTTCGGCCTCTTCGATCTGAACCTCGAGCGGCACTTGGGTGCGCACGAGCTTAACGGCCGGGCGCATGCGGGCAAACAGCGGCACGTACTCGATGATGATGGCCGAGTTCTCGAGACCGTACCAGCGTGCCGGGCTTCCGCAGGCGCGGCGGACGGCGTACTTGATGGCCATCACGCGGTGGTCATTGCGGTTGATGTCCGTTTCGGGGGCGAGCATCTTGCGCAGCATACAAAAACGGAAGTCGCCCACGTTGCCGCGCGTCTCGTAGATGGAGTAGGTGTGATGCTGCGGCGGCAGCTCACCCGATGCCATCAAGTCGCCAACGATTTGGCGCAGGTAGGCATTAACGCGCTGGTTGACCTTAAAGCCCAGGTCCAAGCGCACGCGGAATAGGAAGTCTGTGCCAAAGGTCTCGACGGAATACTCGTGCGTATAGGGCTCGTCGGTAACGTGCACGTTGATGAACCAGTATGCCTTGGCGCGCTTGGGATGCTTGTCCAGGATGGAATAGAGCACGTCTCGGTCGAGCGTGAGCGGGTCGGGGCTGTTGGTAAGGAACACCAGATTGTCGGCGAGCACGGGGTAGGTCTCGTCGTTGCGCAGGCGGTTGAGCTGATCGATGTACTTGGAGACGGGCAGCAGGATCGTCTGCGTGCGCTCGATGGCGGTGCCGCGGCGCCACACGTACATAAGGCCAAACAGCAGCGAGGCCAAGAAGATCATCACATAGCCGCCGTCAAAGAACATGGTGAGGCACGAGGCGAAGAAGCACAGCTCAATGGCACCAAAAAGCAGGGCGAAGACGCAGGCACCCAGCTTGTGCTTGAGGATGCCGGCGATGTAGCTCGTCAAAAGCGTTGTGGTCATGAGCATGGTCACGGTAATGGCGAGTCCGTAGGCGCTCTCCATGCGCTCGGAGTTCTGGAACAGCAGCACGATGAAGATGCAGCCGATCCACATGATGTTGTTGACGAGCGGAATATAGAGCTGGCCCTTGGTGTCGCTGGGGTAGTGGATGCGCAGGTGCGGCATGAGATTGAGACGGGTTGCCTCGGATACCAGCGAGAACGAGCCGGTGATGAGCGCCTGCGAGGCGATGATGGCCGCTACGGCCGAAAGCACGATGGCAAAGGGGCGCAGGGGCTCGGGGAGCATCATATAGAACGGGTTGACGATATCCATCGCAAGCATCTGGGGGTTGGAGTTATTGGCGAGCAGCCAAGCTCCCTGACCCAGATAGTTGAGGATAAGGGCCGCCTTAACAAACGGCCAGGATGCATAGATGTTTGCCTTGCCCACGTGACCCATGTCCGAATAGAGTGCCTCGGCACCGGTTGTCGATAGGAAGACAAAGCCGAGCACCATAATGCCCGAATGGTTGATGGGCGAGAACAGGAACATAATGCCGCGGATGGGGTTGAGCGCGCGCAAGATGGACAGGTTGCCGAGCATGTTGAACAGACCGGCGCCTGCCAGGAACAGGAACCACAGCGTCATGAGCGGGCCGAAGAGCTTGCCGATTGACGAGGTGCCGGCGCGCTGCATGGCAAATAGGCCGCAGATAATGATGATGGTGATGATGATGACGTTGGTCTGGCCGTCGCCCAGCAGCGCATGGCCCCATTCGATGGTGCGCAGACCCTCGATGGCTGTGGTGACCGTGACGGCGGGGGTGAGGATGCCGTCGGCGAGCAGCGCCGCGCCGCCGATCATGGCGGGCAGAATCAGCCATGGTGCCACCTTGCGTACGAGGCTGAACAGGGCGAAGATGCCGCCTTCGTTGTGGTTGTCGGCCTTCATGGCGATTACCACGTACTTGACCGTGGTCACGAGCGTCATGGTCCAGATGACGAGCGAAAGCGCGCCCAGGATCATGTCCTCGCTGACGGTACCGATGCCGCCGTTGTTGGCGACGATTGATTTCATGGTGTACATGGGGCTCGTGCCGATGTCGCCATAGACGACGCCGAGCGTTACGAGCAGCATGCCAGCGGAGAGGGGAATGGCTCCGTGCCCGCCCTGCCCATGCTGGCCTTGGAGGTTTGCCTCCAGTTTGTTGTGTGCCACGTGGACTCCCTTAGACATCCGGTTATCTGTCTAGGACAAAAAACTTTATGCCGTCTTTATACATACAAGAGCAGTTTGGCACATCGGGTTATTTTAGACAATAATCCTCAGCTGGGGATTATTTATCTACGCAGGTAGCATTTCAAAGCAGGGACTTTTAAGCACGTGCTGTCTGGGCGATGCCAGCCTTGGCGTTTGCGCGTTTGCCGGCGAGTTCGCAAAAAATCGCGCCGCCGATGATAAGCGCGGCGCCCATCAGGCGGACCGGTGTTATGGCTTCACCCAAAAGGGCGGCCGAGAACACGACCGCCGAAAGCGGCTCGAGGTAGCCGACGACGGCGACGGTCTGGACGGGCAGCTTGGCGACGGCGCTAAAGTAGAGCAGGCAACCAATGCCGGTGTTGACGACGCCGAGCATAGCGACGGCGCGCCAATCAATGCTGGCGGCGACGCCGGCGGACAGGAACGAGGGAGCGCCCTGCGTGATGAGCGTGAGGGCCAGTGCGGTCACAAAGGCGGCGCTCACTTGGAGTGCGGAGTTCTCGAGGCCCTCGATGTGCGGCGCACCCTTGCTGGCGATGACCATCAATGCATAGCAGAAGGCCGAGGCGATTCCACAGACGATGCCCGCAATGGGCATATTGCCGCCTAGACCTTGCGCTGCAATGAGAAAAGCACCGCAGGCGACGGCGACAAAGCCGGCGATTTTGCCGCCGGTCAGCTTTTCGCCAAAAATGAGCGGGGAGAGGGCCATAAGGATGATGGGGCCACAGTAATACAACAGCGAGGAGATACCAACGCCGATCGTCTGATAGGCGCGGAACAGGAAAATCCAGCTGGCGCCCAGCGCGGCGCCCGAGACGATGAGCGCTGCGGCCTCGCGGGGGCGAGACGGAGCCTGCAGGTTATGGCGCTTGGTTATGAAGAGGATGGCGGCAAGGGTGAGAGCGCCCAAAAACGTGCGCAACAGTACGATATCGGAGCTCGGCAGCGCGATGGCAGCGGCGATGATGCCGTTGGAGCCAAACAATAGCAATGCTGCTAAGTACGTAAACAATCCGTTGTTCATGTGCTGACATCCCCTCTATATCCGAACATGTTCACTATGGGTGAACTGGCTTTAGAAGAAAAGCGAATATAATGCATGGATAACATGACAAAAACTCATGTAAAGGTGGAGGGGTGCCGTGGAAACGAATATTCAAAAGATGCAGGTTCTGCTCGAGACCGTGCGGGCCGGCAGTTTTACGCGCGCCGCCGAGCGGCTGAGCTATTCGCAGTCGGGCGTGAGCCGCATGGTGGGCGACCTTGAGACCGATTGGGGTTTTAAGGTGCTCGACCGCAGCCGCGAGGGTGTGGTGCTTTCTGCCGATGGGCGGCAGATCATGCCGGCGGTTGAGGCGCTCTGCGAGGAGTTTGGCCGCCTGCAGCGACACGTGGACGAGATGCGTGGGCTCATGCGCGGCAAGATCTGCATTGGTACGTTTTCGAGTGTGGCGACCCACGTGCTGCCACCGGTCATAGCGCGTTTTCGCGCCGATCACCCGGACGTCGATTATGAGTTGCTGATGGGCGATTACTCAGAGATTGAACAATGGGTGGCGGAGGGGCGCTGCGACCTGGGCTTTATCCCGCGTGAGCCCCGAGAAAACGGCATGGCATCACGGTCTTTAGTGTGTGATGAGCTGATGGCGGTGGTGCCGACAGATTCGTTGCTTGCCACGGCGGAGTTCGTCTCTCTTACCGATTTGGCAAGAGAGCAGTTTATTCTGCTGGAACGGGGTACCGATGATGAGATTACGCCGCTATTCCGTCGGGCGGGGCTGGCGGTGCGCTCAAAACTGTCGACTTGGGATGACTATGCGATTATGGCTATGGTCGAGGATGGCCTGGGCGTGAGCATTCTTCCCGCGCTCATCTTGCGTCGCTGCCAGTTCGATGTTGCTGTGCGTCCGCTCGAAGGGCATCCCCATCGGCAGATCAACGCCATATATCGAACGGCCGATGTTTCGCTTGCCGCCGCTCGTTTCCTCGAATACCTCTAAATGCGTGCACGTCGTTATCGCCTTGGGATAAATCTCGAGGTCTTGCTCATTTTATTTTTGAAATTGAACTTTTCGAAATAGCACGGCGTTATACTGCTGCCTAAATTGAACTCAGGTTCAATTCGTGTTGTATAAATTGAACTTTGCCAGCAAGGAGGTTCTAGTGGCCCAAGAGACGTTTAGCGATCGTCTGCGACAGGCTATGTCCGATCGCGACGTTCGCCAGTCGGACGTGATCCGCGCATCGGAGATGCTCGGCAAAAAACTCGGCAAGAGTCAGATGAGCCAATATGTGAGCGGCAAGACGATTCCGCGGCGCGATGTGGCTGAGCTGCTCGCCCGTATTTTGGAGGTCGATGTTACCTGGCTGCTTGCCGGCGACGCCGATCAAGGCGAGGCATCATCACCCCGCAACGATTCCAAGCCCGAACCCCATCCCTCAGCTCAAATTGCAAGGAGCACCACCATGCGTACTTTTTCTAAATCCACCAAGCTCGATAACGTCCTGTATGACGTGCGCGGTCCCGTCGTCGACGAGGCCGCCCGTATGGAGGACGAGGGCGAGCGCATCCTCAAGCTCAATATCGGCAACCCGGCGCCCTTCGGTTTCCGCACGCCCGATGAGGTCATCAAGGACATGCGCCAGCAGCTGCCCGACTGCGAAGGCTATTCCAACTCGCGTGGCCTGTTCTCCGCGCGCAAGGCGATCATGCAGTATTCGCAGATCAAGGGCCTGCCCAACGTTCAGATGGAGCATATCTACACGGGCAACGGCGTGTCCGAGCTCATTCAGCTTTCGATGAACGCGCTGCTCGACAATGGCGACGAGATTCTGATCCCCAGCCCCGACTATCCGCTCTGGACGGCGTGCGCAACCCTTGCCGGCGGTCATCCTGTGCACTATCTGTGCGATGAGCAGGCGGATTGGTATCCCGACCTGGAGGATATGGAGTCCAAGATCACGAGCGCGACCAAAGCCCTCGTTATCATCAACCCCAACAACCCCACGGGCTCGGTCTACCCGCGCGAGGTGCTCGAGGGCATCGTCGAGGTTGCACGCAGGCATCAGCTGATGATCTTTGCCGATGAGATCTACGACCGCCTGTGCATGGACGGCTACGAGCACGTCTCGATTGCCTCGCTCGCTCCTGATCTGCCCTGCGTCACCTTTAGCGGCCTTTCCAAGTCGCACATGATCGCGGGCTATCGTATTGGCTGGATGGTGCTTTCGGGCAACCAGCGCTGCATGAGCGACTTCATCATGGGCATTAACATGCTCTCCAACATGCGCCTGTGCTCCAACGTGCCGGCTCAGTCGATCGTTCAGACGGCGCTCGGTGGCCATCAGTCCGTCAACGACTACATCCGCCCCGGCGGCCGTGTCTACGAGCAGCGCAACTTTGTGTATGAGGCGCTCAACAAGATTGACGGCATCTCGGTGGTTAAGCCGCGTGCGGCGTTCTACATCTTCCCCAAGATGGATGTGAAGAAGTTCAACATTACCGATGACGAGCAGTTCGCCCTTGACCTGCTGCACGAGAAGAAGATCCTGATCACGCGCGGCGGCGGCTTTAACTGGGCTGAGCCCGACCACTTCCGTATCGTGTACCTGCCGCGCATGGAAGTGCTCAAAGAGTCCCTCGAAGACCTCGCCGACTTCTTCGACCATTACCGCCAGAGCTAATTAGTTCCGCCGTTCTACCGAACGGCGGACCACTTGACGCTGCGCGAGCCGCATTCACGCCAATCTGACGTTCAATTTCAAGGGCGCGACCAGAAGGTCAGCGCCCTTTCATTTCACGTCACCTTG
>UQMY01000027.1 GCA_900542325.1 uncultured Collinsella sp. | reverse complement strand
AGGTGCGGGAACGACCTATTTGCTCAATGTGTTCGGCTGAGATCGGAAATCAACCATCGATTCGGCCCGTTTCGGCTCGTTTGGAAAGCGCATCTCAGTTTTCAGCCAAATTATGGGACGCGCTTTCCAAATGGGGTGGGCTGCGGAAACTGCATCCCAAAATATTGCCCTGGAACGGGATGCGCTTTCCGAACCGGCGTCCAAAAGGAAACCGCATCCCGCTTTGATGTGGGGACTGCGAACAAAAGCCGGACCGTGATCTGGCGCGGATTGGAGTTCGCCTGAATCATTGATGCTGGCTGGTGTGAGAACAGAGATAAACGAGCGGCTCGAGCGATATAATGACACGCTATGGAGGCCGTATGCTCTTTTCCCGCCGTTCTGCTACATTTGCCTGCGCCATTGCGCTTGTCGTAATGGCGGTCACCCCTTATCACCGGTTTTCATCTTCAATCGGCCTAGCGTCAGGTGCAATGACCTGGCTCGTTATCCTGGGCGCATGCCTCGCGGCGTTTGTTCATGGTGCTGCGCTATGCAAGGGGGGAATGAGAAGGCCGAGGCATCTCGGTGCCATCGGTGTTTTCCTTGGTGTTATTGCAACGGTTCCCGAATGGGCCGACCTGGCTTTCTATGCTCGCGGAGACTCTATTCCAATCGTGTTTGCACCGATTTGGTTGTTACATGGCGTTTCGTGTGTCTCGTGCTTTGTTGGGTCGCTGCTTCTCTCATATGTTATTTGGGGCACGGCGGACTCTCCTTTGACGCAGAGGTCGACACGGACTGACGAAAGGGAAACTCGTCACCCGCAGGACGCGATTTTTACAGAAATAATAGCCGTCATGTCTTGCCTGCTGTTTTGCTGTCGAGTTTCATGGAGAGTCGTTCCCGAGCCATGGGGGATGCCCCCTGTAACGGCCGCGTCAATTGGCCTTGCGCTTTTAATTCCGTTGGTCTATCTCGCATTGACTGTGGCCCCGCCGTTTTGCCGCCCTCGTGCCTTTGGCCATGGGCGGCGCGACGTGTTTGCCTGTTCTGTGCTCGTAGCAGTTCCTATTGGTCTTATTCCGGCTGTTGAGGCGGCATACTTCGCAAGCGATGCCGTGGTCATTGCATTGCTGGCGATGGGGTCCGTTATCGCTGCTGCCTTCGTATGCATGTTGCTAAGGGGGAAACGGGACAACAATTCGGATATCGCCTGTGCGTCCGACACATTCGATGCGGGGGTGTTTTCCCCTGCCCTGTCGCCTAGAGAAGAGCAGTTTGTTCGACTGCTGCTCAAAGGGAAAACGCCGGCGGAAATTGCCAAGGAGACGGATACGAAGCCATCGACGGTGAGAACAACGCTTCACCGAGCATACGGGAAGGCGTCGGTTGCGGGCTCACGCGAGCTCGTGGCGCTGTTTGCGGGTGAGGGCGATACTGTAGGGCATGAGCTACCGCAGCGGCATGCTGACGATATAGTGGCATCAGCTCGAACGCGCCGGCTGTTTCGATACCTGCTCACATTATTCTTTATCCTCCTTGCGGCGGGGCCCTTGGTAATGGCGGATAGCGATTGGGGGTCCGGTGTTTCGCGGGCTGTCGCCTTTTCCCTCTTAAGCTACGCATTGGGTCTCGGACTGCTTCTGTCGCTACGCTACGCGGGTGGAAAAGCGAATCGTGGCGCTGCGCTGGATAGAGCGGGTGAAGCGATTTGGCTCGGAAGCCCGTACGTATGGGCGGTGCTATCTGCTGTGGAATGGTCTTTTATCTATATCGCGGCATTGATGTGCATACGCGTTCCGTTGATGGCTGTGCCGGTCCTGTTTTGCGGCGTGGCGTCTACGGCTTCGCTCGCTGTTGGGCTGCGTCCGTTTAAGGTGCATGCCCATGCTCGGGCTATCGTGCCGTTGGTGTCAATGGGCATGGTTGCCTTAATCTATGCGGTCGCTAGGGGGCGAATCCATGGACTTGCGGTGCTGACGGGGGTGCTGCTCACATATATAGTGATGCGAAGCTGTCCGCAGCGCAAAATGCTTGGGATATGGATGCTTTGCTTCGGGGCGACGGCTCCTGTTTGGGCTGTCTTGCTCAATATGGTGCAGGATCTGACGGTTTTCGAGCCGTTGTTCCTCGCGTCGTTGTTGGGGCAAAGTTCGGCTGTCAATGTCGTCGTGGCAACGGTGATTGTTTGCTGGTCTGTGCCCATGTTCGTTACGCACATCGCGCTCGCCCGCTCGGTTGAGGACGAGAAGGCCGTCTTGGAGTACCGGGCGAACGGGTCCACCGAAACGGCCCGCGTGCGCCAGCTGGCCCTGCTTACGTCGCGCTCCCTTTCTGATGTTCAGTCGCAAATTTTGCTGATGACGGCAGAGGGGGCAACGACAAAGGCCATTGCGGAGGATGTCGGTTACGCTGCATCTACGGTGCAAGCGCTGCGGTCTGCATCTTACCGCCAGTTGAAGATCAAGAATAAGGCGGAGCTAATTTTATTGTTATCGCAGGTAAATAACGTGTAAACGCCTGAGCAATCAACTCAATAGCGGGTGTTTACAGACATCTTTCTCTATTCATGCGAAGGTTGCCGTGCGTCGACGCATTGTTAACCGCTTTTGATTGGAGAAGGCCATGATTAAGCCAAGGAGCGCTATTGCTCGAATCGGAGTCGGCTTGGTGATTGCAGCTGGTCTGTCCCTAGGGGTTCCCGCTGCATCGTTTGCACAAGAGGAGTTTGACACCTCTCAGGTTTCCAGCATTACTCAAAACGCCGATACGGGAATTACGACCTGTACGAACAATGCCGATAAGGCATTTAGTTTTCAATGTGCCGGGACGAGTGCAACTGGCTACCGTCAAAAGGATGATTCCTCATCGCTCTATCTGGATATCCAGGGCCATACGGGAAATCCGCTTCGGTTATATACAGACGGTGCGTATAACACAAGCGGTAGCGGCAGCATGAATTGTACTCAGGGAACGTATCGTTCGAATCACAAGGGACAGTGGGAAATGTATAACCTCGTCCGTGAGAACGGGCGATCTGCGGCGCGACTGACTGCATGGGCGGAGTCTGGCTACGGCACTGTTATTGGTGTATGGAGCCCCGACTGCGTCGGGCATTTCCACAAGCTTCCCGCATAGTTGTTTGAAATGGCTCCCTTCCGGCTTTCTGGGTCGGAAGGGGGAGGAGGACGTATGAACCAAAAGCTCGCAAGATACGAACTGTCGAAAACGATTAGACGTCCAGCTTTTATCCTTGCTCTCTTGATTGCGGTCGCAGTTGCAATAGCTGCCGCGCTGGAGCCGTGGGCAAATTTGGAAAAAGAGCGTCACAACCTTCTTTCTTTTGGTTACGGCGTTGGCGTGCAAGCCGAAAATTATCTCGGTCAAACACGTGAAAGCAGCTTCGGTAACTGGATTGTTGTGAGCGCGAACGCGCCACTGTCTGCGTCGGTGTTTTTCTATGCACTGCCCCTGCTTGCAATGTTGGCTGGATCTTGGTCGTGTCTCTTTGAGCGTTTGAGTGGTTATGACATGCAGATATGCACGCGCGTTTCCAGAAAGGCGTACGTGAACGTAAAGATGCTGTCTGCTTTCCTCTCCGCGTTTACAGTGACTGCCATTCCTCTGCTCGTCAATTTCCTGATCGTCTCGATGCTTTTTCCTGCGTATCTTCCTCGGGTCGATGAGTCGACTTACGTAGGACTTTACCTGCATAGCTACTTCTCCGGTCTATTTTATTCGCATCCTTTGTCATATGTGCTCGCATACACGCTGTTCGATGCTGTCACGCTCGGGACTTTATCCATGGCTGTAACTGGCTTCTCAATTTTGTTTCGTAGCAGAATCAAAGCGATAATTGTCCCGTATCTGCTAATGGTTGCGTGGCATTTTGCAAATGGCTGGATCTTCGGCGTAATGGCTTGTGTGGGGTTTAACTGCAATATCCTCAACAGCATCAGGTCGGAATCGCTGAATAACTGGCCAGACATTCGAGCCGGTTTTGCGGAAATCATATTATTGACCCTTGCTTCGTTGGCTTTTTCTGGGGCGTGGAAAAGACGCGAGGTGGTCTGATGCTGTTTAGGCTGGTCGCCGCGGACCTGAGGACCGTTTTGAAGAAGAACATCATCACTTTTATTGCAATTGCGGCAGTGACCGTTGCGAACTTGGTGTACGCCTACGGATTGTCTTCTGTGTATGGGGTTAGAACGGATACCTTGGGGTTTGCGGATAATCTTGCGCTCGTGTTTGCCGGATCTGCTCCGTTTGAGCCTAGGCCCGGGGTCATGTTTGTGCCTCCGCTAGGATGGCTATTTCTCATTCTGCTTATTCTCTATACAACACTCGACTATCCGACCGAATCGTTGCACGGGTTTGGTTTGCAAGCGCTTGTTCGATGCCGGGCAAGAACCCTTTGGTGGGTCTCGCGTTTTATCTTGGTGGCGGCAGTAACGGCATTTTCACTGCTCGTGGTGGTTTGCTCTGTTGTGATTTGGAGCTTGGTGGTGAGCTCCTCGTTCAGCGCGGTCATTCATGGTGAGTCGCTTCAACTGGCTAATTTGGCGCCGTGGTTTCTCAAAGCTGCCGAGGCAGATGCGCTGCCGTTTTTCATAGGTCTCTTATTTGCTTTTGAGGCGCTTGCGTTTGCGCAGGCAGCGGTTGGGTTTGTGCTTGGGTCGTCAGTCTCGTTTGTGGTTTTAATGAGCTACCTGATCTGCTCGGCATATGCACGACATTGGGCGCTATTGGGTAACGCCTTGATGCTGTTGCGCTGGGGTGGAATTGTCAAAGAGGGAATCGCGGCGGGCTCGAGTGTCTTGTCATCAATTGGGCTTATGTCGTTATGCCTATCGTTGGGTGGACTGTGGTTTCGAAGGGCCGACCTTATAGAAAAGGGGGACAAGATATGAGTGTGATCGTAAGGGGCGTATCGAAGCGCATGGGTAAAAACGATGTCCTGCGCAACGTGTCCATCGAGGTTGACCCTGGGACTGTGGTCGGGCTTCAGGGGATAAACGGTTCGGGTAAGACCATGCTCATGCGAGCGGTTTGCGGGTTGATCAAGCCTACCGAAGGCGAAATCTCTATCGATGGCCAAAGGCTTGGGGCGGACATCTCGTTCCCGCCGAGTCTGGGGATGTTGATCGAGGCGCCTTCCTTTTTGGGATATCTGTCTGGCTACGACAATCTGAAGCTCATCGCTCAGATCAAGGGCGTTGCCACCCCCGAGGACATTCGCTCTGCCCTGCGGCTCGTGGGGCTCGATGCAGACGAAAAAAAGAAGTTCCGAGCATACTCGCTTGGGATGAAGCAGCGTCTGGGGATAGCTGCGGCAATTATGGAGAAGCCGAAGCTGCTTGTTCTCGATGAGCCAACGAATGCCCTCGACGAAGCGGGCGTTGAAATGCTCAAGCGCGTTGTGGCGATGGCGGCATCAACGGGTCGTGAGGTCCTTCTGTCCAGCCATGACGGAGAGGTGCTCGAGGAACTGGCCGATCGGGTTTACTGCATGCGCGACGGTGCCGTTGTGAAAGTTCGGGAAAGGTCGTGAGCGCGATGAAGAAGACCCTGTGGACGAGAAGATCGGCGCTCGCGCTTTTTTGCTGTGCTGCTGCCGGCCTTGCGGGCATGAGGGTGAGCGTCGTTAACGGGAACCGGACGGTCATTCCTGAGAAATATTACGCGGAGGGCGAATGGCTCTCGATGGATGGAGCGTTTCTGGGGTCGAAGGATGTGGTGACTGATGGGTATTCGTTTTGCATAGACGGGGCAGAGTTGCTCACGCCGCGCGAGTATCTCAAACGAGCACATGACGATTATTCAAAATATGGCACCGTGGATACGAAAACGAGACTGAAGGATGCCGACATCACGTGCGTTATCGCCGTAAAGATGCGTGTCAGAAATAGGGATAATATCGACGGTGGAATCAAAGCGTATGTTTGGCATCTGGTTCCGGAGTCTGCGCCAAACTATGATTTTGTAGTCAATACCGATCTGATAACGCAAGCCATGCCGGTCCTTGGCGGCTCTGCTGCGTTTGCCGTGGAGGTTGGGGCAGAAAACGAGTTGCTCGTCCCATTTATGATGCAGAACACCAACGACTATTTCGAAGGTTACGAGACCGTCCGTTTTGAGAAAGCATTTCCCGGGACTTACACGATGAAGATGACCGATCTGCCGGAGCGGAGGCTCTTAAGGTTTGAAGTGAAATAGCTCGAGAGCAAGGCAAAACGGGTCCATTGGCGGTACGCGCGCCCGATTCCAGGCGCCCCGGCCCGGAATCGGGCGCGGGACGAGGCGCCTTCGGTGTCGGCCGGCCTACCGCTTCTTCTTGCTCTTCTTCTGCTTGCGCTGCTTGCCCTTGGTCTCCTGGGGCTTGTCGCCCTGTTTTGCTTCGGCAGCGGCCTTTTCTGCCTTCATCTTCTTGCGTTTGGTCTCGATGCGGAGTTTTTTGTTGATGCGCGCCTTAAGGAAGGCGCCAAACTGCTCGGCATCGCCGCGAACAAAGGTGTCCTTAGGGATCGCCACGCCCTGGTCGGCGAACATGGCAACAAAGATGCGCTCGCCGTCGAGCACGTGGTCGAGCTTTTCAAACGGGAAGAACTGCGACTTGCCGCTCTTGCCCCAGACCATCAGACCGTCCTCGTTGGCGGCGACGCGGCGGTAGCGGCCACCCATGGACTCGTCGGCCTCAACGGCATCGATAAAGTCGCGGGCGAGGGTGTGGTGCAGGTTTTTGCTCCACCAGGCCAAAAAGGCGCCGAATACGATCAGGACGACGCCAAACTTGATCCAGTTACCGCCGGCCAACAGCATGCCAATACCGAGCAGCGCGGCAATTGCCGCGGCGACATACAGCGAGCCGCGACGCCTGGGCGAGGCGACCAGGCGGGCGAAGTCGGTGACCAGATCGTTTTCGTACTGATACTCGTTGAGGTACAGGATGCCGTCATCGGCTGCTGCCTGCGCCTCGAGCGCGGCCTCGACCTGGTCGGCTGCTTCGGAGGGAACGAGGTTGCTCTCTGCGTCTGCCATGCTCTTTGGACTCCTATCGCGGCGGGCTCGCCGTACGGGTTATTATGGATGCAGTATGCCGTGCGACCGCATGGCCGCCGCGGCAACAGGACTCAGTATACCCGGGGGAGCACCCATGGAATCGTTGTACCGAAAGTATCGCCCGCTCACCTTTGACTCCGTGGTGGGCCAGCAGCATATCGTCTCGACGCTCGAGCACGCCATCACCGAGGGGCGCCTGTCCCACGCCTACCTGTTCTGCGGACCGCGCGGCACGGGCAAGACCACCATGGCGCGCATTCTGGCCAAGGCGCTGCTGTGCCGCAATGCCGAGGCGGCGCGCGCCGAGGGTGCAAGCGGCTGCATGCCCGACGGTACTTGCGAGGAGTGCGAGCTCATTGCCGAGGGTAACCACCCCGATGTCTACGAGCTCGATGCCGCCTCCCGCACGGGCGTGGACAATGTGCGCGAGGAAATCATCAACTCCGTCAACTTTGCCCCGGTACGCGGCAAGTACAAGATCTATATCATCGACGAGGTCCACATGCTCACGACGGCGGCGTTCAACGCGCTGCTCAAGACGCTCGAGGAGCCGCCGGCGCACGTGATCTTTGTGCTGTGCACCACCGACCCGCAAAAGATTCTGGAGACCATCCTCTCGCGCTGCCAGCGCTTCGATTTCCGCCGCATCGGCAACGAGGATATCGAGCGTCGCCTGGCATACGTGTGCGAGCAGGAGGGCTTCGATTACGACGACGAGGCGCTCGCCATCGTGGCGCGCCATGCCAAGGGCGGCATGCGCGACGCGCTCTCCACGCTGGAGCAGCTGAGCGTTTTTGGCAACGGTTCTGTGCATGCGGACGATGCCCGCTCGCTTTTAGGCGAGGTTTCGGACCAGATTCTGGGCGAGTTTTCCCGCGCCATTGCCGATCGCGATGTTGCCGAGCTCTATGGACTGATCCGTGCGCAGGTCGAGGAAGGAAACGACCTGCTGGAGCTGACGCGCGACCTGGTAGCGCATGTGCGTGACGTGTACGTTGCCTGCGTTGCCGGTGCCCGTGCCGAGCTGTTTGAGGGCGGCTCCGAGCAGGCCGAGGCGCTTGCTGCCGAGGCCGCTGCCTTTGGCGAGCATCCTGCCGACCGCCTGGCCCGCGTGCTGACGGTGCTCGACGATGCCGCACTGGAGATGAGGGGCGCGAGCGACGTGCGCCTGGTGCTCGAGATTGCCTGTACGCGTCTGGCACGTCCCGAGGCTGATTTAACGATTGAGGCATTGGCCGAGCGCGTGGCTCGCTTGGAGGCCATGGTTGCCAACGGCGCCGTGCCGGCGAGCGTGGCTGCTGCTCAGGCCGCCGCGCCTGCAGCATCCGTACCCGCTGCTGCCCAACAGCCGACGCTCATTTCGGGCGCTCGTGCTGCCGCTCCGGCGGCATCCGCTGCCCCCGCTGCTACGTCCGCGCGCCAGGGCGGTATGCCTTGGGACCGTGGTGCTGCTGTTCCGGCTGCCCAGCCTGCGTCCCGTTCTGCGTCCGTGTCAGCTTCCAAGCCTGCAGCGCCTGCACCTCAGCCTGCGCCAACTCCGACGCCTCAGCCCGTTGCTGCCCCCGCGCCTGCCACCGCTCCGGCACCTAAGCCCCAGTCCAACAATGCCGCCCAGGTTGCCGCCGCCGGTACTGCCGAGACGCCCGCGGTCGATGATGCCGGAGAGCTGCAGCGCAAATGGGCCGAGGTTGTCGAGCGTGTCAAGGCGCGTCAGGCTTCCTACGCAGGGCTTTTGCTCAACGCTCGCGCCACGGCCGACGACGGCTCCAAGCTCACGGTCTCGTTCCCCGCGGGCTCGACCTTTGCCATCAAGATGCTCGGACGCGCCGACACGCAGTCGGTGGTCCTGCCGACAGTCAGTGCGGTCTTCGGTCGTCGTACCGTCGACTATGTCCTGGATGGGGGTGGCACGCCGGCTCCTCAACATGAGGAGCATTCTCCATCTGCACGGGCTGCGGTATCTGCGGACCCGCAACCCGTGTCCTCGGCGGCCCCTGTATCCTCGAGCGCCAGCGCTCCACAGCAGCAAGCGACGCCGGTGATGGCACCGACCCCGTCGGCGCCTGAACCCGTTGCGCCCAAACCGGCTTCTCCGGTCCCCGGGCCTAAGCCCGCCGCCGCGCCTGCGCCCAAGTCATCCGACCTGGGCAAAGCCCCCTGGCTGCGCTCCGACAACCCCGCTGGCGCTCCTGCCACGGGCAAGCTCCCGACCGAGCCCGCGCCCCGAGCGCCCGAGCGCGCGTCCGCTCCCAAGGCTCAGCCGTCTGCGCAGTCTGCACCGTGGGAATCCGAGCAGGTGCCCTACGATGACGCCATGGTCGGCGGCTTTGCAGGCGATGTGAGCGGGGACGATCTGCCTCCGTTCGACGTGCCGGGTGCGACGCCCGCGCCCAAGCCCGCTGCAACTGCCCCCAAAGAGGAGGACGCTCCTGCAGCTCCCTGGGAGTCCAACCCCGGCGCGGGCAGTCCCTTCGGCCATCAGGGCGCAGCCCCATGCATCCCGCAGACCGAGGACGAGGCCAAAGCCCTCATCCGCAGCGTCTTCGGTCAGTCCACCATCTTCAAACCGGTGGAGTAGCTGTACAGGCGGGTATACTGCTCAAGAAGAGAACCCCTTGCCCGGGCGCATCTGTATTTCGGACATGTGCAACGTGGTGCCGCGTATATCGCATTCGAGCAGACAGGCGCGTGACGGTCGGCCTAGGATGCTGAGGTCGATACGATACGTCGCATGGCTGTCCGTGTACTCGACTTGCTCGGCGTTGACGGTTGCTCCGATTGTAAATAAAGAGCCCAGTTCGGCATCGACAATCTTGGAGTCCTTTATCTTGACCTTGAACTCTTGGTAGAGGGACGGGCTGTTGTAGTAAATGGTTCGGGTTCCGTCGGTGCATTCATCGGTCGTCTCCCATTTGACGACGGGCTGGTCCGAGCTGGCTATCAGCAGTTCTGCTCCAAAAGCTATGGCATGGGTGATGATAACCAGTAATACCCAGACGACAAAGAGATAGAGAACCACATATGCAACGGGGTGTTTTGAGCGGATGTTTTGGAGTACGGCTGGGACATTCACGAGGGCACCTCCAAATCGTCATCTATGACAATCAAATTATACCCAGCCGCCATGCGTGCCGCCTCGAGCAGCGGCTCGGCATTTTGCCATGTAGCCTTGTAGCCCTACGCATAAACTGCCTGGTTCCAGCTCTGCTAGATGTAGCTTGAGATAATTATGCAACCTTGCATAATTCGACCTTGCATAATCTTGGGCGTGCGTCACGCTCAAGGACATGTATATCGACTGAGGTAGCGTGTCCGCCCCGCTTGCTTGCCCCGCGCCGTGGTACGATTTTTGAGTTTGAAAGTCCCGTCGCGCTCCGGCTGCCCTTGCAGCTTGTCGCGCGGCCGCACGTAAAGGAGCCATCATGGCCGGTATGAACATGCAGCAAATGATGAAGCAGGCTCGCAAGATGCAGGAGCAGCTTGCCGCCGCGCAGGAAAACCTTAAGTCCCAGACCGTCGACGCCTCTGCCGGCGGCGGCATGGTCAAGGTGACCGTTAACGGCGAGATGGAGCTCGTCAACCTCACCATCGACCCCGATGCCCTCGATCCCGAGGACGTCGATATGCTGCAGGACATGATCATGGCTGCCGTCAACGAGGCCGTCCGCGGTGTCAACGAGCTCGCCAACAAGCAGATGGGCGCCATCACCGGCGGCCTCAACATCCCGGGCATGCCGTTCTAAGACACGCATATATATGAGTGCCAACCATAGTCTGCAAAAATTGCTCGATGAGCTGGGCCGTCTGCCGGGCATTGGTCCCAAGTCGGCCCAGCGCATCGCCTATTACCTGCTCGAGGCCGATGCCGAGGAGGCGCGCCGCCTGGCCGAGGCTATCCTGGAGGTTAAGCAGGAGGTTCACTTTTGCAGCCGCTGCTTTAACTACGCCACGGCCGACGAGTGCTCCATCTGCCAGGAT
The DNA here is from genome assembly GCA_900542325.1 of uncultured Collinsella sp. Lineage (GTDB taxonomy): Bacteria > Actinomycetota > Coriobacteriia > Coriobacteriales > Coriobacteriaceae > Collinsella. The sequence continues at coordinate 24,245 of UQMY01000027.1, read as the reverse complement.
TCGATGCGCGATACCACTCGCATTTGCGTGGTGGGCGAGCCGCGCGATGTCCAGGCGATTGAGCGCACGGGCAGCTACCACGGTCTCTACCACGTATTGGGCGGCGTGATCAGTCCCATGGACAAGATTGGTCCCGAGCAGTTGCACATTCGTGAGCTGCTGGCACGCTTGGGCCACGAGGACATCCACGAGGTCATCATCGCCACCAACCCCAATATCGAGGGCGAGACCACGGCGAGCTACCTGGCCCGCACTATCAAGCCGCTGGGCGTTGAGGTATCGCGTCTGGCGAGCGGCCTTCCCGTGGGCGGCGACCTGGAGTATGCCGACGAGCTTACGCTTGGGCGCGCCATCGAGGCCCGTCGCACGATTTAGGTGGCGAGCCTGCTCCTGCCGTATGTCTTCATCGCGACGCACGGGGTAGCCATAATTTCCCCGTGCGACTGTAAGTTTGTTGTGCAACAAAGATGCTTTGTATCCGCTTATCGCATGGATGCTTCCACTCGCATCCTTAATTTGCCCATTCGTTGCGCAACCTTTTGGGTTCGCTGATACACTCAAATATGGATTCGAATGAATGCGCCGCTCCCGAGCGGCGTGTTTTTGTTGGAGGAGAACGCATGCGGCCCGGTGGCACTCAGACAAAGCGCGGCGCCGCGGTGCGCATGCGACGCCGACTGGGCTTGGCGCCGCGGGCGTACGCACTGCTGTCTTGCTCGCTGGTGCTGGTCATAGCTGGCGTTTCTGCCTATGGCATGACCGTGCCGTCCATGATGCAGGCACATGCCGCACGCGAACCGCGCGTGGGGCATGAGGTCAAAAGTGACCTGGGGACCACGACTGGATATGCTTGGGCAAGTGTGGTCGCGCATATTGTGTTTGGCACCGGCGACGCGGACGGCGCCGAGGCCCCGGACAACGAAGTCACGCTTGCCAATGGCAAAACCATCGTGCTCACCAACACCAAGATCATCGATCGGTTGTCCAACAATAGCGTGGCGGCAACGGTGAATAAGGTCGAGCAGCAGAAGGAGCAGGACGCCCAGCAGTCCGGAAAGCCCGGTAGCTCGGATACTTCTGGCTCCGGCTCGGATTCGTCGAGTTCGGGCGGTGGCTCTGGGTCGGGTTCCTCTGCCGGAGGGTCTGGAAACGGCGGCTCGACGGGCGGCAACACTGACAACGATGCAAACTCCGGTGGCCTTTCCGCTGCTGAGGAAGAGAGCATTCACAGCTGGCTTGTGACCAAGTACAACATGCTCGACGGCTATGTTTCTCGTGCCAATGACGTGGTCTCGACCTATAACTCTACGGGAGATCCCAGGCCGTGCGACAGCCTGGTCGGGGAGATGTTTGTCATTCGAGCCGAGTTCGGTCGTCAGACATTCTCGCCCCGGTCAAAGTGGTATCAGCAGTATGCCAATCTGTGGGGCTGTTACACCAACCTATGTCAATGGGTCGGCCATTACGGCGATGATGACGTCGCGCTCGGTAACTTCAACAATAACGTGGCGGCGCTTGCCCTATGATGACCGATCTTGCATCCACCACACCACAATCGCTCGGTCGCGATCCCATGGTCGGCCTGCGCCTGGCGCGTGTCGACGGGTTTGAGCCGGCCATTGCGCTCGGTCAGGACGAACTGCCTGCCTATCTGCGTCGTTTTACGATACTGTTTGCCGACGATGCCACCATGCGCCGTGGCGGTATCGGCCGCGTGACGCGTGCCGTCAACGCCCAAGGCGAGGCCGTGGCACTCAAGCAGCTCATCTTGCCAACGTGCGATGAGTTTGACGATGCCGCCGCCCATGAGGCGCTGGTCGCCAAGTTCAAAGCGGCGTTTCGCGAGGAATACGAATGCCATCGCGCCCTTTCGGGCCTTAAGGGCTTTCCCCGCCTCTATGGCTGGGGCGAGGTCGACGGTGTGCCTGCAATTGTCATGGAATGGGTCGAGGGCGAGACGCTCGCCCGCTTGCGCTCGCGCTTTGCCGTGGACGATGCCGGCCGCCTATCGCCGCTTGTGGCGGCGCGTCTGGGTCGCGACCTGTTCGATCTGCTCTGCCGTATGAGCCTGGTGGGCGAGGGCTTTGTCCATCGCGATATCTCGCCCGCTAATATTATGGTGCGTACGGCGCGTCTACCGCTTGACCGGCAGCTTGCCGAGGGCACCTTTGACCTGTGCCTGATCGACTTTGGCTCGTCGCTGGCGCTTGAGCCTGCGTCGGCCGTGGCCGGTACCGGCGGCAAGGCGTCGTTTACGGAGCGCTATGCCACGCTGCGTCGCGCGACGGTTGCCTATGCCCCGCCCGAGATGCTCACCGACGATATTCCCGACCTGCGCGCTTTGCGTATGTCGCCGGCGATCGACGTCTATGCCGCAGCAAGCACGGTTTACGAGCTCATTGCCGGCGCCGCGCCATACGAAGCCGCGCCGAGCACTTCGGGCACCTCGGGTTCGCGCAAAAAGACGCGCGACATCGCCAGCCCCTACCGTCTCAAGATGGACACGCTGCCCGACTATCCCATTGGTGCCCATGCGCCCGGTTGCGATTTGACTCAGCTGCTTCGTCGTGAGCCCGATGTGGCGCTCGCTGCGGCCGAGCAGGCCCAGCAGCTGGGGCTTGAGCCGGATTCCGAGGAGCTACGCGATGCGCTGGCGTTTGTCGATGCCCAGCTGTTCGACGTGGTGATGGCCTGTCTGTCCAGCCATCAAAAAGATCGTCCCGAGCCGGCGGCGGTCGAGGCGGCGCTCTCGGCGTTTTGTGACCACTATGCGCAAAATGTCGGTCGTTCGCTCCGCGGCGAGCCGCTCACGCCGTGCCCCATGGATGCGTCTGGCCGCGCGGTTCGTCGCGCGCTGATGGTCGGCGCGACGGTCGTCTGTGGCGTGGTTTGGGCTGTGGTCGTGGTTTCGGCCGCGCTGCTGGCGTCGGGCGCTCGCGTGACGGCGACTTTGGGATCGCTCGTGTGGTCTGGGTCGCTACCGGGTATTATTGCCGCACTGGCGTTGGCGCTGCCAGGCATAGCCGGCGTTGCCGCGGGGGCACTTGCGCGCGATCGGCGCTCGGGCTTCCTGCAGGGTGTGCTTGCGCTTTCTGCCTGCGAGGTTCCGGTGCTGGTTGTGGCTGCATGTAGCGTATTTTCCCAACGCGCCGTGATGGGCGGCCTTGTTGCCGCTCTGGTTGCAACCTATACGCTTACGTGGTTTTTGCTTGCGATGGGCTTTGCCTTTGAACTTCCCGTTTCGGCACCGCGACGCACAAAAGCCCAGATGGCGACTCCGCTTGCCGGTGGAGCCGCAGCTGTCCGTACTTTTGGCGGACCTGTCGAAGTATCGTCCGATTCTATTTCTACGACCAAGGAGGACTAGGTCATGGCATCTCAAGTTGAGCTCACCCCATGCGGGGCCATGTTTGACATCTTTAAGCGCGCAGCGCATCTGAGCCATATCGAGCTGTGCGGCTTGGTGCTTTCGTCCCGTCCGCTCGCCGACGGCCGCAGCCCGCAGAGCCGAGCCGCCGATCGCTCTTGGGTTTCCCGCTTTATCGTTCGCGCGCCGGTCGGCACGCTTCAGCAGCGCTACTTTGCCGAATACGGTACCTCGGCTGCGCGTATTATGTCGCAACTGGCCCTGCGCCAGCGCAATCCCATGGACTCCACGGCTGTAATCAATATGGTGTGCGGTCCTGCAGGTGAACCGATGGTACGCGCGCTCGAAGAGTGCCACCAGGACACGAATCTCTATCGCAACGCGCTCGATCGCCTGTCCCAGGCGGCGGAACTCATGCCCGCCGAGCGCGCCGAGGTCGTGCTGGTGCTGTTTGTCGCCGTCGGTTGTTCGGCGGATGTGCGGTCCTCGGTGAACTATGCCATCGACTACGCGAACGCGACCTGCGGCGGAGGCACATCCACGCCGCGTTCGCTTGGCATGTCGCTGACTGCGGGCGAACGCGAACCCGCCCCGGCGCACCCTTTGGGCTTGCTGCGCGTGCAAAACAGTTTTGTCGTGAGCGCCCCGCGCTGGATTCAGCCGAGTGAGCAGGGTGTTGAGATTGGCGCGCTGGCCACTGGTGAGGGCGATATTACCGACGTCGGCGACGATGTCTCGGCCCGCCATGCCCATATCTGGTGCGATGCTCAAAATATCTGGCACGTCGAGGACTTGTCGTCCACCAACGGAACCGTGGTGGTAAACGGGGCCACGCGCGTTTGCATTCAGGTCGAGCCCGGCCGTTCCGCCCAGCTCAATCCCGGCGACGAGCTCAAGCTCGGCGAATCCACTACCTATGCCATCCTCTTCGGTGCCCTCTAGCCGGCAGTTAAGGACGTTCCTTTTCTGCCGGCACTTGGGGACACTCCTCGGCGCGCCAGAGCCGGTCGCCTGGGGATGGAGAGGCCATTTTGGCCCTTGGCGGTCAGTCGGGGCGAAACTAGAAGATCTTTCCGATTCGCGGCTGTTCATGCTTGTAGAGCATCTAAAACAATAGGATGTTATTCTGGAATATGCCGGGTGCGTGAACTTGCCTGTCTTAGCCTTAATAAGGTATAGGGGAGTTTGGCTCAGGGGTTCCGTGTTGTTCTTCAGCGCAGTATTGTGGGACAGATTTGCTGAGATTGGCGCCTTACACCGCAGAGCGCACGGAAGGCTCTCGATTTGTGTTCTGGCCCCAGAATACAGGGCCTGATACTTACCAACTGTGGCATGGATGTAACATCTGTAGAAATCAACCCTTTTGTTGTCGACCTTTGTAAGAAAAACACTGCCATCAACTCTTTGGATGACGAAACTAGGGTGCTTGAGGGGAGCCTTTACTCCCCTCTGAGAGATGACTCATGTTTTTCGCTTGTCGTTGTGAATCCTCCGTTACTGCCGATTCCGGATGAGATTCCTTATCCCTTCGTTTGAGATGGAGGACAATCGGGTCTGGATAAAACACTTCGTATTCTTAAGGGTGGCGATACGCATTTAGAGAAAAACGGTAAATACTGCTAATAGGGGTGACGACGATGGTGCGGGGGCGACCCGCGATGCTCTCATCAATACGTCGGATACTTGGGAAATCAGGTCTAGATGCATGTATGATGATGCTGTGTGGCTATTCAATTAATCCGCGTTCCGAATGGGTGCAGGGTATAGCTGCGACATCGTATGCTTTTGACCCGGCGCGATACTCAGATATTTCTGAGGCGGTTGACGAAGTTTATACGCACTATGCCGCGCAAGGCGTTTCGGAAGTTTGCACATCTACGTTACGGGCTTAGGTTTCTTCAAGCGAGCAGGCCGGTTGCGTTATTTCGAGCGATTTTTCTAGTCTAGACGACAAAAGGCAAAGGATTTGATGGGTATAAAACGCGGACGTTTGTGGGCGGATGCTCAAATCTATTGTGGCAATCGGGCGGTTGAAAAAGATATTTCAACCGCCCGATTGCCAGGTTCGTCGGAGGAGATGTCCGATTCCGACTCTCTTGTAGGAAGAGCTTGAGATCGTATTGGCCCAAGGCAATCTTAAAGCAGTCTCATTGGCAAATCTTCGCTCCTGTTGTGTTGAGGTGTAAGGTATCAGTGATTGATGTTTTGTGGCGGGTAGATTGGGGCCTTCCTTGATTCGATGCGTTCTCTCGAGGTTCATCAGAGCAAAAGGGGCTTTCGTCTTCATTGCTATCACGGTGATTGGAACCGCTCTCTCCTATGCCATGCCATACGTGAACGGGAAATTCTTAGATTTTCTTCTCGGTAACCGCAGCGAAAGAGACGCCGTACTCTTCGCGCTCCTGGTTGCGTCAATAGGAGTTTTCTCCACCCTCTTTACTTATTTTGCAGGAACACTTTCCATTCGCATAACCACGAGACTTTCCTTTGATCTTCTCAGGGAGGCCGTCTTGCGTTTTGAAAGAGACGATTACTTGGTGAGTCGGACCATCGATCCAGCCTATACAACGCAACGGATTATTTCCGACTCTAGCGTGGTCTCATCCTTCGTTTTGGCGAATTTTATCAGTGCGCCGCTGTCCATTGTAGCCATTCCCATCGTATTGCTTATCATATGGTCAATTGATTCAACTCTCGCGGTGTTTTCCATCATTCTCCTCATCGTGTATTTCTGTGTAATTACTGGGTTGAGGAAACTTTTGTATAGGGTCACGTATGAGAAGAAAGAGGCGGACAGCGCCTTTTACGCCGCAATTGCATCGCAGCTTAATCAGATTCTCAACATTCAACTGACATCTTCGTACGGCAAGAGCGAACAAGCGCTCGACGCTGGGTTTAAGAGCTATTTTCCCAAAGTTTTGCGCTCCGGAAAGCTATCATATTCTCTGACATCGCTCGATGGTCTTTTCGCAGCGTTGTTTCAAGCGGTGATACTTGTTGTTTCCGGAGTACGAATCATTAACGGAACTATGTCAATAGGCGAGTACACTATCATCGGTACATACTTCGCGGTTCTCTTTAAGACTTTGAAAAGTATGATGTCATTGTTCAAATCCTATCAAGATGCCAAAGCATCATGGGATAGGACGGCTATCGCGACGAGAGAAAAGGAGAGATCGGGGTGGAATCGGACCGATTTGGCTAAACTCGATGAAATAAATGACATTTCGGTATCTGATTTGGAATTCTCGGTTGCCCTTCCAGACGGATCTGTCCGAGAGGTCCTCGGCGGGTTTTCTTTCAAGTTTTCCGGTCCTGGTACATATTGCATAGTTGGGGAAAACGGAAGAGGCAAGACGTCACTTCTTTACTTGATGCTCGGGCTATACTCATCGAAAGGCAAAGTAAAATACAACGGCGTGCCAATCGAAGAATGCGACTTGGATTACATACGTGCGAGAGAGATATCGTGCTGCCCACAGTCGTGCTTCGCGCCGGACGAAACGGTGAAAGAGCTGTTAGAGTATTTCGACACGCCCTTTTCTTCCTATCACCGGGGTGTAGATGGCCTACTTTCGCTGGAAAACAGCGTGAAGGAGTTGCTCGGGAAACGTTGCTCCGCGCTTTCGGGCGGTGAGCTGCGCCGAGTGTACTTATGGTCGGCGATTTCACGCAAGTCGTCAGTTTTGGTACTCGACGAGCCCACGACTGGGTTAGACGCTGTAAGCCGCGCCGAGCTTGCGGCCTATGTTAAGCGCAACAAGCAAAGCCAGCTGATCATCATTGTCTCTCACGATGACGAGATGGTCGGCGCGGTAGAAGGGGTAGTGGATTTAGGCAGCATGTACCGGGGTAAATGCTGACAAGTGTAGTGCTACCCAACTGACAGAGATAACAAAAAAGCGATGCAGATGCACGTAGCATTCAGTCGGTTCGGACTCGGTGCCTTCACGCCATCGCAACGCTTTCAGATATAGTTCTCATTCTCTTACTAAAGGAAACTTTAGTCTACGTTGTCTTGTCGAGACAGAGGTGAAGCGAAGTGTTGTCGCGACGTATCTTATTCCAGGTGGCTCAGTATCATCGTGAGAATCACACCAAAGTGTACTTACAATTCTCGTGTCCCACGGACAACATGAGCTGAGCATTGAGGTTCCACCCTTTGCTGCAACTACACGGGGTTGGACGGCAATGAATATGCCGGGCCGCATGCCACGCGCAGCGGGGGTCCATGCCCCAGTATGTTGCCTACAGCAGCCTCGATGTCCACGCACACATCATCTCTGCCTTCGTGTTCAATCCGTTTGCCGGAGAGTGCGAGGGTTACAAGGCCGTAGAATACGAGCCGAACAAATGAAATGCGGTATCGACGCATAGGATTAAACTGACGATTGCTTTGCACCGAAAATACGCCCGGAAAGCCGCTATGGGTGGCGGCCCGGGTTAAATTGAGAGACCCGTCCGATCACTTTCATGTGACGAACGGTCGGGCTTCTTATTCCACTTGCCAATGCTCGGCTCATATTGGAAGAAAGCTACGCTAATGTTTGCGTGATACTCCTATTTTTTCCGAAGAAAGAATCGGATAATGAAGAATAACAATAAAAAAGGTGCCAGATATAAAGCAAGTACAAAGGTTAATCCAACGAGACCTTGCAATAATGGCATAACTCCTCCCAGACACGAGATTTTGGTATTTGTCCCCATCTTATTTTGAATTGGACCAAATAGTTCCTAGACACAAAAACTACTCGTCAACTGGATCGCACCAATCTGCTGGCAAAACACAGCTTGATTCTTTATCGACATAGCACCAATCCGCAACAGGGCACTCGGCGATGTCGTAAAAATTGCATATATCAACTCCAAGACAACAAGGCTCAACGGGAGTATGTTCATTTGAACCAACAGGATGGATATGCTTCATAACAGCTCCTCACCTTAATCCAATTAGAGACTACGTTTGATCAATGCCACAGTGATCTACAACGCAGATGCTGCCGCCATCCATGTCATAGTCGCAGTAATCGTATGCACCACAGCCATCTGCTTTATCATAAACAGTACAGATGTCAGTAATGCCCAAGAGGCAGTCAAAAGACATCGGCTTCACGCCTGCCTCGTCGCCACTTCCTGGATTAATCGGATGAATATGCTTCACGACTACCTCCCTTTGAGTGCAGAAAAACCTCAATATTGTGTATAACAAACCAAGATGTCTAGTTCACCATATTTCTAGAATGGTTTCGGCGAACGTAGCAATAAGCTTCGCAGACGGTAATCAGAAGAACGAACACCTCCACAATGGTGACAGCAATGCGCTGAACCGCTTATTCCGATACAGTAGCTTCTCGTTGATTTTTCTCCTGCGAAGATGAGTGGCGGGAAATAAGGTCAAAAGCCATCTCGTAGCACATTTTTCTATATTCACATGATGCAGGGTGTAGACTCTTGGGCAAGTAGCCGTGCTCGTCTGCAGCCTCCCAGCTACAGCCCCCACCACAGAAAGACCGAGCCCAACAGTCCGTACAGTCAATTCTTTTTTCGACACCCTGACTCCAGTTTTCAATATACCTAGTTTCGTCAATTCCGGTGACGATGTTGCCCATTTTGAATCGCATCATCCCGACAAACCTGTGACAGGGGTATACGTCCCCTTCGGGAGTCACGGAAATAAAACGCCTGCCAGCCCCGCATCCGACAAAGGCGATCCTGTTGCTCATAATCAAATCAACTGCAGTTTTCAATGTTCTAAACAAGGGCTTTTCCCCTTGATCAATCTGTTTGAGATATTGATCCGCCAAATCTATTAGGCCCGCCCTGATTTTGTTTAATGAGTGTTCGTCGAGTTTGATATTCTCATCGAATGAGCTCACGGGCGAGAAGTAAATCCTTCTGAAGCCCATCTCTTTAAACTGAAGATAGTCTTCAACAAGGTTACAGTTATTATTTGTTAAGGTCGCTCTTGCGCCGAAGGGGAACGACTCGGAAAAACGACGAACGTTTTTGTCGATATCGGAGAAAGAGCCGCCTCCCGTCTTGTACGGGCGCGATGCATCGTGCTTGCATCCTGTACCATCGAGACTAATCAGAACAGAAAACCCGTGCTCCTTGAAAGAATTCACAGCAGTGTCATTCAAAAGCGTTCCGTTGGTCGTAATAGAATAGGTAAAGTTTCTATTGGGGTATATTCTTTTTGAATAGTCGACCGTTTTCCATATCAGCGGCTCGTTAATCATGGGTTCCCCACCAAAAAAGACGATTGCAAGCGTTTCGTTTTCCGATGAACTTGCGACGAGGTAGTCGACCGCCTTGAAGGCTATCTCGTCTGTCATCAGCAGAGGAGACGTTCCATAATCTCCTTTACCGGCAAAACAGTAACTACAACCAAGGTTGCATGCATGTGAAACGTGGAGTTCGATGGATCTAAGTTTTCGAGGCGTGTCTTTTGTTAAGAAAGTCCGCTCAGACAATCGTTGATACTCATCAATGTCGTCTTCAAGTTCTGCTATGGTCGTTTGGTCGTAGCCTTTCGCAGCAAGTGACTTTGTTAGCAACTTCGAGTTGACCGTTCTTCCCGATGCTTCAAATATGCGAAGCGCATCTTCTGATGCTTGGTCAACCTGAAAGCAATTGCGAGTGACCTCATCGAAGCAGTAACGACGATCACTTACTGAGAAAAAATGCATACGTTCCTCAATTTCATGCTGGACTGGCACTAACCTTGTTTATTGTTACGCAGCTATAAAAAACCACCAGCGGGGATTCGGTGTGCGGCCCAATCGGACTCCCAAAAGGTTCTATTTGAGACTGGCAAGCTTTGTGTTGTTGGCACTTCGACAGCGCTCTTTATTCCAACATGGAGCCTCGCAGTTTGAGTCGACTTGCCTCTGGAAGGTCCGATCTCAACTTGATTTAGGATGAAAACAGATTACAGGCGCGCTCCTCTAGAAAGAAAGGAAACCAATCGCCGCCTTTCACCAGGAAAGTTTTTATAGCCCACCTCGAGCAAAATGAAAGATGCGAGAGCGATTGGGGAACAACGCGAATCTCCCCTTTTGGGTGGGAGCGAGCCTTCAGCCACCGGCGAACGACTCGCCCTGGTCAGAATCTGGAAGTGGTGCCGGGCCGCTTGGGCCTCCCCGGTGACTTCGTGGGGCTTACCTGCCTGACGTCGAGGAGTACATCCGCAAGATTCGTTCCCTATGCCGTTTGCTCTCACGCCCGCCTTGGTTCCAAGTCGGGCGAGCACGAGGTCGCGCCGGCGCATCCGCTGGGACTGCTGCGCGTGCAAAACGGCTACGCGGTGAGCGTCCCGCGCTGGATTCAGCCGAGTGAGGAAGGCGTCGAGATCGGCGCGCTGGCAACGGGGGAGGGCGGCATCACCGATGTGGGCGATGACGTTTCGGCTCGCCATGCCCACGTGTGGTGCGATGACCAAAATGTCTGGTACGTTGAGGACCTGTCGTCCACCAACGGAACCGTGGTGGTAAACGACGCGACGAACGTCTGCACCCAGGTCGAGCCCGGCCGTTCCGCCCAACTCAATCCCGGCGACGAGCTCAAGCTCGGCGAATCCACTACCTACGCCATCCTCTTCGGTGCCCTCTAGCCAGTCCCGCCAAATGGTCCCTCCGTCCCCAAGGGATCATTTTGCTCCCGGCAGTCACCCGAGGTAAACCTTTACCGCCCGCCTATATTTGCCGAAATTACACTTGACGGCGGGGTACAATAAACCCGCATGCGGATTTCCGTTGCGGGCGCTTCCCATCGCCGGGGCGTGCCCGGGAGCATCCGGCATGCGGCCTTTGCGGCGCTCGGTCATGTGCAAGACGGGCGGTCGGGTCTGTGGGGCGCATCAGTTGCCCCTCGCCTCGGCATGTCTTCTCTCCACGCCACGTACCTGCTGCTGAGCCTGCCTGCCAGATGATTGGAAGCAACAGCGTAAATCCCATCACGCCAACATCCCGGCGATCGCCGGGGCCTGTATACCTATATGAGAGGAGAGGGGTATATGGCGCGTAAGTTTAAGTCTATGGACGGCAACGAGGCGGCCGCATATGTTTCGTATGCGTACACCGAGGTAGCGGGAATCTATCCCATTACGCCGTCCAGCCCGATGGCCGACCATGTCGACCAGTGGGCGGCCCAGGGTCGCAAGAACATCTTCGGCACCCCGGTCAAGGTCGTCGAGATGGAGTCCGAGGCAGGTGCAGCCGGTACCGTTCACGGTTCGCTGGGCGCCGGTGCTCTGACCACCACCTACACGGCTTCTCAGGGTCTGCTCCTGATGATCCCGAACATGTACAAGATCGCGGGCGAGCAGCTCCCGGGCGTCTTCCACGTCTCCGCGCGTTGCGTCGCTTCCCACGCCCTGAACATTTTTGGCGATCACTCCGACGTCATGGCCTGTCGTCAGACCGGCTTCGCCATGCTCGCCGAGGGCAACGTCCAGGAGGTCATGGACCTCTCGCCGGTGGCTCACCTTGCCGCCATCGAGGGTAAGACCCCGTTCCTTAACTTCTTCGACGGCTTCCGCACCAGCCACGAGATCCAGAAGGTCGCCATGTGGGACTACAAGGATCTTGCCGAGATGTGCGACATGGACGCCGTCCAGGCTTTCCGCGACCATGCGCTCAACCCTGAGCACCCGCACACCCGCGGCAGCCATGAGAACGGCGATATCTTCTTCCAGAACCGTGAGGCCTGCAACAAGGTCTACGACGAGCTTCCCGCCGTCGTCGAGGGCTACATGAAGAAGATCAACGAGAAGCTCGGCACCGATTACGGCCTGTTCAACTACTACGGCGCTCCCGATGCTGATCGCGTCGTCGTGTGCATGGGCTCCTTCTGCGACGTGCTCGAGGAAGTCATCGACTACCTCAACGCTCACGGCGAGAAGGTCGGCCTGGTCAAGGTTCGTCTGTTCCGTCCGTTCTCTATCAAGCACTTCGTCGACGTTCTCCCCGAGACCGTCAAAAAGATTGCCGTCATGGACCGCACCAAGGAGCCGGGTTCCATCGGCGAGCCGCTCTACCAGGACGTCGTCTCCGCTCTCTACGAGGCTGGCAAGACGGGCATCAAGGTCGTCGGCGGCCGTTACGGCCTGGGCAGCAAGGACACGCCTCCCGCGTCCGCATTTGCTGTCTTTGAGGAGCTCAAGAAGGACGAGCCCAAGCGCGAGTTCACCATCGGCATTGTCGACGACGTGACCAACCTGAGCCTGCCTGAGGCCGAGGATGCGCCCAACACCGCAGCCCCTGGCACCATCGAGTGCAAGTTCTGGGGTCTGGGTGGCGACGGTACCGTCGGCGCCAACAAGAACTCGATCAAGATCATCGGCGACCACACCGACAAATACGTCCAGGCCTACTTCCAGTACGACTCCAAGAAGACCGGCGGCGTCACCGTCTCGCACCTGCGCTTTGGTGATTCCCCGATCCGTTCGCCGTACTACGTGACCAAGGCCGACTTTGTCGCCTGCCATAACCCCAGCTACATCGTCAAGGGCTTCAAGATGGTCCGCGACGTCAAGCCGGGTGGAACCTTCCTGGTCAACTGCCAGTGGAGCGACGAGGAGTTCGCCGAGCACATGCCCGCCGTGGCCAAGCGCTACATCGCGAACAACAACGTCAACGTCTACCTGATTGACGCTATCGACCTGGCCGCCAAGGTCGGCATGGGCAAGCGCACCAACACGGTGCTCCAGTCCGCCTTCTTCGCGCTGGCCAAGGTCCTGCCCGCCGAGGACGCCCTGCAGTACATGAAGGACGCGGCTACCAAGTCCTACATGAAGAAGGGCCAGGCCATCGTCGACGCCAACCATAAGGCCATCGATGCTGGCGCTACCGCCTTCCGTAAGTTCGAGGTTCCGGCCGACTGGGCTACCGCCGAGGATGCCGCTCCCGTCGAGCTCTCCGAGGAGACCAAGTCCGCCATCGCTCAGCAGGTCAAGAACCTGCTCGAGCCCATCGATCGCATGGATGGCGACAGCCTGCCCGTTTCCGCCTTTGTCGATTGCGCCGACGGCCAGTTTGAGCTGGGCGCCTCCGCATACGAGAAGCGCGGCGTCGCCGTGGTCGTTCCCCACTGGGACGAGACCAAGTGCATCCAGTGCAACCAGTGCGCCTATGTGTGCCCGCATGCCACCATCCGTCCGTTCGCGATGACCGAGGACGAGGCTGCCGCCGCGCCCGAGGCTACCCGCACGCTCGACGCTATGGGCCCCAAGGCCAAGGGCATGAAGTTCACCATGGCCGTGTCCCCGCTCGACTGCATGGGCTGCACCAACTGCGTCAAGGTCTGCCCCAAGGGCGCCCTCGAGATGGTTCCCACCGAGCAGGAGATGGACCAGCAGCCCGTTTGGGACTACATGGTCGAGAACGTCTCCGAGAAGAAGGAGCTCATCGCGGCCAACGTCAAGGGCAGCCAGTTTAAGCAGCCTTACCTGGAGTTCTCCGGCTCCTGCGCCGGCTGCGCCGAGACCGCCTATGCACGTCTGGTGACCCAGGTCGCCGGCGACCGCATGTTCATCTCCAACGCCACCGGCTGCTCCTCCATTTGGGGCAACCCCGCTGCCACCGCTCCTTACTGCAAGGACAAGGACGGTCACGGCCCGGCGTGGAACAACTCCCTGTTCGAGGACAATGCCGAGCACGGTCTGGGCATGGCTGTCGGTTACGAGGCCGTCCAGAACAAGCTGATCGCCGCCACCCAGGACATCATCGCTGCCGATGGTCCGTCCGACGAGCTCAAGGCCGCCGGCCAGGCTTGGATCGACTCCGTCAACGACGCCGAGGCTTCCAAGACCGCTGCCGCTGCCTACGTTGCCGAGCTCGAGAAGTGCGGCTGCGACGCTTCCAAGGCGATCCTCGCCGACAAGGCTTACCTCACCAAGAAGTCCTTCTGGATCTTCGGCGGCGACGGCTGGGCCTACGACATCGGCTTCGGTGGCCTGGACCACGTCCTGGCTTCCGGCCACAATGTCAACGTCTTCGTCTTCGATACCGAGGTCTACTCCAACACCGGTGGTCAGGCCTCCAAGGCCTCGAACCTGGGCCAGGTCGCTCAGTTCGCCGCTGCCGGTAAGGTGACCAAGAAGAAGTCTCTGGCCGAGATTGCCATGAGCTACGGCTACGTCTACGTGGCACAGGTTGCCATGGGCGCCAACCCGGCTCAGACCCTCAAGGCCATCCATGAGGCCGAGGCCTACGACGGCCCGTCCCTCATCATCGGCTACAGCCCCTGCGAGATGCACTCCATCAAGAAGGGCGGCATGCAGAACTGCCAGGCCGAGATGAAGAAGGCTGTCGAGTGCGGTTACTGGAACCTCTTCCGCTTCAACCCCGAGGCTGCTGCCGGCAAGAAGTTCTCGCTCGATTCCAAGGAGCCCGCGGGCGGTTATCAGGAGTTCCTGATGAACGAGGCCCGTTACGCTTCGCTGACGCGTTCCTTCCCCGAGCGCGCCGAGGAGCTCTTCAAGGAGAACGAGCAGGCCGCCATGGATCGCTACCAGCACCTGCTGAAGCTCAAGACGGTGTACAACGAGGCCTAGGTCTCTCACCGCAGGATCTGAGGGCTGACCTTCGCGGACGTCCTCGGACATGAAAGAACCCCCGCTGCGCACTTCGTGCGGCGGGGGTTCTTTCGTCCTGCGGAATGTCCGCGAAGGTCAGCCCTCAGATCCTGCTACGACTACGTCCTCGGATTGTGGGGCTGAATGAGGGACGTGGTTGGCGGGGCCTTTTGTCCCGGTTGCTGTTTCGCGGCATTGCCGCGAAACCACGCGCTTCTCTGGGTATAGAGGGGGAGCTGATAACAAGCAACGCCTTATTGGAGTTGTTTTGCCAGTTCAAAAGCCCATCAATGATCTTACTGGGTGGCATTAAAACTCCTAAATGACAAAAAATGGTAGATAGGATTGCCCCTAAAAGTGCAAAAATTGGCAGATAGAAATGACCCAAATCATACAGAAATTGGCAGATAGCAAAGATTCGCTTAGGTCTCAAAGCCATCGAGCCGGCGCGGTGCCATGCAAAAAGGCTGGGGACGCTGTTGCTTGCGTCTCCAGCCTCTTGATTACTACTTTGGGCCCCGTGATGGGGTGTGGTTGGTGCTGCTAGTCCGGTTTACCTTGTCTCGCCGGTTTCGGTGCGCAGACGGTAGCCGTGGACCAGGTCGCTGATGGCCGGCCAGGGAATCTGGCGATCGACCCAAAATTGCAGCTGGACCAGATAGCGCTCGGTGGCGCGGGTGAGGGCGGCAAACTGCTCATGGGTCTCGACCTGGGCGTAGAGGTCGCGGCTGCGGGCGAGGATGGCGGTCGTGTCGTCCATCTTGCCGGTGACGTCGAAGGCTCCCGAGAACCAGTCGCACAGGCGCGCGGCGCTGTTGTTGAGGGTGGCCAAGTCGGCGGTGTCGCCGTTGACGTTCTCGGCTGCCTGGGCGCGCAGGAGCGAAAGGGCGTCGGCAGCGTTCATGCAGTAGCCGATGGTAAAGTTCCATACTGCGAACTCGCGGCCAGTGTCGAGCTTGCGGCGACGCATATAGTCGATATCGCGCGGCTTCTCAAGCATCATTTGGTCGGCAAGGGCTTCTAGCGAAGTGGTGTACTCTGCAAGGTCGAGTACAAGCAGGGTGTCGATATTCATCATCTTTAGGCCTCCGCTTCGATCTCGACGATTTCGTTTTTGATGTACATGCCCTGATTGTCCCAAATGTTGCGACAAGCGGTGGCAAAGCGCTCGCGGTCGGCCTCGCAGATGCGGGCAAACATGTTGCAGGTGCCAAAAGGCTCGCAAACATCAAAGAAGATACAGACCGAAGACCAGCCGCCGTACCAGCTCACCGCACCCGCCGGCTCGTTAAAGACGGGATTCTCGATGTGCTCGTAGTTGGCGATGGGGCCCGATACGGGATAGGTCACCTCGGTATCGCAAATCTTTGCCGAGAAGATGCGCGACTCGACCGGACAGGACGCTTCGAACAATCTGCATGCTTCGGGCGCTTTGTCCCAGAGCATGTCGGCGAGAAACGTCTCACCATTCAGCGTAATCTTGAGCATTTTTGTCATAGTAAGGACCTCCTCAATCCGTCGCTCAAGGGGCTCGCTGGCGGATAAAGGAGAAGACAGCCACGGGGTCGCCGAACCCAAACTTCACGACAGATGCCTGCCGCCCCAGCCCGTGCTGTACTTGGCTAAAGTATCACGCCTTGGGAGCCGAAGCAATATCCCTGTTTAGATTTTTTTGGACGCTTGGGCACAGCGCAACTTGTTCACAGTCGCTTACCGCAGGGTGAAGCACGATCGACTATCCTTTCTGTTGGATGAAAAGCCCCATGTTTTTGCAGGGGTGCATACTCGTCTCATTTATGTATAGAATCGCGTATAGTGCGAGTAAGATATTGCGCTGTCCGTTTTGTGTTTAGCAAAGATATAGTTTGCATAATCTGCTCTAATCTCTGCTCTATTTAAATAAAGTTGCACGTAAATGGCTTAGATATGCCTGAGCTGGGCTTCTTTACGCTGAGCGGGTAAAAACGACCGTTCGCCGCTCCACTATTTTCAAAATGAATAAAATGAGCGATAAAGAGAATATAAACCTTAATAAACTCGCGTATCGCACGGACACGGGTTATTAATGGGTTGTAGGCCTTTTACAGAAAGGATTCCAGCAATGTCTAAGCCTCTTGGCAAGCCCGATCGTATTGTCGTCGCCCTTGGCGGCAACGCCCTCGGCAACAACCCCGTCGAGCAGATCGAGGCCGTGAGCAACACCGCCCACGCTCTCCTCGGTCTCATCGAGCAGGGCAACGAGATCATCATCACCCACGGCAACGGCCCGCAGGTCGGCATGATCCAGAACGCCTTCGCCGCTGCCCACGATGCCATCGGCACCCCCGAGATGCCGCTGCCCGAGTGCGGCGCCATGTCCCAGGGCTACATTGGTTATCACCTGCAGCAGGGCATCGGCCGCGAGATGCACAAGCGCTACAAGCGTTGGCACGCCGCCACCGTCGTCACCCAGATCGAGTGCGATCCCGACGATCCCGCGTTCAAGAACCCGACTAAGCCGATCGGCCCCTTCTACACCGAGAAGCAGGCCAAGGAGTTCATGGCCGAGGATCCCTCCAAGGTCTTCGTCGAGGATTCCGGCCGCGGCTGGCGTCGCGTCGTCGCCTCCCCCGATCCCAAGAAGATCGTCGAGGCTGACTCCATCCTCAACCTGCTCGACAACGAGTTCATCGTCATCGCCTGCGGTGGCGGCGGCATCCCCGTCGTCCGCGACTACGAGAACAAGGGCTGCTACAAGGGCGTTCCCGCCGTCATCGACAAGGACCTGGGCGGCGAGCTGCTGGCCGAGGACTGCGACGCCGACGTCCTGTTCCTGCTGACCGCCGTCGAGCATGTCGCCATCAACTTCGGCAAGCCCGACCAGGAGGAGCTCGAGGACCTCACCGCCGACGAGGCCGAGCGCCTGGCCGACGAGGGCCAGTTCGGCAAGGGTTCCATGGAGCCCAAGGTCCGCGCCGCCATCAAGTTCGCCCGTTCCCGCAAGGGCCGCACCTGCATCATCGGCGCCCTGGACAAGGCCGCCGAGACCATGGCCGGCCTCTCCGGTACCCGCATCCACGAGTAGTCTCTACTCTGTTGCCTCTCTCGTGGGCGCCAGGCAAAGCGCCCACAAACTACCTCTCTTCATGAGCCCCGCAGTCCGCTCCGACTGCGGGGCTTTTGCTATTGAGTTGTGAGCATATGGGGGAGGTAAACAAGATCAAATTTGATTAGACGCTCAGATCATGAGACGCCTGAAACCAAACGATGACTCCCAGAATCCTAATTCGGCGTTTGTCCAGCACGATATCCGGTTCCGCTGTGCGATATGAGTGGGATGAGAGCATCACGGTATTCGTGCCGGTGCTATAACGCCGTATGACGATTCTCGAATTATCGGCCAAGGCGAGGACGGAGCATCCGTTCCAGGGTTTTAGGCTGGGATCCACGAGGAGAAGGGATCCAATCGGGTAGCATTTGGACATGGCGGATGTGTCCATTTGAACAAAGAAGCACTCGCGATGTTTCTTGAATACGGATGAGGGAAGCGCGGTTGTTCCGGTTTGTTTAAGTCCCGTTCTGCCTCCTGTCATCTGGATTTTAAATACATCGCAAAGGGAATCAGTAGTAACTTCTTTGGATTCCCCCTTCCGCCCCTCGTGGTCGAGCTTTGCGGCAAGCCCTGCGGTTTCAGATGTGAGGTCGTCGAGCTGCAGGTTAAATGTCGATACTATCTTGAGCAACGTTGAGCGGCGGATTGCATAACGATCCTTTTCCCAGCGGCATACCGTTTCTTTGGAGACGCCGACGAGTGTCGCGAGCTCCTCCTGTGTTAGCTGATCGCGCTTGCGAAGCGCCTTTATGTTTTGACCCGTTCCCATTTTATGAAGTGCGGACGAGGGGAAGGCAGAGGCAGTTGGGACCGCCAAAGCCGTTTGTCAGCTCGAAGATAGAGATGGGAACAAGTTCAATACCTGCCTGCTCCAGCGCTTTGTTGGTTTTGACGTTTTCTTCGTATACGCAGACCTTGCCGGGCTCCAAACAAAGGGTGCTTGTGGCATTGTTGGACCTTTCGACCTCTGCTGCTCCGGGATTTGAGCCACCGCAAAAGATAAATTGCAACGAATTTGAGCCCAGAGCTAATCTCAGCGCTTCTTTCAGACCGCCTTCGACATGACGCGCCCGGGTTGTCCTTTCCGATCTGCCCCGTGTAATGCGGTAGACCCGTGCTTGATCGAGAAGCTCACGGTCAACGAGGAATGTCTCGTAGCCAACGCGAGCGAAATATGTGTCGAGATGGATACAGAGGTCATCGTAGGGGACCTGTATGGCCCATACGGACTCAATAGCAGAGTTCTCATCCCAGAGCAAGTTATTTGCTAGGGTGTCTATCGCCGCTGGCTCGGTTCGTTGGGAGATTCCAACGGCTACGTTTTCGCAGTTGAGGTTGTGCAGGTCGCCGCCTTCAAAGTGGTAAGTCGATTCATGCTTGAAGAACTGAGGAGCCTCGCGGAAATCTGGGTGATATGTAAAAATCGTTTTGTAGGCGATAACCTCACGGTTGCGCTCCGGCCAGTACATATGGTTGAGTGTGACGCCTTCGCCGATGACGCTCGCCGGGTCGCGTGTGAACCACATGGTGTTAAGGGGGCTTACGAGAAGGTCGTCGGGCGAGTATGCATCTCCCGTCAGTTTTGCGAGGCTGAATATCTCCTTATCCGTATCGAAGACCTGGGAATAACGGATGCCGTTGACGGCCGCTTGGGCCAGAGCGCGGGAGCCCTCGATGTGCTCGAGGTAATCGCGAATAGCGGACTCGAGCTCAATGCCGCACCCGCCGCATTCTCTAATGAAGCTATCGATAAAGGAGCGACGCGCTTGGTCTGTCGCATCAAGGGCTTCGGTAAGAAGGTTTTCAAGATAGAGAATCTCTACTCCTTCGCGCTCGAGCATCGTCGAGTAAGCATGATGCTCCTTGAGAGCCTTTTCAAGATCGAATGAGCTGCTAGACGGGCGTAGCGTAAAGACTTGATTGAACTGCCCGTCGGGGTAATTGCGCGTTTCGGAGCCGGGGCAGTGCAGGAGGGCCTTTTTTAGCTTTCCTATTTCGTTTTGAACATGTAGTGCGGACATAAGACCTCGCTTTGGCGATGAGTATTGATTGCTTCCATAGTGGCACATTACGAGATTGATTCAATTTACATCATATTTGTCACAGGAGAATGGCATGAACAAGGCTAGTAATTGATGTTAAACATCTATTTAAAGAGACAATTGACGAATTACATCAATCTGGAATCCGTTTACGGGTCGATGCGCTTCGTTGACGGGCGAAGAGACGGAAGGATGTTTTGCGCGATGACACAATGGCTTTGCCGGCAACGAAAAACCCCTGAATTAAGGAGGAGAGATGGCAGAGACAGAAAAGAAGCGCACTCTTCGAGTCCCGCACGTGTACACCATCATTCTCGTCTTGATGGCCGTATTTGCCGTTCTGACCTGGGTCGTGCCTTCGGGCTCGTTTGAGCGCCAGGAGGTTAACGGTCGCGAGGTAACAGTCTCGGGCACCTATGAGCCTGTCGATAAGGTCTATACGGACGAGGACGGCAACGAGGTCGATCTTCGCCAAGGCATCTTCGAAGTACTTGAGGCCCCTGCGATCGGCATCCAGCAAGCGGTCGAGGTCGTTGCATTCATTATGATCGTGGGAGGTTCCTTCCAGGTCATCACGGCGACCGGAGCCATCACGAGCGGCGTCGCCCGAGTGGTGAAGAAGTTCAAGAGCAAGGACGTCCTCATCATTCCGATCCTAATGGTGCTTTTTGCCTTGGGCGGCAGCACCTTTGGTATGGCAGAGGAGACGCTTCCGTTCTTTGCGATTCTTATGCCGATCATGATGGCCATGGGCTTCGACTCAATTACAGCGTTCATGACGGTGTTTGTGGGTGCCCGTATCGGATACATCGCATCTACCGTTAACCCGTTCAACGTCCTGATTTCCCAGGGCATCCTCGGCATCCAGGGCAACCCCCAGCTTTGGTTGCGTACTATCGCCCTTGTCGTGCTCACTGCAGTTGCCATCGCATGGGTTGTGATGTATGCCCTCAAGGTTAAGAAGAATCCCGAGGTATCCCCAGCTTTCCACGATGATATCGAGAAGCGCAAAGAGTTTGGCGCGGACGAGAATCTCCTCGATAGCGAGTTCACCGCTAGGCAAAAAGCCGTCATGGTTATTTTCGTGCTTGGACTTGGCGCTATCATTTGGGGTCTGGTAACCCAGGGCTGGTACATGAACGAGATCTCTGCGATTTTCTTGGCCATGGCTCTTCTTTCGGGTGTTGTTTCCGGGATGAATGAGAAGGAGATCGCTGGCGAGTTCGTTAAGGGAATTGCAGACTTCGCGTTCTCTGCCATCGTTGTTGGCCTCGCCCGCGGAATCCTCGTAATCGCCAATGACGGCCTCATCATCGATACGATTCTCAACACGCTCGCCACGGCTCTCTCCGGAGTTCCGGCAGTTATCTTTACGAGCATTCTCTATGTCGTGGATAACCTTCTGTCGATCCTCGTTCCGAGCTCCTCAGGCATCGCTGCGCTTACGATTCCCATTTTCGGCCCGCTTGTTGAGCTGATGGGCTTAAACCCCGAGGCCGCAGTTACTGGTCTTTCCATGGGTAGCGCGGCCATGTCTCTCATTTCGCCAACAAGCGCGATGCTCGTTGCCGGTCTTGGCGTCTGCAAGATTCCGCTAGGCCAGTGGTGGAAGGTCGCTTGGAAATTCTTCCTGGTCGTAAGCGTTATCTGCATGGCATTCACTGCGGTTTCGGGTCTTATCCCCCTGCCGTAAATGCAAAACCCCACATACAAGTTGTGAGAAAGAAGGATAGAGATGAACAAAGGACTGAACGTTCATAGCGAGATTGGCGCCCTCAAGAAGGTGTGCGTCCATCGCCCCGGTATGGATCTTGTAAACATGAAGGCGGAGGATTTCGACCGCGTTTGGATTCACGACGCGTTCTATCTGGACTATGCCCAGAAAGAGCACGATCAGTTTACCGACCTTCTTCGCGGCGCTGGCGCCGAGGTCGTCTATATGGAAGAGCTGCTCGCTGAGACGTTTGACAAAGTCGAGGGCACTCGCGCAGAGTTCATGACGAAGTTCATGGGTGAGTCCGGCATCTCCAACGCGGCCCTTCGCCAGGCCGTTGTCGAGAAGCTTGATTCGATTAAGGACAACAAGGAGTTTGTCCTTGCTGCCATGGGCGGCCTCTACGTTCGCGACCTCGAGATCCCCAAGGTTGGCGGTTCTCTTGCCAGTATGGACGGCGAGGAGTTGAAGGCTGACGATATGGTGCTGTTCCCCATGCCGGCCTCGTATTTCTCCCGTGACCCTCTGGCTGTCGTGGGCAAGGGCGCTACCATGAACCGCATGTACTGGAATCAGCGCAACCGCGAGGTAATCTTCTACGAAACGGTGCTGCGCAACCATCCCGATTACGCCGGTAGCCCCATCTGGTACGACCACAACAGCGAGTGGCATATCGAGGGCGGCGATATCCTCAACATCAACGCCAAGACGCTCGCCATCGGTATTTCCGAGCGCACCCAGACTGCGGCCATCGATGAGCTCGCCAAGAATATGTTCTGGGGTTCCGATGAGGCCGAGATCGAGAACATCTATGCCATCAAGATCCCGCACGGCTACGCCTACATGCACCTCGACACCGTCTGCACGCAGGTCGATCGCGATAAGTTCACGGTCTATCCCGGCATCTACCAGACGCTTCGTGCCTACCGCCTGACCAAGGGCGATGCAGAGGGGGAGGTGCATATCGAGGAACTCGAGGGCACCCTGCAGCATATCCTCGAGCTTGCGACGGGTATGGACCATATCACCATGATTGAGTGCGGTGGCGGCGATCCGATCGAGGCCTCCCGTGAGCAGTGGAACGATGGTTCCAACACTCTTGCGGTCGCACCGGGCAAGGTCTGCGTGTATGAGCGCAACGTTGTCACCAACGATGCTCTTTACAAGGCTGGCGTCGAGCTGCTCGTCGCTCCCTCCGAGGAGCTTTCTCGCGGTCGCGGCGGCCCGCGCTGCATGACCATGCCGTTCTGGCGTGAGGAAATCTAGTCAGCGTTAGCGTATCTGGGCGGCGCGTGTGCGTCTGCGCCGCCCATCCCTCCTTGTGTGTTCCAACAATCGAAAGGACTCAAATCATGGCTCTTAATCTTTCTGGTCGAAGCGTTCTTACCCTGCTTGACTTTACGCCCGAGGAAATCGAGTACATGCTCGACCTCTCAAAGAACTTCAAGGATATGAAGCGCGCCGGTTATCCGCACCGCTTTCTCGAGGGCAAGAACATTGTCCTGCTGTTTGAGAAGACCTCCACGCGCACGCGCTGTGCCTTCGAGGTCGGCGGTATGGACCTGGGTATGGGCGTGACCTACCTCGACCCCGGCTCGTCGCAGATGGGCAAGAAAGAGTCCATCGAGGATACCGCCCGCGTGCTCGGTCGCATGTATGACGGTATTGAGTATCGCGGCTCCGACCAGTCGATCGTCGAGGAGCTTGCCGCCAAGGCTGGCGTTCCCGTCTGGAACGGTCTGACCAACGAGTACCATCCTACCCAGGCCCTTGCCGACATTCTTACCATGCGTGAGGAGTTTGGCGACACGCGCGGCATGAAGCTCACCTATATGGGCAAGGAGCAGGGCAACGTCAGCGACTCCCTGATGGTTATCTGCGCCAAGCTCGGCATTAACTTCTGCTCCTGCGGACCCAAGGGCGATGTCGAGGGCGCCACGCACTTCGATCCCGAGCTTCTTGAGCGCTGCCAGGAGATCGCCGCTCAGAATGGCTGCACGATCCAGCTCACTGAGGATATCGACGAGGGCGTCAAGGATGCAGACGTGATCTATACGGACGTTTGGGTCGGTATGGGCCAGGCTGAGGAGCTGTGGAAGAGCCGAATCGATCTTCTCTCTCCCTATCGAGTAACGCCCGAGGTCATGGCCAAGGCAAACCCCGGCGCCATCTTTATGCACTGCCTGCCGAGCTTCCACGATACGCAGACCACCATCGGCGCCGAGATTGCCGAGAAGTTCGGCGTGACCGAGATGGAGGTTTCCGACGAGGTCTTTGAGAGCGCGCAGTCTCGCGTGTTCCAGGAGGCCGAGAACCGCATGCATACCATTAAGGCCATGATGTACGCGACGCTTCGCTAGTAGCTGGGAAGTGAACGAACACTATGAGTAAACCGTACGGAAAGCCCGATCGTATTGTCGTCGCCCTTGGCGGCAACGCCCTCGGCAACAACCCCG
>UQMY01000026.1 GCA_900542325.1 uncultured Collinsella sp. | reverse complement strand
ACCCTTTTTCGATTAATGGCAGTGATGATGACGCGCGATGGCTGGATCCTGTGGAAAGCACTTCGATGGCTTCCACGATATTGGTTTTGCCGAGTCCGTTGGCACCTTGCAGAATGTTGATTCCCGGTTTGAAATCGAGCACGCAATGTTCCCACGATCGGTAGTGGTCGAGTGCCAGTCGGGAAATATACATGCAAGATCCTTGAGATAGTGCGAATTTCTTACGTAAATAATCGCAATTAATCATGCAAATGGGCTGAACTGGCAATAACAGCCATGTTCAGCCCTATTTTTTGCGATGTATCTGCGTTTTCGTGTAGGTCAGCTTAGTTCAGCTGTTGAAGCGCATCGGCACGAGCAGGTAGCGGTAGTCCATGGATTCTTCGGAATTCGATTCCTGCTGGCCGTTGAATTCCACCGGCTTGACCGCGGTGGTCATCTTCATGCGTACGAACGGCTCGCTGATGGCGCTCAGGCCTTCGATCAGGTAGGCGGGATTGAAGGCCACGGTGATGTCTTCGCCATCCATGTCGATGTCGAGGATCTCCTTGGCTTGGGCTTCATCCACCGAGCCTGCGGTCAGCGTGAGTTCCTGGCTGGTGAAGGCCATGCGGATCGGAGCGTTGCGTTCGGCCACGAGGGACACGCGCTTGATGGCGCTGATGAGATCCTGCTTCTTCTTGTCGTCGGCCGCATGGGCTTCGGCTTCCTTCACCAGCTTTTCGATGTCGGCATCGGAGAGGCCGGACGAAGCGGTGATCTGGATGGACTGCTCCTTGCCCGTGCCGAGATCCTTGGCGGACACGTTCACGATGCCGTTGGCGTCGATGTTGAAGGCCACTTCAATCTGCGGCACGCCGCGCGGTGCCGGAGGAATGCCGGTCAGGTCGAAACGGGCCAGCGTCATGTTGTCGGCGGCCATCGGACGTTCGCCCTGCAGCACGTGGATGGACACGGAGGGCTGGTTGTCCGCGGCGGTCGTAAAGGTCTGGCTCTTGCGGGTCGGGATGGTCGTATTGCGATCGATCAGCTTGGTGAACACGCCGCCCATGGTTTCGATGCCGAGGGAAAGCGGGGTCACGTCGAGGAGCAACACGTCCTTCACGTCGCCGGCGAGGATACCGCCCTGAATGGCGGCGCCCATGGCGACCACTTCATCGGGGTTCACGGAACGGTTGGGTTCCTTGCCGAAGAAGTCGGCCACGGTCTTCTGGACCAGAGGCATACGGGTCATGCCGCCGACCAGCAGCACTTCATCAATGTCGGAAGGCTTCAAACCGGCGTCGGCCAGCGCCTTGCGGCAGGGTTCCAGCGTCTTCTGCACGAGGTCGGACACCAGCTGTTCCAGCTTGGCGCGGGACAGCTTGATGAGCATGTGCTTGGGCCCGGTCTGGTCAGCCGTGATGAAGGGCAGGTTGATTTCGGATTCCATCGACGTGGACAGTTCCTTTTTGGCGGCTTCTGCGGCGTCTTTCAGACGCTGAAGAGCCATGCTGTCCTTGGCAAGGTCGATGCCCTGTTCCTTCTTGAATTCTTCCACCAGATAGTTGATGACGCGCTGGTCGAAGTCTTCGCCGCCGAGGAAGGTGTCGCCGTTGGTGGCGCGCACTTCAACCACGTTGTCGCCCACTTCGAGGATGGACACGTCGAACGTGCCGCCGCCGAGGTCGAACACGACGATCTTTTCGTTGGCCTTTTTGTCAAAACCGTAGGCAAGGGAAGCCGCGGTGGGTTCGTTGATGATACGCTTGACGTCGAGTCCGGCGATCTGTCCGGCGTCCTTGGTGGCCTGACGCTGGGCGTCGTTGAAGTAGGCCGGGACGGTGATGACGGCGTCGGTGACGGTCTCGCCCAGATACTTCTCGGCGTCAGCCTTCATCTTTGCGAGCGTCATGGCGCTCACCTGCTCGGCGGTGTAGTCCTTGCCCTCGATGTCGACGACGGCACGGCCACCCTGGCCCTCCTTGACCTCATACGGCACGGTCTTGATCTCGGAGGTGCACTCGGAGTACTTGCGGCCCATGAAGCGCTTGATGGAGAACACGGTGTTCTTGGGGTTGGTGACCGCCTGGTTCTTAGCGGCCTTGCCCACGACGCGGTCGCCGTCGGCACGGAAGCCCACGACGGACGGGGTGGTGCGGTCGCCCTCGGCGTTCACGATAATGGTCGGAGAACCGCCCTCGAGGACGGCCATAGCGGAGTTAGTAGTACCAAGGTCGATACCAAGAATCTTACTCATTAGAAATTCCCTCTCTCTTGTGCGTTCGCGCCGCCTCGACGGTCTGTCGCGCGGCGCTTCGGCTTGTCTTTCAGGATGTAGTGTATCCCCTTATGGGCCGGAATATACAAAATCTAAGTCAATTCATATAAGATTTCTTATCTCTGAGAGTTTAGGTTCTCAAATGCGCAGGTAAATGCACTGTTTGAGTTCTCGGCAGATCTATTGAGATCTATGTAGAGATGGCTGAGGTTTGGGCTTGGGAGCGCACATGGCGGCCCCGGGCTTCCCTGGGGAAAGTTCGACCCGTTTTTCGGCCAAATAATGGGATGCGGTTTCCGCAAGCACACTCAATCGCCCTTTATTTCAAGTCACCTGTAGCTAACATTTGCGCAGCTCAACGGCCTCACCTGCATGTTTTTTAGTAAGCCGTGGCATACTCGGCGAACGGTATGAAGATGCCGGTCAGAGGGTATTGCAAACGGTCGCTCCCGTGGTATGTTTTTGCCCGAATCAAACCGGCGCGCATCGCCTGTAGCGTCGGTCAACAGAGAGGAAACTACCATGGCTCATCCCGTAATTGATGCCGACGAGTGCATCGCTTGTGGCGTTTGCGTCGACTCCTGCCCCGCTGGTGTTCTGGAGCTCCAGGACGTCGCTACCGTCGCTGACGAGGATTCCTGCGTCGCCTGTGGCGCTTGCCAGGACGCTTGCCCCGCCGGCGCGATCACCGAGATCGTCGAGGAGTAACAACTCCCCCACTTGCACACTCACAAGTACACCGTGCACAAAAAGGAGGCCTCCGCATCGCCGCGGAGGCCTCCTTTTGCATGTGTTCTAGGACAAATCATCCTCGTAGGGCA
Source organism: uncultured Collinsella sp. (assembly GCA_900542325.1). Classification (GTDB taxonomy): domain Bacteria; phylum Actinomycetota; class Coriobacteriia; order Coriobacteriales; family Coriobacteriaceae; genus Collinsella. The sequence goes on along the minus strand of UQMY01000026.1, from coordinate 32,252 downwards.
TTAAATCGGCAAGGTAGCCCTTCTCCTTGAGCATGGCCTCGATCTCGTCGAGGGTTTGCTCATCCTCTGCCGCAATGCGATGGAAGTGATAGCCGCTCGTCACCGTTAATAGTGGAAAGCTCTTGCCGCTCTCGATATCGTGCAGGTAGCGCTCAACATCGCGACGATTGCGAATGTCCAGGTCGGCTGTGATCTTACCGTACACGCGGTGATTGACGATCACGTTGAGCACGGCGCCGCCGGCGTCGACGATACTCGTGAGCTCATCGCCTGCCTGCTCAACGCTGTGGCGAACCTTGACCAAGCGCGTGGGCACGGCGGGGCTGCTGGGGGCCTCCTGTAGTACATAGCCGCGATTGGTGGCGACGATATCGTGCCCGTCGGCGCGCAGCAGGGCGATGTCCTGCACCACGACCTGACGGCTCACGCCCACCTCGCGGGCAAGCGCACTGCCCGAGACAGGTTCTTTGGCCCCCTCGAGCACGGCCATGATGGCACGGCGACGCTCGCGGGCATTCATTATTTACCGTCCAGCAGACGCAGGTGCTTAAGCGAGAGGTCGAGGATCGGCGCAGAGTGCGTCAGAGCGCCCGAACTAATATAGTCAACACCCAGGTCGGCCAGGGCACGAATGTTGTCGGCGTCTACGTTGCCCGAGCACTCGGTCTTGGCACGACCGGCGATAAGCTCAATCGCAGTAGCCATGTCATCGTGGGTCATGTTGTCGAACATGATGATGTCGGCACCGGCCTCCACGGCCTCGCGTACCATGTCCAGGTTCTCGCACTCAATCTCGACCGTCGCGGTAAACGACGCATGGGCGCGCGCCATCTCAATCGCGCGCGCCACGCCACCGGCGGCGTCGATGTGGTTGTCCTTGAGCATGACAGCCGTCGACAGGTTATAGCGGTGGTTGCTGCCACCGCCGATCTCGACTGCGGCCTTCTCGAAGACACGCATGCCCGGCGTGGTCTTGCGCGTGTCGACAAGCACGGTCTTGGTGCCCTCGAGCGCAGCCGCCATCCGATGCGTGTAAGTAGCGATGCCGCTCATGCGCTGCAGGTAGTTGAGCGCCACGCGCTCGCCCGAAAGCAATACGCGCGCGTCGCCGCGCACCTGGCCCACGTGGTCGCCGGCGTGCACCTCGTCGCCGTCCGCGACATCAAACAGCACCGAGCTCTGCGGATCCAGCAGCTCAAAAGTGCGAGCGAACACATCCAAGCCGGCGATGATGCCATCGGCCTTGGCGATGAGCTCAACGGTAGCGGGGCGCGCCGTAGGGCACACGCTCGCCGTACTCACGTCCTCAAACGTGATGTCCTCGCGCAGAGCCTGCAAAATCAGATCATCGACGACGAGCTTCATGGTAATGGGATTCATGGTCTACTCCTCCACGGCCTGCGTGCCGGCGGCACGGGCCAAATCATCGATTGCAAGGGTCTCGGCGCTCAGGGCGCGGTGACGTCCGTCAAGCGCGGGCTCACCGGCCTGCTCCACGGTCAGCGACTCGCCGGTGCGCATACGCCAAGCAGCGCGGCGGCCCCAAACTAGGGACTCGAGCAGGCTGTTAGAAGCCAGGCGGTTCTTGCCGTGCACGCCATTGCAGGCCGTCTCGCCGGCGGCGTAGAGCTCGGGCATCGAGGTGCGGCCGTCCTTGTCGACCCATACGCCGCCCATAAAATAGTGCTGCGTGGGTGTGACAGGGATGGGCTCGTCCAGGATGTCGCGTCCGTCCTCCAGGCAGCGCGCACGGATATTGGCAAAATGCCCGGTCACCACGTCGCGCTCGACGGGGGCAAAGCTCAGCCACTCGTGCTCGGTGCCGTCCTGCTTCATCTGCTCGCGAATAGCGGCGGCGACCACGTCGCGCGGCTGCAGTTCGTCGGTAAAGCGCTCGCCGGCGGCATTGAGCAGAATCGCGCCTTCGCCGCGGCAGCTCTCGCTAATCAGGAAGGTGCGGCCCGGCTGCGGAGAGAACAGTCCCGTGGGATGGATCTGCACGTAGTCCAGGTGCTCCATCGTGATGCCGTGCTCCTGCGCGATGTAGCAAGCGTCACCGGTGAGCTGCGGGTAGTTGGTGGAGTGATCGTACACGCCGCCGATGCCGCCCGTTGCCCACAGCGTATGGCAGGCATGAATCTTAAACGGCTTACCGGCATGCACGTCCTCAGCGGCATTTGCCAGCTCGTCGGCGGGGCGAGCTGAATCGTCCTCGTCCACGGCTACGGCGACGACGCCGGTGCACACCGTGGCGCCGTCACGCTCGGCCGTTAGGATGTCGGTCATGGCCACGCGCTCCAAAATCTGCACGTTGCCCAGCTTGCGAACGGCCTGGAGCAGCTTGGTCGTGATCTCCTTGCCCGTAATGTCGGCATGGAAGGCAATGCGCGGGCGGCTGTGCGCGCCCTCGCGAGTAAAGTCGAGGCTGCCGTCGGCCTTGCGCTCAAAGTCCACGCCCATGGCCAACAGGTCGTTGATGACCGAACGGCTCGAGCGGATCATGATGTCGACGCTCTCGCGGCGGTTCTCGTAATGGCCGGCGTGCATGGTGTCCTCAAAGAAGGCATCGTAGTCAGAGCCTTCGGGCAGCACGCAGATACCGCCCTGCGCGAGCATCGAATCGCACTCGTCGACGGCGCCCTTGGAGAGCATGATTACGCGCGTGCTCGTCGGCAGATTGAGAGCCGCATACAGGCCCGCCACGCCGCAACCGGCAATGACGACGTCGCACTCCATGTCGGAGTATTGTTTGGTGTCCACAGGAATCCTCTCCCTTGTAATGTGGCATAAGGGATGGCCCCTCATGTCACATTGGCTTAGCGCGCCGCGTACTCGAGCATGCGGTCGAGCGTGAGCTTGGCCTGATCGGCGACCTCGTCCGACACGCCAATCTGCACCTCGCCCTCGCCCGTCTCCAGGCAGCGCACGAGCTTTTCGAGCGTGATGAGGTCCATGTTGACGCAGGTGGGCTGCACCGCGGGGAAGTAGAACTTCTTGCCGGTGCCCTGGCAGCGGCGCTCGAGCTCATAGAGCACGCCGCGGACCGTCACGATAATGAACTCGCTCGCGTCGGACTCCTCGGCATACTTGATGATGCCGGCGGTGGAGCCGATGTAGTCGGCCTCGGCCAGCACGTCGGCCTTGCACTCGGGGTGCGCCAGCACGAGCGCGTCGGGGTGGGCCTCCTGCGCATCGACGATCTGCTCGACGGTAATGATGTGGTGGCGCGGGCAGTAGCCGTTGTTGAGGATGACGTGCTTTTGCGGCACCTGCTCGGCCACAAAGCGGCCCAGGTTCTGGTCGGGAATGAACAAGATGTGCTGCTGTGGCAGCTCGGAGACGATCTTGACGGCGTTAGAACTGGTAACGCACACGTCACTCCAGCTCTTGATCTCAACCGTCGAGTTGACGTAGCAGACGACAGCCAGGTCGTCGCCGTACTCGGCGCGCGCCGCATCGACCGTCTCGCGCTTGACCATGTGCGCCATGGGGCAGTCCGCACCCGGCTCGGGCAGCAGCACGGTCTTGGTGGGGTTGAGCAGCTTGGCACTCTCGCCCATAAACTCCACGCCGCACAGCACGATGGTCTGCTGCGGCAGGCTCTTGGCGAGCTTTGCCAGGTAAAAGCTGTCGCCGACGTAATCGGCAACGGCCTGGACCTCGGGCGCCACATAGTAGTGCGCCAGGATCACCGCGTCACGTTGGGTTTTTAGTTGCTGAATGGCCTCGACGAGCTCTGCGGGCACCAGTGCCGCGCGCTCCGTTGCCGTCGTTGCCGATGCTAGGCCGGCCGCGATATCGCGTGCAAGCTCCGATGCATCCATGTTCGCGCTCTGTGCCATCAAGGCCCCTCTCTTTTGGCGAATCTTGGGGCTTTAGTATGACACCTGGCTTTACAGCTGACAAGACAGCTGTAAAGCCAGGTGTAAAGTTGGAATAAAGATTCAATCTTGGGGCGGGTCCATTTTCGAACTGGCAAGCTGAGGACAGCCGAAAATGGACCCGCCCCATGATTCGGGCAGCCCGTTTTGTCCTGGACCAAGGGGCAGTGGTCAAAAAGGGCCAAATATGAGTACTGTCACCAAATTAGTAGCATCGATTTTCCGGTCCAGAGCAGCAAAATCGCCTTGTTTGGAGCCCGATCGCGACTCTGAAGAACGAAAATCGATGCACTTTTGGCCTCTGGCACCGATTTTTGAGGCCATTTGGCTGCTACCAAACTGGTAACAGTACTCATATTTGGCCCTTTTTGACCACCGGGTTTCCGGCAGGCCCCAAAAGCGGGCCCGAATCGCTCGATCCGGGCCCGCTGGGGGTAGCGAGCACAATCGAGGTGTAAGAAGCAAGAGAGGGCCATCGCCTAGAATCGTCAGCGCCTAGATATTCAACGAGAGGAAAGACAATGGTCCGCAGCGACATGCTACCCCAGCCGGACCGGGGGCTCGGCCTCGACCGGCCCCAGACCGAGGCATTTCACCGACGAGTTCAAGAGGAAGATAGTCGATCTCCACAACGCCGGAAAGCCCAGGCGCGAGGCCATGGACGAGTGCGACCTCGACAAGAGCATGTGGAGAGGCGGGTCAAGTCGATAAACGAGACCGGCTCGCCGCGCGCCGCCGACAACCGCACGCCCGAGTAGAACCGGATCCTGGAGCCCGAGCGCGAGAACCGCAGGCTCCGGATGGAGGTCGACGTCTTAAGACGAGCGGCGCCAGCATACGCTCGGAAGTCAGGGCCATGGCGGCCAACGGGGGGGCCGCTGCCCCATATCGGCGCAGCGCTGGCATCGAGGCCTTCTGACCTGTGTCAAGATTTCGGACACGCATGCTCGAGAAATCAAGCGGCCATAGGCATGGCCTCGAGCTTGGGCTCGGTTCTCTCGAAGAAGGCCGCCATGGCCTCGGCCGGCACCTTGTAGCCGATCGTCGAGCGGGGCCTTCGGCGGTTGTAGTACGCCTCGATGAACTCGGCCACCGCGTTGTCGTGGCAGTTGCCGGCGCGGCTGCAGGATAGCCGCACGTCGTTGTCGCGCGCCCATTCGGCCAGAAGCCTGCTGGTGTACTGGGCGCCGCGGTCGGCGTGGAATATCGCGTTGCCGGCCACGTAGCCGCGCGATTTGGCCGACGCCAGCGCCGAAACCACGATGTCGGCGGTCATGCGCTCGGAGAGCGACCAGCCCACCACCATGCGGGTGTTGAGGTCGATGACCGTCGACAGGTACAGCCATCCCTCGCCGGTGCGCAGGTAGGTGATGTCGCCCACGAGCTTGCAGGTTGGAACGGGACTGGTGAAGTCGCGGCGCACCAGGTCGGGCCGGGGCCTGGCCTTCGGGTCGGGGATGGTGGTGCGCTTCCTGGCGTTGGGCGTGCAGCCGCGTATTCCCAGCTCGCGCATCAGCTTGCGCACCCTGTACAGGGTCAATCCGGAGAACTCGCCGGGCAGGAAGCATTTCACGAACCGGAAGCCGAACCTGCGGTCCGACTCCAGCCACACGCGCCGGACCGCCTCGCGCTCGGCCGACCAGTCTTCTCGCGGGCAGCCGTTGGAGAGCCACGAGTAGAAGCCCGATCGGCTCACGCCGAGCACGCGGGCCATCATTTTCACCGGGAATTCGGCCTTCTCCGCCAACATCATCCGGTAGCATGCGGCTACGCCTGGCTTTTGGCGAAGAAGGCCGCGGCTTTTTTCAAGAAGGCGTTCTCCATCTCGAGCTCGCGTATGCGCCTTTTCGCCTCGCGAAGCTCGCGGTCCTCGGCCTTGGGGTCGGGCCCGCCGGCAAGCTCGCGCCGGCGGCTCTGCACCCACTTGTTCACGGTCTTGGAATTCAGGCCCAGTTCTGCGCAGCATTCCGTTATCGGCCTGCCCGTCGAGATGATGTAGTCGGCGGTCTCGCGCCTGAACTCGTCGGTGTACTTGGCGGCTGGGTTGGACATAGCATACCGTCCTCTCGGTCGTCGATGAATGCATTCTAAAGGATTGGGCCTCTAGCATGCGTGTCCGAAAAGACGATACAGGTCAGACAACCCAATCAGACGTCGTCTCGAGCACGTCCTCTGCACGGTCGAGCGTGCTTCTGGCCTTGGCACCCTGTTTGAACCACGAGCGCAGGTCCTCGAGCGTGCTGCCCGCTGCGTACACCTTGATTTTGCGACCGCCTTTCGTGGTAACCGTGCAACGGTCGCCGCTCTCGCTATCCTCGTGCGCCGTGACCTTCTTGAGATAATCGCGGCGGAACGCCACGACGCGGGCGTTGCTGATCTCGATGAACCAATCGTTGTCGACAAGCGAGGTGCCCGTGGCACCTCGGCTCGCCATCTCCTCGGCGAAGGAGAAACCGAGTTCGCGCTCCTGTCTGCCGATCTCGTAGATACCACGGGCGGGCATGCTGAGCATGAGCAGAGGCAGGAGTCCCCCTATGAACAGGAAGAGGCATGGGACGAGCAGGAGCAGACGAGCACCGGCGTCGGTGAAAACAGCCATGAAGGCGATCACGAGCGAGAAGACGAGCGCCATACCGTTGAAAACAATCGTCAACGGCTTGATGGCAGACCAACACAGACCCGCCTTGGTCATCGGACCGTCAACAGCGTCCGAGACCTCGATGCCCTCTTCCTCCAGACGGGCGAGGAGGTTGAGCGAGCACACCCCCTCGAGGCTTATCGAGCAGAACTTCCGGTCGCCCTCGAACAGGTCGATCCTCATCATCTGCGTGTGAAGCGTTGCACGGGTGATGTTGCCAAACGTCGTCTCCTTGCGGATGCCGAAGGCGTTACGCGAGAGAATTCGCTCACCGTCCACGTCGATGCGCGGGATGCTCAGCAGGGCCCAGATGGCCATGCCCGCGAGCGCCATGGCGTGACCGAACCACACAAGTTCGTGGTCCCACTCGCCCAACGAGACGCCCTGCCAGACGTAGACACCCAGCATGAGCAGTTCGAACGCGACGGCGCAGCAGGCGATGATCGTGCGAATGGCAGCGGGCATGCGCACCGTGAAGCGATCGAGGCTGTCCGTCGCCTCACTGCGCTCGCGCGCGCCGCGACGGGCGACCCATGCAGTGAGCGGACCGACGATGAACACCACCATCGCCACGCGCAGGAACGATTCGAGTATGTCGCCCATATTAACCACCATCCCAATAGAAAACGTGAATTTGGGAGACTATAGCAGAGCGAAGCGATCTGCACGGCATCGTCCGGGTGTTTTCGGCATACGGTGGAAACCAGCGGCAGCGGACGTTGAGAACTCACCCAAAAGACGCGATTCGACCGAAGCGATTCTTCTTGACTTGGTCTCAATGTGATACGACATACGCCACTACCTGCGCGGTCTTGCGGCCCTGATCGAAGAGGGTCACACCGATGAGGCGCTCGAGCGTATCGACGCGCTTTGCGAGACCAACGACCGCACCGCTGTGCGCCGCTACTGCGCCAACGAAACGGTCAACATTGCGCTCTCGTCGCTTTCCGCGGACATCAACGCGCACGGCATCACCGCCGACCTGCGAGCCGCCGTGCCCGAAACCGTCCACGTGGGCGATGCCGATCTGTTCAGTGTGGTATCGAACGCCCTGGACAATGCCATCGCCGCGGCGAGCACCGCCCCCGAAGGCAAGCGGTTTGTCGACCTGGACCTTCGCTACGAAGACGGTCAGCTTCTATTGCTGGTTTCCAACACATTTGGACGGGCGCCGCACATGGTCGACGGCACGCCCGTGGCTCAGCACGCCGGTCACGGCTTTGGCACCAAGAGCATTAAACTCGCCGTGGAGCGCATGAACGGCAACTGCCAGTTCCGCATTAACGGCGATCGGTTTGAGCTGCGCGCTGTGATGTAAGGGCGCGGGCGCGACGGATTTGCGTTCCGCGGGTACGGCTCGCCCGCTCGGGGTCGTTTGTCGACGCGGGCTCGCTACAGCGGAGCGGCCGCCGGAGTCAGCTGCTTGATGTAGGCCCACATGCGCTGCTTAGCGGCCTTGTCGGTGAGTGCCGCCTCAAAACCGTCGAGCGCGAGCACACGGCGACCCTGCACATGGGCGACCAAGCCGGGCTTGAGCATGGCGGTGTCGAAGTCATCGATCGCCACGAGCATATCGGCGTAGGTCTCGCGCATGGCGTCAGCCGCGTTGTTGTCGAGCAGTAGCACCGCCTCGGGGTCCAAAGCCTCAAGCGCCTCACGGAACAGCTCGCACGGCAGCGTCTCGCCCACAGCGACCGCTCCGTCACCTGCGCCGGCGACGCTTGCCAGCACGCAAAAATCCTCGGGCGCGTAGCCGATGGCCCCAAGCGCCTTGCGCAACGCCGCGCCATCCGGGCCAGCGGCAAGCTCGCCACCCGAACGCTCGGCCTCGTCCAAATCGCCTTTGACCAGCACGATCGGCGAGCACGCGTTGCCCGCGATACGCACGCCACGGACCGCAAGCGATGTGAGCTCCTGCTCGGCCGCCTGGGCGATGGCTTCTTTTTTCTGGCTTTGTGACGTGGACATGCGCTCTCCAATCGTTTGCGTGCCCACCATTATATAAAAGAGCCGCCTGCGAGTGGTTGCTTTGCGGGCGGCTGGGTATAAGCACGGTCGTACTGAGTTTTACGCGGCCAAGCCGCGTCACATTATGGAGGTCACCATGGCTGACATTAAGCAGATTACCCCCGAGAACTTCGATTCCGTCGTTAGCGACAGCCTGCCCGTGCTGGTCGATTTTTGGGCACCGTGGTGCGGGCCCTGTCGATCCCTCTCGCCCATCGTTGACGAGGTTGCCGATGAACTGGCGGGCAAGCTTGCCGTTGCCAAATGCAACGTCGACGACAACCAGGACCTGGCCATGAAGTATGGCGTCATGAGCATCCCCACGCTGATTGTGTTTAAGAACGGCGAGGAGATTGACCGCTCGGTTGGCGCTCTGCCCAAGGCGAGGCTGCAGGCGCTGCTGGAGAAACATCTGTAATACGCTTGTTACATGTTGCCGTCTGTCTGCCGTCCATGAGCGCTTTTACGCCGCTCGCCGGACTTCTGAATGCACCGAGTGCAACCACGGATAGTATGGTAGTCACAAACAGCCCCCAGTGAACGGGTGCGGGTCGCACAGACTCGCACCCGTTTTCTTATGCAGCTGCGCGCAAAGCGGGCGTAGTAAAATCTGAACCACTGAACTGCCCCATACAAAAGGAGATTTCCCATGCATGATGTTGGAATGAACATGAGCCAGCTTGCCATGAGCGTCAAACAGGTCGACGACACCATCGAGCTCGCTCACGAATGGAGCCATCAGTTGCTGCATGCGACCGAGAATTTTGACATGGAGCGCATCGGCGCCAAGCTCGAGGCCGCCATGGCCGCGTTGCACGAGGCGCATGACGCGCTCGAGGGCTACGAGGAAGCCATCGAGGCCGACCACAACTCCGTCGGCTCCGTGAAGCTGGTGTAAGGTGGCCGAACACGAGCACGGCTGCGGGTACGAGCACGAGCATCCGCACGGGGCGGACGGTGACGCGGGCTGCCACTGTAGTGGCTCCGGCTCCGAGCTGGTCCGTTTTTCGGTTACCGCACCGGATGACCTGCTGCGCCGTTTTGACGAACAGATCGCGCGCCGCGGCGACGTGGCCAACCGCTCCGAGGCCGTGCGCGACCTGATTCGCGCCTCGATCGCCAAGGAGCAGATGCGCACGCCCGACGAGCATGTTATCGGGTCGCTCACCATGATCTACGACCACCATACCGGCGACCTGACGCGCCGTCTGGACGAAGTGCAGCACGACTACACCGACGAGATCGTATCGACCATGCACGTGCATCTGGATCACCACAACTGTCTGGAGATCCTGGCACTCAAGGGTCGCGGCGAGCGCATCTACGAACTAGCCGATCGCCTGCTGGGCCTGCGCGGCGTTAAGCACGGCGAGCTCACGTGTGCCGCCACCAGGCAGAGCCTGGGGCTGTAGCGGGATTTCCCGCAGCGCACCTGCCAAAAAGGGACAGGTTTGTTTTGGCAGGTTTAGCGTTTTACCTACCAAAATAAACCTGTCTATTTTGGTCGGTTTTGATGAGGAGTGTCGCATGCGGCATGTGCATATTCATGTGACGGGCGTTGTGCAGGGCGTTGGCATGCGGCCATTTGTGTATCGCGAGGCTATGGCGCATGACATTTACGGCTGGGTGCTCAATGCGGGCGACGGCGTGCATATCGAAGCGCATGCTCCGGCCGATGCGCTCGATGCTTTTGTTGCCGCGCTTTCTGAGCATGCGCCTGCGGCGGCTCGCGTTGAGCGAGTCGATGTTGCGGATTTGGAGCCTGGCGGCTGGAGCGCTGCCGATGAGCAGGACTTTCGCATTGTGGCGTCGCAGGATCAAACCGCGCACACCACACTTGTCTCGCCCGATATCACCACCTGTGACGATTGCCTGCGCGAGCTGTTCGACCCCGCCGATCGGCGCTATCACTACCCTTTTATCAACTGCACCAACTGCGGGCCGCGCTTTACCATCATCCGCTCGCTGCCTTATGACCGAGCGGCCACGTCGATGGATCGTTTTCCCATGTGCCCCGAGTGTGCCGCAGAGTATGCCAATCCACTCGACCGTCGCTTTCACGCGCAACCCGATGCCTGCTTTGATTGCGGGCCGCATATTACGTGGCGCGAGGCTGTGAACGGCGATGCGTACGGGAATTCGTCCGCGACACCGGCCGTCGGTACCACACGCGAGGCCAGCGACGCTATCATCGAGCGCTGCGTTGAGCTGCTGGCCGACGGTGGCATCGTCGCCATCAAGGGCCTGGGCGGATTCCATCTATCCTGTGACGCTGCCAACGAGCAGGCGGTGGCCGAGCTGCGCCGTCGCAAACGCCGCAGCAACAAACCACTTGCCGTTATGGTGCGCAGCCTTGCTGATACCGAGCGCCTGTGTCATATCGACGATGCTGAACGCGATCTGCTCGCCGGCAGTATCCGACCCATCGTGCTGCTGCGCCGGCGCACTGTTGGCGAGGGCAACGGCGGTTCCCCCGACTTCCTCGCGCTCGCGCCGTCCGTCGCGCACGACCTTCCAGAGCTCGGTGTTATGCTCCCCTACACCCCGCTTCAGCATCTGTTGCTTGCCGCGGCAGAAGCCCGCGGTATGCACGCGCTCGTCATGACCAGCGGAAACCTGAGCGAAGAGCCCATCGAGACCGATGACGATCTTGCCTGGGAGCGCCTCGTTGCCGCCGGTATTGCCGACGCGCTGCTCGGCAACGACCGCGCGATTCTCTCGCGCTACGACGACTCCGTGGTGCGCGTGGTCGACGGCGCCGTTATGCCCGTGCGCCGCGCTCGCGGATATGCACCCCAGCCGCTGCCGTTGCCGGCGCTCGACGGCGCTCCGTCCTGCGTGCTCGCCTGCGGGCCACAACAAAAGGCCACGATTGCGCTCACGCGTGAAGGGACGAACGGCGAGGCAACCTGTTTTGTGTCGCAGCATATCGGCGATGTTGAAAACGGCGAGACCTTCGATGCCTGGAACGCCGCGCGCACGCGCTTGGAAGATCTCTTTGACTTGGCGCCCGCCGCCTTGGCCTGCGATTTGCACCCCAGCTATCTATCGAGCCAGTGGGCGCGCGAGCAGGCACGGGAGCACAATCTGCCGCTCGTCGAGGTGCAGCACCATCATGCGCATATCGCGAGCGTAATGGCCGAGGCCATCGCCGCGGGCCAGCTTACAACCGACGCGCGTGTCCTTGGCATCGCCTTTGACGGCACCGGCGCCGGCACCGATGGGACCATTTGGGGCGGCGAGTTTCTTGTTGCCGGCCTTGGCGGCTTTGAGCGCGCCGCGCATTTGCTCACCTGGGCGCTCCCCGGCGGGGCGGCCTCCGTGCGCGACGCCCGCCGCAACGCCTTTGCCCTGCTCAGTGAGCTCGGTCTGCTCGAGCACCCAGGCGCCGCTCGGCTTTTGGGCAGCCTCGACGAGCAAACGCGCAGCGTGACAGCCACCATGATCGAGCACGGCATCAACAGCCCGCGCACCAGCAGCATGGGGCGTCTCTTTGATGCCGCGGCAGCAATTCTGGGCATCTGCGACAAGGCAACCTACGAGGGCGAGCCTGCCATAGAACTCGAAGCCGCCGCCTGGCGCGCGTTCAGCAGTGAAAGTGCCTGCCCCACCGGCAATATGGCCAGCTTTTCCGTAACCGAATCATCCCGTCCGGACGACTTCCATGTTCTGAACTCCAGACCGCTTTTTGAGGCGCTTTTGGAGGGAATCAGGACCGGCGTGCCCGCCGGCAAGCTCGCGCTCGACTTCCATGTCACCATCGCACGCGCGTCGGCCCGCATCGCAAGCGAGATCTGCGTCCGTGAAGACCTCGACACCGTCGCGCTCTCGGGCGGTGTGTTCATGAACCGGCTTTTGCTTCAGCTCCTTACCCACGAACTCAAAGACGCCGGTCTTACCGTCTTGGTCCCCCATACTGTGCCCGTCAACGACGGCTGCATCGCCTACGGTCAGGCCGCCATCGCTCGCGCTCGCCTCGCGCAGACAGCATCGCGATAGGCGTTTTGCCAGCCTGCGCGCCGCCGTCTCACAGGTGTAACGCGTTTGCTCGTGACTCCCGCGAGCGCTACCATCAACTGATGGGTAATTAGGCGCCTATCCAGCGCAAAACGTATAAAAGGGGAACATTATGTGCCTTGCCGTTCCCGGTAAAGTGGTCAAACGCGACGACGACCTTAAGGCGACCGTCGACATGATGGGCATCGAGCGCCCCGTTTCGCTGCGCCTCGTGCCGACGGCGCAGGTTGGCGACTATATTCTCGTGCACGCCGGCTTTGGCATTCAGATTGTCGACGAGCAGGAAGCCCAAGAGACACTCGAGCTCGTCAATACCATGACCGAGCTGGCCAAAGAGGACCAACTCGCCACCAACCCAGCCGAGGCATACTAGTGGCGGCGGCGCAGCCGGTTCGCTCCGGTATCGACTTTTCGGCATTTCGCGACCCCAAGCTGGCCCGCGAGCTCATCGATCGTATTCATGAGCTTGTCGGCAACCGCAGCATCAACCTTATGGAAGTCTGCGGTACGCATACCGTGAGCATTGGCCGCTATGGCTTTCGCTCCATTATGCCGACGGGGCTCAAACTGCTAAGCGGCCCGGGGTGCCCCGTTTGCGTCACCGCCAACCGCGACATCGATCACGCAATCGCGCTTTCCAACATGGACGGCGCCATCATCACCACCTTTGGCGACATGATGCGCGTGCCCGGATCGTCCACCTCGCTTGCCGCGCAAAAGGCGGCGGGGCGCGACATCCGCATCGTCTACTCTCCGCTCGACGCACTCGACATTGCCGAGCAAAATCCCGAACGCCCGGTCATCTTTATGGGCGTCGGCTTTGAGACCACAACGCCCACCATTGCCGCCGCTATCCTGGAGGCCGACGCGCGCGGGCTCCAGAACTTCTCGGTCTACTGTGCTCACAAGACCACGCCGCCGGCTCTGCGTGCGATCTCCAACGACCCCGAGACCGCCATCGACGGCTTTATCCTGCCTGGTCACGTCGCTACCATCACAGGCCTGGCACCCTTTGGGTTTTTGGTCGATGAGTTCGAGACCCCCGGCGTAGTCACCGGGTTTGAGCCGGTCGATATCTTGCAGGGCATCTGCATGCTGGTCCAGATGATTGTCGAGCACAGGCCCGCAATCGACAACGCCTACCGCCGTGGCGTCAATGCAGACGGCAATCCCGTAGCGCGCCAGCTGGTCGAGCAGGTGTTTGAGCCATGCGACACCACGTGGCGCGGGCTGGGGCCGATTGCGGCTTCGGGTCTTTCCATCCGACCCGAATTCGCGCGCTTTGATGCCGGCGCCCGCTTTGACGTGCCCGTTGAGGCGACGGTCGAGCCACGCGGGTGCCGCTGCGGCGACGTGCTTCGCGGAGCCATCACACCGAGCGACTGCCCGCTGTTCGGCCACGCATGTACGCCCGAACACCCCGTCGGCCCCTGCATGGTGAGCTCCGAAGGCAGCTGCGCGGCGTACTTTAGATACCGCGACTAGCCCGGACGCCCCCGCGTACCGGCACCACCCACGATTGGAGTTTTCGATATGTCCCGTACTGCCACCGATAGCACTGTCCTGCTGGGCCACGGCTCCGGCGGCCAGATGATGAAGCGCATTATCGATGAGGTCTTTCTGGATGCCTTTGGGTCGCCCGAGCTGCTTGCGGGCAACGATGCCGGTGTCGCCGCACTGCCCGCAAGCGGGCGAATCGCCATGTCGACCGACAGCTTTGTGGTAACGCCGCAGTTCTTCCCCGGCGGCAATATCGGCCGACTCGCCGTATGCGGAACCGTCAACGACGTCGCGACCTCGGGCGCTAACGTGCGCTACCTCTCATGCGGCTTTATCCTCGAAGAGGGCTATCCCATGGACAAGCTGCGCCAGATTGTGCAGACCATGGCCGAAACGGCGCGCGAGGCGGGCGTGTCCATAATCACCGGCGACACCAAGGTGGTCGAGCGTGGCGGTGCCGACGGCGTCTACATCAATACCGCCGGCGTGGGCGAAGTGCCCGCGGGCGTAACGCTCAGCGGTGCGAACTGTCGGCCCGGCGACGCCATCCTGGTATCGGGTACGCTAGGCGACCACGGCATCGCCATCATGAGCCAGCGCGAGGGCTTGGCGTTTTCGAGCGACATCGAAAGCGATGCTGCGCCGCTCAATCATCTGATTGCCGACGTGCTCGCCGCCGCCCCCGACACCCGCTGCTTCCGCGACCCCACGCGCGGCGGCCTGGCATCCACGCTCAACGAGTTTGCCCAGGCCAGCGGCGTTGCCATGGAGATCGACGAGGATGCCGTGCCCGTGCGCCCCGACGTGCAGGCGGCATGTGAGATGCTCGGTTACGATGTGCTGCAGGTGGCAAACGAGGGCAAGATGGTTGCCGTGGTGCCGGCCGAGCAAGCCGATGCCGCGCTGGCAGCCATGCGCGCCGCCCGCTACGGCGAGAACGCCGCCATCATCGGTCGCGTGCTGCCACTTGCCGAGGGCGCCCGTCCCGCCGTGCGCGTACGCACCGGCTGGGGCTCGACCCGTATCCTCGACATGCTTGTGGGAGAACAACTGCCGAGGATTTGCTAGCGGGCGAGCGCCGGCCGGCGCGGCTTCGCTCCGCCACCAGGCCGTCGTCCCGCCCTGCCCGATCCGCTGCCACCCCAAGATTGAGCGAGCCAAATGTTCACCCTGGAAATGAGCGGGGCACACGTGCGGCAGAGAGCATGTAAATCGACGAATGCATTTCCCCCAAATATCAAATAGCCCCGCGACCGGGCTGAAATCGGTCGCGGGGCTTTGCATTTTCAAGCTTTGCTGTTGTCTACGCTCTGAACTTTGGATACGTCAGCAGCATGAGCGCGACGCTCACGCCCAGCTGCATGAGAATCTGGCGCACGTCGCCGGCACCTCCTAACGCCGCGGCGCGAACCAGATTGGCGACGCCGAGTGGCATGCCGCCGCCAAACCAGAGCGAAAGACCTAGCAGCACCTTGTCACCCATATCAGGCTCAAAGGGCACCGAGGCCACCACCGCCCGATACGCTCGCACCTCAAGGAAGATCAACGCCACGATGAGCAGCAAGGTAACGAGCATCGACGCGATCGATGCAGAGGACGCCGCAGAGCCCGTAAGCTCGCCCACAGTCGCATCCATAAGTAGAACGCCCACCGCATAAATCAGTGACATGACCCCCAGGGTCGTAAGCGCCGAACGCGCCCCAACGCGCCCCGCGCCCCTAGCGCCAACGTTTCTTGCCGTCATCGTTAACCTCCCTAAGCAAAGGGCCCGCCGGCGCGCACCGGCGGGCCAATCTTTCTGGAGCCAGCCCACCTTGGGTGGCCCAAAGCGCATCGGCGCGGCTTTTGCCCGCCTACTCCCCGCAGCCACTCTCGACAAGCGCCACGAGGGCATCGACGGCGGCCGCCTCGTCGGCGCCATCGGCCGCAATCACAATCTCGCAACCGCAGATCATCCCCAGGCTCATGACCATCAAGATAGACTTGGCGTCCTTGGCGTCTCCGCCCACCTTGCCAACGGTGATCGAGCTCTCGTACTTGCTTGCCTCCTGCACAAACAGCGACGCAGGACGCGCGTGGATACCGCTCGGATTCTTGACGACCGTCGTCTTGGAAACCATCTCTGCTCCTTACTCCACCACGATGTTGTCGGTTGCGGTATCGGCACCATTGCTAGCGATAAGTTTCTTATAGTAGAAGAAGCTCTTCTTCTTACCGCGTTTGCCGGTGCCGTTGCCGTGGTCGTCCTGGTCGACCGAGATCTGGCCGTAGCGCTTGGTCATCTCGGAGGTGCCGGAGCTGATCAGGTCGATAGGGCCCCACCAGGCGTAACCAAAGACGTCGACACCGTCGAGAATCGCCTGGTGCATCTGCTCGACGTGCTCCTTCATATACTCGATGTGCGCGTCGTCGTCGCAGAAGCCGTTCTCATCGCGGTTCTCGGTCATGCCGTTACCATTCTCGGCGATGAAGATCGGTAGGTGGTAGCGATCGTAGATGTGGTTGAGCGTGATGCGGAATCCCACGGGATCGATCGGCCAGCCCCACTCGGTCATCTCGAGGTATTGGTTCTTGATCTCGGTAACCAGCTTGCCGCTCGGCTCGGGGGAGATTTTGCCCTTGTAGCGCATGATGTAGGTCATGTAGTAGCTGATGGAGATGTAGTCAACCACGCCGGCCTTGAGGGTTTCGAGGTCGCCGTCCTCCATCTTGATATCGACGCCGTAGTCGCGTAAGAAACGCTTCACGTAGTAGGGGTACTCGCCCTTGGCCTGGATATCGGTGAAGAACCAGTTGAAGTGGTCCTCAAAAAGCACCTGGAGCTGATCCTCGGGCTTGGAGGTCTCAGCGTAGTTCTCAAGACGGCAGAGCATGTTGCCGATGTGAGCCTCGGGGTCAATCTCGCGCAGTTTGATAACCGCCTTGGCGGAAGCCACGAGCTGGTTGTGAGCGACCTGGAACTTCTCGGGCCAACGGCCGGCATAGGGGTTGGAGCCGTCTTCTTTCTCGTCCCAAATCACGCCGCAGCAGGTGCAGGGGTTGGCGTAGACGTGGTTGATTTCGTTGAAGGTCATCCAATACTTGACCTTGCCCTTGTAGCGGCGGAAAAGCGTCTCAGCATAGTGCTCAAAGGCGTCGACCACGTGACGGCTCGCAAAGCCGTTGTACTCCTCGGCCAGGTGAAGCGGCATATCAAAGTGGTTGAGGGTGACCATGGGCTCGATCCCGTGCTTATGGCACTCGTCAAAGACTTTATCGTAGAAGGCCAGACCCTCCTCGTTGGGCAGGGCGTCGTCGCCGTTGGGGAAGATACGGCTCCAGGAAATGCTCATGCGAAAGACGCCGAAGCCCATCTCGCCCAAAAGCGCAATGTCCTCCTTGTAGGTGTGGTAGAAGTCGATGCCGCGTCGTTTGGGAAAATCATAGGCCATCTCGTCTGCCTTGCGAGCTGCGAGTGACTGTCGCGTAACGGAGTTGAGCGGGCCGCCCTCGACGATGCCCTCGCGGGCGCAGGTCTCGCGGTCGAGCAGAATCACATAGTCGGAGACCGCAGGGCCGCGACCGCCCTCGTCCCATGCGCCCTCGATCTGGTTGGCAGCGGTAGCGCCGCCCCATAGAAAACCCTCGGGAAAAGTCTCACCAAAGTCATAGGTAGAAAGGTCGATCATGGTATGTCCTCATCTCTCTTGGTTGGGTTGGGGATGCGAGCCGCAGGGCGCGACCCGCAATCGGGAGACGCGTTAGCGGGCGGTCAGCGCGCGCACTACGGGCATCATCTTCTTGACCATGTGCAGCTCGGCGCTGATGGTCATAAGCGTATCCTGGGCGTGCACGAACAGCAGGGAGTACTCGACCTCCTCGCCGCCCGCCTGGCGCTGGATCATCTCGGTCTGCGCTTTGTGCGCCTCAAGGATCTTGGCATCAGCCTCGGCAAGATGCGCGTCTGCCGCATCGAAATCGAACTCCGCCAGGGCATCCATCGCCTTGTCGATGCAGGCGCGGCCGTCGCCAGCGTTGATGATGACGTTCATCGCGACTGCAGGAACGTTGATTGTCTCATCAGCCATCATGGCCTCCTATTCTTGGGTACCGGCCGCCTCCACGGCCGGTACTGAAACATCTGGTAGCAACTAGGCGACGAACTCTGAGTCGCCCGTAGAGGTTTACTCGACAGCAGCTGCGGCAGCGGCCTTGGCGGCTTCCTTGGCAGCCTTCTTGGCCGCTTTCTTTGCAGCCTTCTCAGCAGCCTGCTCTTCCTCGATCTTGCACTGGTAGTTATCGGCAGCCTTAAAGAACGGGAACCACAGAATCGCGGCGATCAGCAGGTTGACGCAGACAAGTGCGATATTGCGCACGTCTCCGCCCGACATAAAGAACGCCGAAACCGCATTGGGCAGGAAGTTCATATCGAAATTCTCGACGTGCAGGCTCGCCCAGCCCATGCTCATCCAGAGGTAGGCGTTGGCAGACAGTAGGATAGACTGCAGCACCATGGGGATGAACATAAAGGGGTTGGCGACGATCGTGGAGAAGACCAGCGGCTCGTTAATGTTGAACAGCGACGGGATAATCGTTGCACGGCCGAGCGTCTTGTTCTTCTTGGACTTGGCAAAGAGCATGTAGAAGGCCAACGGAAGCGTTGCGCCCTCGCCGCCGATCATGATGTAGCGAGTAATGCCGTACGCGTTAATGTTAGTGGGAGCGAGGCCTGCGGCATAGGCGGCCATGTTCTCGGCAAGAGCAGACTTTTGGATGGACTGCTGGATCGGCGAGAACACCCAGCCGGAGATGCCAAAGAAGTAGAAGGTGTCCATGACAAGCGGGATGGCGATGGTGCCGGGCAGCGTCTGGGCAAAGCCGGTAACGGGCGAAAGGATGATCGCGACCGCGCTAAAAACGTCGACCTGGAGCATGTTGGTAAAGAGCCAAGCCACAAAAAGCGACAGCAGTACCGCAATGATGTTATCGAACCAGTTCTTGACGAAGTCGGGCACGAGGCTGTCCTCGGAAAAGAACGTCATGCGCGCCATGCGCTTGTAGATAAAGCCAACGACAAATCCCACGACCATCGCGGTGAACATGCCACCCGCGCCAAACTTGGCCATCTGGAAGACATAGCCCTGATCGGTGATGGTGGGGTTCATGCACAGCATAAAAGCGCCTATACCGGTAAAACCGGCAATCATGCTGCGGTCTTTGCGATCTTCCTTGACCGCAACGTTATGCGGGATGATAAACGCCATGAACATGCCCACGAGGCCAAACGAGAACGTAGTGAGCGGCGACAGGTCGGGCAGGGCCGGGACAAAGCGACGGATAATGTTCCACAGGCTCGGGATGGCCGAGACCATGGAGAAGGGGACGATGTAGAGAACTGCGTCGGAGATAACGCCAAACCAGTAGGTTGAGGTAAGCTTGTTCATCACGGGGACGACATGCTCGGTAATCCACGCCTGGATCGCTTCCATGAACTTTTGCAGCATGTTGTCCCCTCCTAGTCTTCGTCAAGCAGGTCGTAGGCATCCTCGAGGATGCTCTCGCCGTCGAGTGCCGCGTAATAGTCGGGGTCGATGGCCATGACCTTCACGCCGTGAGATGCCACTTGAGACTGGATCTCGGGCACCTCGGAGGCGAAGTGCGGACCGAGCAGGAGGACGTCGATCTTGTCGGCGTAGTCCATAATCTCAGACTTACTGACTGCCTTGATGGTGCAGTCAAGACCCTTGGACTTTGCGACCTTGCGCATGCCTGCCGCCATAAAGCCGGTCGAGGCACCGATGCCGCAAGCGAGGAGAATGCGAACGGTGCCGTTCTCATCTGCCATGGGGTACTCCTTTCCCAATAAGCGGGCTCGAGGCAGCTCCGATGCCGCTGCGATCCCCGCTGTGTTCTTGGGCGCCCGTGTCGACCCGGCCGCCCTTGACCGTGACTGCACTATACGCGGCGGAGGGCTCTTGCCGCCAACCGACTTTTTGCCGCATAGCGGCAAGGCAGCAGATTTTCCGCCCGCACGGCAAGCCGGGCGATTTTCCGCTTGGGCGGCAAATTGGAAAAGACGCCCTTTCTTAACCTGAGATACCATGGGGCGGTACACCCTGTCTGCCGTTCATCTCCTGGAGGAAAGCCATGGCGAGCGCCAAGCAGAACCGCATTAACCGCATGATCGACGTGCTCGAAAACAGCAGCTCATGGGTGTCTTCCTCGATGCTTGCAGGCCTTTTGGGCGCGAGCGAACGAAGCATCCGCAACTATGTTGTAGAGGTCAACGAGGCCGGCTCACGACATATCGAATCGTCTAAAGAGGGCTATCGCCTTACCGCGGCGGCACCGGCTGCCACCAGCGCTGCCGCAAGTCCTCGCGAGAGCGTCGATGCCCTCCCCGCGAACGCGGACTCCAGGCGCGCCTTTACTATCTCCCGCCTCGTCAACGCACGTAATGGACTCTCCGTCTTTGATATCGCCGATGAGCTCTTTATCAGCGAGAGCACGCTTCAGAGCTCCGTGATGCCGCAGGTGCGCGCACTCGTGCGGCAGTTCGGCCTCAATGTCGAGACACACGACTACCGCATGACGCTCACGGGGCGCGAGGCCGACAAGCGCAAGCTTCTCGGCCACATAGCCACCCACAACTCCTATGGCTACTTCACCTCGACCAAAACGCTCGAAAACATGTTTCCCGACTTTGACGTGCAGGCGACTCTCTCGAGCTTAGTCGAGATCTGCCAGCGCTCGGACCTGTTTATCAACGACTACGCGCTCTCCAACCTGCTCGTGCACCTGCTGGTGATCATCATCAGGCTCACCTCGAACAACGAGCTCAGCGAGGTGGACGGCCCCATCGACGCAGACGGCCTAGTAGCACAGCTCAGGCAGCGCGAACAGATCGTACGCTGCGCCCAGCGCATTGCCGCCTACTTTGAGAAGGAGTTTGGTTGCGCCATCCCACGCGACGATTTTCAGCAGATTCTGCTGCTTTTGGCGCTTTCCGTCGAGCGTTGCGATTTTGACGAGCTCAGCCGCGAGAAGCTCTCAAGCATCATTGACCGCGAATTTGTAGACATGGTTCTGGGGATCCTCGACGAGTGCGGAAAGCGCTACGACCTGCCACGCTTTATCGACGAGCCCATGCGCCTACAACTCGTCCTGCATATGTTTAACGCCTACCAGCGCGCCGTCTACCGCGTAAGCTACCCCAACCCGCTCGCCGCGCAGATCAAAAGCGAGTACGCACCGGTCTACGATATGGCGGTCTATATCGCCCATCGCTTCTCGACGGCCATGGATATCGAGGTAGGCGAGAACGAAATCGCGTTTATCGCCTTTCACATCGGCGCCTATTTTGAGAAGTTTTCCGCACCCGACGGCGCCATCACCTGCACGGTCATCATCGAGGAGTATCACGACTTTGCGCGCAGGCTTGTCGACGACCTTAAGGCCGAGTTTGGCGACGACATCAGCGTTGTTGCCGTGAGAAGCTGTGATAGCTACCTGGCCGATCCTCCCGAGAGCGATGTGGTGGTCACTACGGTCGACGTGCCGGTCTGTGGCGGTAGCACCAAGATCTTGATCGGGCCCATCCTCACTAAACAGAACGTGCGAAAGATCCGCGACCGGCTTTGCGCCATCCAAGAGCGGCGGCGGCGCCTCTACGCTCAGGGCCTTTTGGGGCACTTGCTACGGCCGGAGCTATTTATACGCAACATAGACGCGGCTGACGCCACAAGCTGCATCGACCGAATGGGAGAGCTTTTGGCTGCTCAGGAGCTCGTAACGCCCGAATTTATCGCCAACGTCCATCTGCGCGAGAACGTCTCATCGACAGCGTTTACCGACTGCCTTGCCATACCCCATGCGATCTCGGTGTATCCCAAGCGCTCGTTTATTGCCGTGGTCCACAATGACGCCCCGATTCCTTGGGGACGCCACGACGTGCGATTTGTGCTGCTTATAGGCACCGCGCAGGAAGACATGGGGCTCTTTAGAGATGTGCTCGACCTGATTATCGAAGTGTTCTCCTCGGTAGAGACCACGATGAGGCTCATGCAGACCGACACCTTCGAAGAGTTTCTGGCTGCGTTTACGCATGATATCGGGTAAGGACTCGACCCGCATCCTCGACATGCTCGTGGGAAAGCAGCTGCCCAGGATTTGCTGACGAGCGAGTGCTGGCTGGCTCGACGCGGCTCGATACCCCTGAAGATGTTTTGATTCCGAGCACGCCCAACGCGGAAGCCCAGTATTATGGGGTGCGTTTTGAAACCCAATGACGGGAGCACCCATGGCAGCAGCTTTTTCCCATGTGATTTTTGATTTAGACGGCACCATCCTCAACACGCTCGAAGACCTGGCGGCCGCCGGCAACCACACCTGCAAGATGCACGGCTGGCCCACGTTTGCCGTAGACGAGTACCGCTACAAGGTGGGAAACGGCATGCTCAAGCTGGTCGAACGCTTTATGCCTGCCGAGTATGCGGGCGACGGTCGCGCCTTTGAGCAGACGCTTGCCGAGTTTAGGGCTTATTACGGCGAGCACAAGGAGGACCACACCGCCCCCTATGCCGGTACGATCGAGATGCTCGACCGCCTGCGCGCCGCGGGTGTGCAGCTTGCCGTGCTCACCAACAAGGACCATGTCTCGGCCGCCCCGCTTATCGAGAAGTATTTTGGTTCCGAGCGCTTTGCGCTGGTACAGGGCCGAGTCGATGCGTTTCCGCCCAAGCCCGAAGCGCCCGTCACGCTGCATGTGATGGAGGAGCTGGGCGCCGATCCGGCGACCACGCTCTATGTGGGCGATTCCAATGTCGATGTTCTGACCGGCCACAACGCCGGCCTTAAGAGCGCGGGCGTCAGCTGGGGCTTCCGCGGCCGCGCAGAGCTGGAGGCCGCCGGCGCCGACTACGTTGTTGATACGCAGGACGAACTCGCCGAGCTAATCTTGGGCGAGTAGCGAGCGACACCGCTTAACGCAGCTGCGACAATTCTTCCGCGCGGAAAGCGCGTCCCGTTTTGGAGCTCCGGAATGGGACGCGCTTTCCGCTTGAGCCCCATCGGGGAAACGGCATCCGTTTTGGAGCAATATTCCGGGTCGCGGTTTCCGCAACCCACCCCATCCGGAAACCGTGACCCACTATTCGGCCAAAAACCGGGTCGCATTTTCCCGAGCATTTGATGCGGCGTTGATACAAGGAGTGTCCCCAAGTGCCGCCCCAATGACTCCCATGGCAACGCCGCAGGTAGAGGACGGACAGCGAGCGGGCACCAGAGCGAACAAATTGGCATGAAAAGAGGACGGCATAGACCTTCTGGTCATGCCGTCCTCTTTGAATGACAAGTTGTCGCTCTGGTGCCCGCGCAGCGTCGAGCAGTTGCGGCGTTTGGTAAAACGCCGCAACGAACTACCGCGTAACTCCCCTAGCTCATCATGGCATTCATCATCTCGTTGGTTGCGGAATCGTCGGCAGACCACTCGCCGTCGTCATTGCAGGAATACTTGAAGGTGACCTTGGTGTCCTTGGTCTTAGCAGCCTTGGTCACATCGACCATAACCTGACCGGCCATCTTGTACAGCTCGTCATCGGAAGGCATCGAATCGAGCGCGGCGACCTTCTCCTGATACTGGGTGGCAAAATCCTCAACGATCTGGTTCATGGACTTGCAGGTGATGGTGACCTCGGCAGTTGCGGTGCCCTTGTCCTCGTCGACCGTCACGTCACCGATCTTGTAGTCAAAGCCCTCGAGATAGCTCTTGGCGTACTCCTTGGGATCGATGCCCAGCTGCTCGAACTCGTCGCCCGAGGCCTCTTCCAGGCCGGCGAGGAAGTCGTCGCCGCCGTTCTTGACCTCGTCAAACTGCGTCGTAAGATCCTCGGTGATGAGCTCCTCAACCGAAGGACCTCCGCAGCCGGAAAGCACAACCACGCACGCGACCAGAACAGCCATCAGGGGCGCAAGCAGCAGCTTCTTCTTCATGACATTCCTCCCAACAAGCGGCACCGCGCTTCCCGACGCGGTGCGCGTCGTAACAATAAGGCCATACTAGCCGATAACGAACACCCCCGGCAAAGCAAAGGCGCAGTCGGCTCGATTTAACGTCCGAACGGTTTACCGGTCCGCCCAACGCGCAATAAAACGTTCCGCCGCGTTGTAATAAAAAAGGGTGGTCGGACAATTCGACCACCCCAAAACACCCTTATGTTGCCGCAGTTTACTTGCGGACGACCTTGACGATGACATCGCCGGCGGCGACAGCAGAGTCAGCCTCGACGGCGAGCTCAACGTCGGCAAACTCGGCGGTGTTGGACACGGCCACGACGACACAGTCCTTGTAACCGGCAGCAGCGATCTTGGCGCGGTCGATCTTGAGCATGGGCTGGCCAGCCTTAACGACATCGTCGGCCTTGACGAAGCCCTCGAAGCCGTCGCCGTTCATGTTGACGGTATCGACGCCAACGTGCACCAGAACCTCGATGCCGCTATCGGACTGCAGGCCCACGGCGTGACCCATGGTGACGGTCACCTTGCCGTCGCAGGGAGCGTAGACCAGATCGTCCTCGGGCCACACGGCGCAGCCCTTGCCCAGAACCTCGCCACCAAAGACGGGATCGGGCACGTCGGCCATCTTGATGACCTTGCCCTTGACGGGCGAGCACAGCACGTCGGCGCCGGCAGAAGCAGAGATGGAGGCCGGAGCAGCGGCAGCCGCGGGCTCAGCCTTCTTCTTGAACATGTCAAACAGACCCATACGTTTTCTCCTCTTGATTCAGCGCAACGTTATGCGCATGCCTATGGTGATTATAGTGCCAAATGGTTCAAATGCTAAGGTGGGGACTCGAATCACGAGCCCATCCCAAGGCTTTTCCCCGGTGGCACCCATCTTGTCGATTAAGCCAGGCCCTCGGCACCGTTGGACTTGATGATCTTCTGGTAGGCGAAGAAGCTGTCCTTGCGGCGGCGCTCGTAGGTGCCGGTGCCGTCATCGTACTTATCGACGTGGATAAAGCCGTAGCGCTTGCGCATCTCGCCGGTGCCGGCCGAGACCAGGTCGATGGGACCCCACCAGGTATAGGCGATCAGGTCGACGCCGTCCTCGATGGCCTCGCCCATGGCTTTGACATGGCTCTGGAGGTAGGCGATGCGGTACGGGTCGTGGATGGAGCCGTCCTCCTCCACCTCGTCGTAGGCGCCCATGCCGTTCTCGACCACCATCAGCGGAATCTCGTAGCGGGCGTAGATCTCGTTGAGGGCGATGCGCAGGCCCGTCGGGTCAATCTGCCACCCCCAGTCGGTGCTCTCGAGGTAGGGGTTCTTGCCGCCAAAGGCCATATTGCCCTCGGTCATCTCGTGGTCCTTATGGGTGCCCACGGTGCCCGACATGTAGTAGCTAAAGGTGTAGAAGTCAACCTTGCCGTCGGCGATGTCCTGCAGGTCGCCGTCGGCGATGTTAAGCTCGATGCCGTTCTCGGCCCAGAAGCGCTTGGCGTAGAACGGGTACTTGCCGCGCACCTGCACGTCGGAGCAGTACCAGTTCATGGTGTTCATCTCCTGCTGGGTGGCAAGGACGTCGGCCGGGTCGCACGTGGCGGCATAGGACAGGATAAAGCAGTCCATGTTGCCCATCTTGAACTGCGGGTAGTGCTCGTGGGCGTAGCGCACGACGCGACCGCTGGCCACGAACTGGTGATGCAGGGCCTGCATACGGGCCTGCGGCGTGGCGTGGACCGCCGAAGCCGGACCCTCAAAGCCCTGGATCATGCTGGTCTCAAAGAGGTTGCCCATGTCCTGGGTGCCGCAGTTGATCTCGTTGAAGGTGAGCCAGAACTTGACCTTGTCCTGGTAACGGTCGAAGACGGTCTGGCAGTACTTCTCAAAGAAGCCGATGAGCTCGCGGCTCGCCCAGCCGTTGTATTTCTCGACCAGATGATAGGGCATCTCGTAGTGCGACAGGGTCACGAGCGGCTCGATATTGTGAGCACGCAGGCAGTCGAAAACGCGATCGTAGAAGGCGAGGCCGGCCTCGTTGGGCTCGGCGTCGTCGCCGTTGGGGAAGATACGGCTCCAAGAGATGGACATGCGGAACATGGTAAAGCCCATCTCGGCGAACAGCGCGATGTCCTCCTCGTAGTGATGGTAGAAGTCGATACCGTCATGATTGGGATAGAAGCGGTCGGGGTCGATGTCGATCGTAATCTGACGCGGCTCCTTGTAGCTGCCGCCCAGGAAGTGGTCGTCGACGGAAGGGCCGCGGCCGTCAACGTTCCATGCGCCCTCAAACTGGTTTGCGGCCGTAGCGCCGCCCCAAAAGAAACCCTCGGGGAATCCCATAAGTGCCTCCTCGCTCATGCGTGTTGCTGATGAAACGAGTATGCCGCCGAGTCGCTCCAGGCCAGGGCGAAGGCGCCGATTTGGACACTTCTTTTCGCAGACGCGCGCTGCAACAGCGCTGCAGCTGAAACTTTTTGACACCGAAGGAGCGAAGACAATCCGCCCCGCGCTTACCGGCGGTATGCCGCGGGGGTGCAGCCATACTTGTCGTGAAACTTACGGTAGAAGAAGCTCATGTTTTCATAGCCCACCGCATGCGCAGCCGCCCCGGCCGTGGCGCCGCCGCGCAGAAGCTCGGCCGCACGTACCAGGCGTCGCTCCTGCACAAGCTGCCTAAAGGTCTTGCCCACATGCCGCTTGAGGAGCGCCGTCGCATAATTAGGGCTCAAGCCAAACTCCGCCGCCATCCCCTCGAGGGAGCATGCAGCGAATTCGCGATCGATATAGCCAAGCATTCCCGTCACCAGGGCAGTGGGCCCCGCTGCGCCGTCCGCCGCGCCGCGCACCAGCTCGCGCTCGTAGCAATCCATGAGCTCGGCCAAAAACAGCTGAAACAGACGCAAGACGATCTCGGGACCGTTGGGGCTCGGGTCGTACAGCTCGCAGAGCATCTCCTGCATGTAGCGCCGAATCCGACGGCTCTCGCCGCAATGAAAACGGACATGGCCCCGATGGTCCGTCTCGCTGTTGAGCGCGTTGAACAAAAACCGCGAGACCGCGCTCTCGCGCGAGAGGCTCGACTCGAGACTCCGGCGCAAAAAAGAGCGTGAAACGGTCATGCTCAGCATGATGTCGTCCTCACCAAGCGCCGCCACGGCATGCGGGCAGAGGGCGTCGAGCAAAAGCACCTCGTTGCGGCCCAGCTCGAGCCTCTCCCCCGCCACCGTCTGCGGGCAGCGTCCGCGATACACATAGCTCAGCTCCACGTAATCATGCACGTGCTCGGGAACTGCATTAAAGCGCGAGTTTTTCCTTATCGTCAGGCCACGCGGCATGCCGGGCTGGGCATAGGCAAACCCTGGCTGGCCAATCTTGCGCACTGGGCATCCGTCGATTTCGACATGCTCGGTCATAATCGACCAATCAAATGCCATGCCGTCTTTATAAGCGATCTCACTGGCGCTCAGTTCGTTGAGCCTACGCTCGAGCTCGTCGATCTCCATGGCTTGCCAATCGTTGATTTGGTCATAGTTCGTCGTGATTCAGATATTAGCAGAACGCGCCGACGCGTCCATAATCTGTGCTATGCAGCAGATCGATCGAGCCAAGGAGGATCCATGACCGCGTACTATCAGCAGGTGCTCGAGGGCACATACGACAACCACGTGCTTCCGTTTTTGTGGATGAAGGGCGAGAGCCATAAGACCATTGCCGAGTATCTGGAAAAGATCGCCGGCGCCGACATCCACGAGGTCTGTCTCGAAAGCCGCCCACACCCCGATTTTTGCGGCGAGGGCTGGTGGCGCGACTTGCGCTTTGTCATTGACGAGTGCAGGCAGCTGGGCCTTAAGCTCTGGATCTTGGACGACGCGCACTTCCCCACGGGCTTTGCCAACGGCGCCGTCAAGGAGGCCGTGCCCGAGCTCCGCAAGATCGTGCTCACGCACCGCACGTTCGACATCGTGGGCCCCACGTCCGCCGCGAGCATCGCGCTCGCCAACATGCTCGACAAAACGGAGCGCTTCTACGGCGTGACATTTATGCAGGACGGCAGCCCCGTCGACGTCGCTTACCGAGTAATCGACGATGCAGACGGCAACCCCAGCCGCCTGGTCTTCGATGCACCTGCGGGCCTCACGCAGGCATGCGTGATGTTCACGAGCGGCAAGACCTCCTACAACGAGGACTACATCAATATGGTCGACCGCGCCTCGGTGGCGCAGCTCATCGATGCTGTCTACGAGCCGCATTTTGAGCATCTGGGCGATGAGTTTGGCAAGACCATCTTGGGCTTTTTCTCCGATGAGCCCGGATTTGCCAACGAGAAGGGCACCACGGGCCCCGATGGCATCTCGGACACGCTCATCGGCAAGGCCACCGCGCCCCTACCCTGGTCGGCCGAGCTTGAGCGTCGCCTGCGCGCGGCACTGGGCGAGCGCTACCTGGCCGAGCTCCCGCACCTGTGGGACCGCGAGCCGGCCGGCGCGCACGTACGCCACGTCTATATGGACATCGCGAGCACCCTCTATAAGGAGTGCTTCTGCGACCAGCTCGGAGACTGGTGCCGCGCGCGCGGCGTGCAGTACATCGGCCACGTTATCGAGGACAAGGACTGCCACGCGCGCCTGGGCGTGGGCGCCGGGCACTACTTCCGCGCCGTGGGCGGTCAGGACATGGCGGGCGTCGACATCGTGATCAACCAGCTGGTACCCGGCATGGACCGCGGCCTTCACAGCTACGGACGCGGCGTGTGGGACCTCGAGTTCTATAACTACGTGCTGCCCAAGCTGGGCTCCTCGGCAGCACACCTCGACCCCAAAAAGCAGGGGCGCTGCATGGCCGAGGTCTTTGGCGCATTTGGATGGCACGAAGGCCTACGCGAGATGAAGTGGATCGCCGATCATTTTTTGGTGCGCGGCGTCAATTGGTTTGTGCCGCATGCCTTTAGCATGGCCGCCTTCCCCGACTGGGACTGCCCGCCGCATTTCTATGCGCATGGCCAAAACCCCCAGTTTGCACACTTTGGGCAGCTTATGAGCTACATGAACCGTACGGCGAGCCTGCTGAGCGGCGGGCGCGCAACGACCCCGGTGGCACTTCTCTACCATGCGGACGCCGAGTGGGCAGGCGAGGCGAACTTTATGCAGCATGCCGCCTCCGAGCTTATGCGCGCGCAGGTCGACTTTGACATCGTGCCGGCAGAGGCATTTGAGGACGCAGGGCGCTATGCCGTTGAAATTGCCGCAGACGGTAGCGGCTTTAGCGTGAACGGCCAGGCATACCGCTGCCTGGTGATGCCCGGAGCCGAGTTTGTCGGCGAAGCCGTGCTCGACTTTGCCGCGCGTGCCGCAGCCGCAGGTGTTGCCGTGTACGCGCTGGATGAGTTGCCGAACAAGCGCTACGACGGTGACACTGCAGGCCGCGAGGGCTTTGCCTCCCTGGATGCAACCGCGCTCGCCGACATCAAGCTCCTGGCGACCATCGAGCTCGCAGACACACTTGCCAATACCGGCATGCAGACCGTGGTTTGCGCCGAGCCCCAGCCCTGGCTGCGCGCACTGCGCTACGAGCGGGCGGGCGAGAGCTATCTGATGCTCGTCAACGAGCATCCCAAGCAGGGTATCTCCACTCAGATTGCGCTTGCCGACGGCACACCCGTTGCAGGCGCGCGCCTCGACCTGCTCAACGGCACCGAGCCCGCCGCCTTTGACGGCACGCTCGAGCTGGCTCCCTACGAGAGCTGCATCGTGGTCCTTGGGGCTACAGGTTCCGCCGGCGCGACAACCGCTGGAACCGAAGCCGCATGCATCGACGGGCCCTGGACGGTTGCCTTCTCTACCCCTGGCACCGATGCCTTTGGCGAGTCTGTTGAGCTTGCAGACCTGCACGACCTTTCCTCGGCCGAGTTCCCCGGCAAGGCCGGCACATTCCGCTACCAGGCTTCCTTTGTCCTGGGCGAAGCGGCCACCCGCACCGTCATCGACCTTGGCGAGGTCTTTGAGACCGCAACCGTCACCCTCGACGGCAAATCCCTCGGCACGCGCATCTGTCCGCCTTACCGCTTTGAGGCCGGCGCGCTTTTGGCCGGTGAACACGCGCTTGCGATCGATATCATCAACACCCTCGACCATGCCGTCCCCGACATGTTCGGCATGACAGAACCCTCCGATCCCAGCGGCCTACTCGGTCCCGTCCGCGTGCTCGGGTAGCGACCCCGCGCAACAGCCCCTTACGAGACGCCCGGCTTAGCCGGGCGTTTTATTTACCGTTATGATTGATACATCGCGATACGAATGCATGGGAGCCATATGGATATCAAGCGCAAAATCACCCAGGGCAAGGGGCTCACCCCCACCGAGCAGCAGCTCGGGCAGACGGTTCTCGCCATGGGTGAGAACGTTCGCGGGCTCTCCATCAAGGAATTTGCGCACCAGGCCAATGTCTCCGTCGCGAGCATCCACCGCTTTTGCAAAAAGCTCGGCCTTGAGGGCTTTAAGGAGCTCAAGGTCGAGCTGGTACGCGCAGCCTTGCGCGCAGACTCCGCCGCCGAGGTGGATATCAACTTTCCCTTCGATGCAACCTCCACCCCTGCGCAGGTGATGGAGCGCATGGAGGGGCTCTACCAGACCACGCTGGCCGAAACGCAGGAGCTGCTCGACTCTGCACAGCTCGACCACGCCGCCAAGCTCATCATGCGCGCCGGCACCGTGGACATCTACACGGGCTCGCATAACCTGTATCCAGCGGGAATGTTCCGCGATCGCCTGCTTTCCGCCGGCAAAAGCGCGACGTGCCACGACAGCGTCGAGGCGCAGGTGCGCACGGCACTCGCCTCGGGTCCCGACCATGTGGCAATCATCATCTCCTACAGCGGCCTTGCCCCCAACCTCAAGGAGATCTTGCCGATCCTTAGCAGTCGACATGTCCCGGTCATCGTCATCGGCACGCCGTACTGTGCCCGCATTCACCCCGGCTTTGCCGCCTATCTCACGGTAAGCGACCACGAGAGCATGACGCACCGCATCACGCAGTTCGCCAGCCATATCGCCGTGCAATACGTACTCGATTCGCTCTATAGCAGCTACTTTGCCAAAGATTACGCCCGCTGCTCCGAGTTCTTAGAGCGCTCGTTCCCCTACACCCGCCTGCCCGGACTCAAGTAGCGACGAGCGTGGATTTTTGGACACTCAGATAACGAGCGTGGATAATCTCCCACTTTGAGCCCGCACACAGGCCAAAACCGGGAGATTATCCACGCTCATTTTGGGTCCCCCGGGAACGCATGAGGAGGGCGGATAGACAGCCGTTATTTGCGAGGCGTCAGCGACGTAAAGAGTCCGTGTTGGTTGCAGTAAAGATATATCCTGCCGCGCCCGGTAATATGGAAGCGCGGCTGCACCGATTGCTCTGGATAGAGCTTCTTAAAGCAGATGCCGTCCATAGTCGCATATGCCACAAAGCTAATGTAGTGATCCTTGGTCATGGGATGATCGAGCGTGACGTACCAATCGTCCTCGATGCGCTCGATGGAAAAGGCGTGGTCCGCGTCCGGCTCTTCGGCCTCCTGGGGAAACATCGTGGAGCCACAGCAGCTAAAGCTGCCTTCTCCGAGCGCGTGCACAACGTTTCCGCAGATAGGGCAAACGTAAAAGACGCCTTTGAGCATATTGCCTGCACGGTTGGCGTTGGCCCGAATGTCACCAGCCAAAAGCTCAGCCACGCTTATGCCGAGTCTCTGGGCCAAAGGCTCAACGAGGGAAATGTCGGGAAGGCCGCGGCCGGATTCCCACTTGCTGACGGCTTTATCGGTCACGCCAAGGCTTTCCGCCAGGGCGCGCTGGGTGAGGCCGCGCTCTTCGCGCAGCTGCTTGATGGCATGCGCTGCCAAAAAAGTATGGGAGGCATTGGTTTGCCGTGTCTGGTTCATGGGCTGTCCAATCAAATTGAAGAAATGGAGTGAACCGGTTCGACAGTCAGTATCCATTTGAAGGCCAGGCTCGACAACCTACGCTGCGTAGACATGCGCCAATCGAACGAGCGCGGATTTTTGGACACTCATCCTGAGTAGTCATTTAAGAACGTCCCCAATGACTACTCATTTATGTCTGTCCCCAATGACTACCACGGCAACGCCGATGTTTTGGTAGCGAAAACCCGCCAGAGCGAGCAAGGCGCCTTGAAACGAGGCGGCATTGACCTTCTGGTCATGCCGCCGAAGTTGAAAGGCA
>UQMY01000025.1 GCA_900542325.1 uncultured Collinsella sp. | reverse complement strand
TTATTTTCCGGTTCGACGAACAGCCGATCGTGTCAAATTTGGTCTAACAGAGCCAAATTTATTCGGTCGGCTTGCGCCGACCGCGCTGCGCTAAAAACGCGCCACTGGCGCGTTTTCTTTACGCTCCGCGTCCTGACGGGTTCGAATCCCTCCTCCTCCGCCGTATTTGCTTGTAAGGGACTCTAAACAAAAAAGCCCCCGTTTTCGGGAGCTTTCTCAACCAAAATGGCGGAGGAGGAGGGATTCGAACCCTCGTGACCTTATACAGGCCAAACGGTTTTCGAGACCGCCGCATTCAACCACTCTGCCACCCCTCCGCGTGGGGTAAAAACAAAGCAGGCTCGAAGGCCTGCTTTGGAATTAACTGGCGGAGAGTCAGGGATTTGAACCCTGGAGACGCTTTTGACGCCTACACGATTTCCAATCGTGCTCCTTCGGCCACTCGGACAACTCTCCGTTAAATGCGAAAGTCAGTATACACGAGGAACCGCAAAGTGCAAACAGAAAAGTTGGCATTTTTTAAAACGCTTGGCCGCGCTTGTCGTTGCAGTGGGGTTTGAGGTGCCAAAAAACGGCTTCCGACCAGCGTGGTTGATTAACTCAATTGTTCAAAAGGGGTATTCATAAGCGACTTGGCAATGAATTTAAAAATCTTTGGGTGGCGCTGTGGACCACTGGTATGCATTTTGCGACCACAGCCTTGTGCCCGTTGACCTGTGGCTTGGCTCAGCTTGTCCCCGCGGCGTCGTATCTTGTCCACAAATCCGTCAAGCACTTGGTCAGCATTTGGTTGGAAGACGCATGAAACGTCGTGCGAGTATGGGCATATGTGGAGGTCATGAGGTTGTAGCTGCATATTCTTGCGGCCTAGGAGGTTGAAAGATATTATTACCAAGTCTTTTCCTGCTTCAGGCGCACCTTCACGACCTGAAGCCACATTTGCCCAGAGGAGGTGACAATATGAAGGCTTATGAACTGCTGTTCTTTGTTGACCCGTCGCTCGACCCCGAGACTCGTCTCGCTGTTATGAAGCGTATCGATACCACGATCGCTGAGGGCGCTGGCAAGGTCGACTCCGTTGACGACTGGGGCAAGCGCAAGCTCGCCTACGAGATCAACGACCTCACCGATGGTGACTACACCCTCATCAACTTCCACGCAGATCCTACCCAGATCGCCGAGCTTGATCGCATCCTGCGCATCACCGACGCTGTGGTCCGCCACATGATCGTCCGTCGCGACGACCAGGAGTAAGACTGTCGTTTTGGACTGGGCTTGTGCCCCAAGAGGAAGTAGTGAGTTATGAGCATCAATCGAGTGAACATCACCGGTAACCTCACCCGCGATCCCGAGCTGCGCGCCACCGCCGGCGGAACCCAGGTTCTGTCCTTTGGCGTCGCCGTCAACGATCGTCGCCGTAACGCGCAGA
This sequence comes from uncultured Collinsella sp., assembly GCA_900542325.1. Taxonomy (GTDB): domain Bacteria; phylum Actinomycetota; class Coriobacteriia; order Coriobacteriales; family Coriobacteriaceae; genus Collinsella. The sequence goes on along the minus strand of UQMY01000025.1, from coordinate 37,245 downwards.
CTGGCGAGTGGGAGGACTATCCCAACTTTGTCGACTGCACTATGTTCGGCACCCGCGCCGAGGCCGTGAGCCGTTTCCTGGCAAAGGGAAACAAGGTCGCGATCGAGGGCAAGCTGCGCTACAGCTCTTGGGAGCGCGACGGCCAGCGCCGGAGCAAGCTTGAGGTCATCGTCGATGAGATCGAGTTTATGAGCTCCCGTGGTGGCCAGGGTGGCTACGATCAGGGCGGTTATGCCCCCGCAGCTCCCGCGCCTGCAGCACGTCCTGCCGCACCGGTGGCTACGCCGCCCGCGGTCGACGTCTACGATGAGGACATCCCGTTCTAAGGGTTGTTCACCTATTTTTGAGTGAGAGGCGGCTTCGGTTCGCCGAAGTTGCCAAATGAAAGGTATTTTGACATGGCTAATGATTTTTCTGCACGTCAGCCGCGTCGTAAGTACTGCCAGTTCTGCAAGGAGAACACTGAGTTCATCGACTATAAGGACACTCAGCTTCTCCGTAAGTACATGACCGATCGTGGCAAGATCAAGCCCCGTCGCGTCACTGGCGCTTGCACGCAGCATCAGCATGACATCGCCAACGCCATCAAGCGCGCCCGCGAGATGGCTCTCCTGCCGTACACCGTCCCCGTGGTTTCCTCTCGTGGCAACCGCGACCGCGGCTAAGAAGGGAGACGCATCATGAAGGTTATTCTTCTCGATGAGATCAAGGGCAAGGGCGGCGAGGGTGACGTCGTAGAGGTCGCTCAGGGTTACGCTGAGAACTTCCTGTTCCCCAAGAAGCTCGCTGTTGCCGCCACCAAGGGCAACCTCAAGCAGCTCGACGAGCGTCGCAACAACATCGCCAAGCGCGAGGCCGTCCGTCTGGCTACCGCCAACGAGACCAAGGCTGCCCTCGAGGGCAAGCAGGTCACCGTTGACGTCAAGGTCGGCGACGAGGGCATCCTCTTTGGCTCTGTTACCGCCGCTATGATCGCTGACGCCATCAAGGCTCAGCTCGGTATGGACATCGACCGCAAGCGCGTCGAGCTCGGTAAGCCCATCAAGGTTGCCGGTGCCCACACCGTTGCCATCTCGCTGTACCGCGAGATCAAGGCCGAGGTTGTCGTTCTCGTCGGCGTTACCGCCGAGGAGCTCGCTGCCGAGGCTGAGGTCGAGGAGGCCGCTGAGGTCGCCGTGGCCGAGACCGCCGAGGTCGAGACTGAGGCTGCTGCCGAGTAGCATTTGCTGCAACGCAACAATCTTGTTCTAAGAAGGGCGCTCTGGGAAACCAGGGCGCCCTTTTGTTTTTTGCGCTGAGTGAGTGTCATGGTGAACGTTGCGTCGAAGTCCTATATACAGGACCGTTCATCCGTTTGGTTCGGTGATGATTGACGGCGCGCGGCGCGTTTTGGGACCGTGGCTGATACTATGGATGCTCGCAAGCGATATGAATGAGGATGCTCATGGCATATGACGATAGGGAGCCCGGGCTGACGGTCGAGGACCGCGGCTCAAAGTTGGGTCTTCCCCAAAACCAAGATGCAGAGGCCAATGTACTGGCCGCTATGCTGCTATCGCCCGAGGTGGTCGAAGAGGCCCAGGTCGAGCTGCAGCCCGATGACTTCTACCGGCCCATTCATAAGACCATCTATACCGCGATGGTCGATATGTACAACAGCCGCATTCCCATCGACTCCATCTCGCTGATCGATTACCTGCGCAGCATCAACAAGCTCGATGCCGTGGGCGGCGAGGCCTACATTTTGGAGCTGATGGGTCAGACCCTGTCGCTCGTCAACTGGCAGCACCATGCCGCCATCGTCCGTCGCGACTCGATGCTGCGCGAGCTGATCGGTGCCACCAACGAGATCAACGCGCTGGCCTATAACGCCCCTACCGACACCAAGGAGGTCGTGGAGCTGGCCGAGAGCAAGCTGCTCAAGGTCACGGCGCGCGAGGTCAAGTCGAGCTACAAGACGTTGACCGAGTTTATGGTCGAGGCCTATAACGAGGCCGAGGAAGTATGCCAGGCCGGCGGCCAGGCTGCGGGCGTGCCCACGGGTTTCCCGTCGCTCGACCGCATGCTCATGGGTTTTCGCGAAGGCCAGCTCATCATCATCGGCGCCCGTCCTGCCGTGGGTAAGACGTCGTTCGCTCTGAACCTGGCACTTAACGCTGCCGCTGCTGGTTATACCGTCGGCTTCTTCTCACTGGAGATGTCGGGCAAGGAAATTGCCCAGCGTCTGATTTGCGCCTACGCCATGATCTCGATCGGTGACTTCCGCATGGGCCGCATTAGCCCCGAGCAGTGGGCCAATATCAACGAGGCCACGCAGACCTTGTCCAAGCTCGATATTCTGATTGACGATACGCCCGGCACCACAGTGACTGAGATTCGCGCCAAGAGCCGCCGCATGCTCCATAACAAGGAAAAGGCAATCATCATTTTGGACTACCTGCAGCTGGTGAGTCCTCCACCGGGACGCCGCTCCGAGAGCCGTACCGTCGAGGTTTCGGAGATGTCGCGTGGTCTTAAGATTATGGCCAAGGAGCTCAAGATCCCGCTCATCGCGCTGTCACAGCTCTCGCGTCAGGTCGAATCCCGTACCGGCAAGCGCCCGCAGCTTTCCGACCTTCGTGAATCGGGCTCCATCGAGCAGGACGCCGATATCGTCATGTTCTTGGACCGCTCCGCCGACGAGGCCGAAGCCTCGCGCGACGATCGACCCGACGAGGGCGTTACGCGTATCGTCGTGGCCAAGAACCGTTCGGGCCCGATCGGCGACGTCGACCTGATGTTCCTGCCGGCATCCACCAAGTTCTATGAGCTTGATGGGGCACATGCCGAGGAGTAGGACAGGCGCCCGTTGCACGGGTATACTGGGAATGTTTTGTGCTTCTGCGTGCCGGCGTGGCGCGTAGACAGTCCATGAATGTAAGGAGTAAACATGCCGTCAACCGTTTTGGTCGGTGCCCAGTGGGGCGATGAGGGCAAGGGTAAGATTTGCGACCTGGTCGCCGGCGACTTCGATGCCGTCGTGCGCTATTCGGGCGGCAACAACGCCGGTCACACCATCGTCGTCAACGGCAAGAAGTACGGCCTGCACCAGGTGCCCTCCGGCATCATGTATTCCGATCACGTGTCGGTGATCGGTAACGGCTGCGTCGTCAACCCCAAGGTCGTCCTTGAGGAGATCGACATGTTCGAGGCCGACGGCATCACCACCAAGAACCTCAAGATTAGTGGCAACGCGCATGTCATCATGCCGTACCACATCGATCTGGATGGCGCCTTTGAGCAGAAGCTCGGCAAGAAGAACATCGGTACCACCAAGCGCGGCATCGGTCCGTGCTATCAGGACAAGATGGCCCGCATTGGTCTGCGCATGCAGGACATGCTGGACGAGACGCTGTTCCGCGACAAGCTGGAGACCGCTCTTGCCCGCGTGAACCCCGAGCTCGAGCTCATCTACAACCTGCCCACCTACACCGTGGACCAGATTTGCGACGAGTATCTGCCGATGGCCGAGCGCCTGCGTCCCTACATCACCGAGACGAGCCTGCTGCTCAACAACATGATCGATGAGGGCAAGAACCTGCTGTTTGAGGGCGCCCAGGCGACGCTGCTCGACATCGACCACGGCACCTATCCGTACGTGACGTCTTCCAACTGTACCGCCGGCGGCGCCATCACCGGCTCCGGTGTGGGCATGAAGAACGTCGACCGCGTGCTGGGCGTCATGAAGGCCTATATCACCCGCGTCGGTTCGGGCCCCATGCCCACCGAGCTTTCCTATGAGTCCGAGGCCGGCCACACGCTGACCGAGGAGGGCTATGAGTACGGCGTGACCACCGGTCGCCGTCGTCGTTGCGGCTGGTTTGACGGCCCTATCGCCAACTATGCCTCGCGCGTCAACGGCCTCACCGACATCGCCGTGACCAAGCTCGACGTGCTTTCGGCCTTCGACACCATCAAGGTGTGCGTGGCCTACGACGTCGATGGCGAGCGCTACACGAGCGTGCCCGAGCATCAGGTGCGCTTTGAGCACGCCAAGCCCATCTACGAGGAGCTCCCCGGCTGGAAGTGCGATATCACCGGTTGCCGCAGCTTTGACGAGCTGCCGCAAGAGGCTCAGGACTATGTGGCGTTTATCGAGGATCTGGCACACACCCGCGTGACGTTCATTGGCGTTGGCGCTGGTCGCGAGCAGATCATCAACCGATTCTGGAAGTAATCGGGACCATTTGGTTATTGCGATATACCCCTTTGCAGCCCAAGTGGGCGGCCGAGGGGTATATTTGCTTGCAAAGGGCTCGCGCGGAGCGGGCCATTCATCCATAGAGGAGGCACCCTTGAAGGCGGACACTCAAACCATCGACATCCTGTTGTTGGGCAGCGGCGGCCGCGAGCATGCTTTGGCAGCAAAGCTCGCAGCATCACCGCGCGCCGGCAAGCTCTACATTGCGCCGGGTAACGGCGGCACCGCGAGCTGCGGCGAGAACGTTGTTCTCGACGACTGCGATCCCGCGGCCGTGGCGGCGTTTGCTCAGAGCCACGGATGCGGACTCGTGGTAATTGGCCCCGAGGCTCCGCTCGTGGCGGGCGTGGCCGACGCCGTGCGCGCGGCGGGTATTCCCTGCTTTGGCCCGGGTGCCGAGGGCGCCCAGATGGAGGGCTCCAAGCTGTTCTCCAAGCAGCTCATGGAGCGTGCGGGCATTCCGACGGCAGCCTATGGTTCGTTTACCGACGAGGCTTCGGCTCTCGCCTACGTGCGCGAGCAGGGCGCCCCGCTGGTCGTCAAGGCCGACGGCCTTGCCGCGGGCAAGGGCGTTATCGTGGCGACCGAACTTGAGCAGGCCGAGGAGGCCGTGCGCGAGTGCTTTGGCGGCACCTTTGGCGATGCCGGCAGCACCGTGGTCATCGAGGAGATGCTGACCGGTCCCGAGTGCTCGCTGCTGGCCTTTACCGACGGCAAGACCGTGCGCCCCATGGCCACTTCGCAGGACCACAAGCGCGCGCTCGAGGGCGACAAGGGCCCCAACACCGGTGGCATGGGCGTCTACAGCCCGGTGCCCATCGTGACCGACGAGGAGCACGCCACGATGGTGGCGGTCATGGAGCAGACCGTGGCCGAGCTTGCTGCCGAGGGCATCGACTACCGCGGCTGCCTGTATGGCGGCTTTATGCTCACCCCCGCCGGCCCCAAGGTGCTGGAGTTCAACGCCCGCTTTGGTGATCCCGAGACTCAGGTTGTGCTGCCGCGCCTTAAGAACGACCTGGTCGAGGTCATGCTCGCCTGCGCCAACTGCGAGCTCGATCAGATTGAGCTCGACTGGCGTGACGAGTGGGCCGTGGCCGTTGTCCTGACGAGCGCGGGCTATCCCGGCAGCTACGAGAAGGGCAAGGTCATCACTGGCATTGAGGATGCCGAGGCCATGGAGAACGTGACCGTTTACCACGCGGGTACTGCCGTGGTGGACGGCCAGCTCGTGACCAATGGTGGCCGCGTGCTTGCCGTGACCGCTCTGGGCGACACGTTTGAGAACGCTCGCAACCTTGCCTACGAGGCTTGCGAGAAGATTGATTTTGAGGGCAAGACCCTGCGTCACGACATCGGCCTGCGCGCGCTGCGCGGCCGCGACGCCTGGGATGCCTAAAATCCGAGAGGAATGAGACGGATGGACGAGAAGAACGAAGAGCTCGTGGACGCGCAGATCGTCGAAGAGGACAGCCGCGTGTATGGGCACGCCGAGGGCGAACCTGGTGGCGAGGTCGCTGACGAGCCGGCGCTGGTGCTGGGCGACGACGACCCGCACGATGCCGAGCTGCACGAGAAGATTCTTTCGGAGGAGTGCGCCTGGAAGGGCAAGATCCTCGACGTCCACCGTCTTGAGGTTGAGCTGCCCAACGGTCGCCGCAGCGCCCGCGATATCGTTCGCCATCCGGGTGCGGCGGCCGTCGTGGCGCTGACCGAGAGCGGCAAGATCGTACTGGTGCGTCAGTACCGCACCGCCATCGACCGCGTGACGGTCGAGATTCCCGCCGGCAAGCTCGATCCAGGCGAGGATCCGCTCGATTGCGCCAAGCGCGAACTGCATGAGGAGACGGGCTTTAGGGCTGGTCGTATTCGCTTTTTGACGTCGATTGTCACGTCCTGCGGTTTTTGCGATGAGATCATCCGCATCTACTTGGCTACCAAGCTCGAGTTTGATGCGCCCAACCCCGATGATGACGAGTTTGTCAACGTGGACCTGGTGCCGCTGCACGAGCTGATCGACGCCGTGCTCGACGGCAAGATCGAAGACGCCAAGACCGTCGTAGGCGCGCTTGCCTGCGACAGCATCGCGCACCGCTTGGGTGGGGCCGATCTTTAACGAGCGGGGATGATCCCGCAGGTTTGTGTAAGTCAGCGAAAGTGCTCCATTTGAGACAAGGTGGTCTAAAAGAGGAGGGAAGCGTATGGATATACGCGACCGACGATTGAAGGCCAGATTGTCTAAATGGGGCGCTTGCAGCGTCGAGACGAAACGCGGTTTGGTAAAACCGCGTAAGGTGATTATGCTGAAGAGGTTTCTTTCTTACTACAAGCCCCAGATGGGGCTTTTTGTTGCTGATACTGTTTGCGCTCTGGTGCTTGCCGCCATTGACCTGGCGTTCCCCATTATCCTGCGCAATTTGACCGGTGGGCTATTTACTCAGGGTCAGGCTGCCATTATGCAGGCGCTCGGCATGATCGCGGTGGGCTTGGTGTTGATGTATGCCGTCCGCTGCGTCTGCCGCTACTTTGTGAGCTATTGGGGTCACGTGATGGGCGCGCGCATGGAGTCCAAGATGCGCGAGGACCTGTTCGACCAGTATGAGCGCTTCAGCTTTGCGTACTTCGACCGCAACAGCTCGGGCGACATGATGAGCCGCGTGGTCAACGACCTGTTCGATATCTGCGAGGCGGCGCATCACGTGCCCGAGTGGATCATCATCTGCGGCATCGAGATTATCGGCTCGTTTGTGATCCTCTTTACCATCGACCCGGTGCTGGCGCTCGCCATGGCCGTGGTGACGGCGGCGTTTTCGGCCATCATGTTTTGGCAGAACATGCGCATGCGCGAGGTCTTTAGCGACAACCGCAAAAAGATCAGCGGCATCAATGCGCAGCTGCAGGATTCGCTGGCGGGCATGCGCGTGGTCAAGAGCTTTGCCAATGAGGAGACCGAACGCTTCAAGTTCCGCGCCTCAAACAATCGCTATCTTTCGTCCAAGGAGAACATGTATCACGCCATGGGCGTCTATACCGCGACGTATGGCCTGCTTTCGGGTGTGCTCTATGTGATCGTGGTGCTGCTGGGCGGCTGGCTGGTCGCCCAGGGGCAGCTGCAGGCGGTCGATATGGCGACCTTTGCACTCTATATTTCGCTGTTCTGCACGCCGCTCGAGACACTCGTCAATTCGGCCGAAACGTATCAGAAGGCTATCGCCGGCTTTAAGCGTATGGACGAGGTGCTCTCGACCGCGCCGGATATCCAGGACAAGCCGGGCGCTACGGATCTGCAGGTGACTGCCGGCGCCGTGGAGTATCACGACGTGTGCTTTAACTACGAGGATGTTGAGCTGGGCGAGGGCGATGCCGACGAGCGTCCCGTTATCGACCATATGGACCTGTCCATCAAGCCCGGGCAGACCATCGCTTTGGTTGGCCCTTCGGGCGGTGGCAAGTCCACGACCTGTTCGCTGCTGCCGCGCTTTTATGACGTGGCCGCCGGATCCATTAGCATCGACGGCCAGGACGTGCGCGATGTGACGCAGCAGAGCCTGCGTCGCGCCATCGGCCTGGTGCAGCAGGATGTCTATCTGTTTGACGGCACGATTGGCGAGAACATCGCCTACGGCAAGCCGGGCGCTACGGCAGGAGAGATCGCCGAGGCCGCCCGTCGCGCCAACATCGATGCCTTTATCGAGTCGCTTCCACAGGGCTATGACACGGTCGTGGGCGAGCGCGGCAGCCGTCTTTCGGGCGGACAGAAACAGCGCGTTGCCATCGCGCGTGTGTTTCTCAAGAATCCCAAAATCTTGATCTTGGACGAGGCGACGAGTGCTTTGGATAACGAGAGCGAGGAGGCGGTCCAGGAGTCGCTCGAAGAGCTGGCACGCGGCCGTACCACAATCATCATCGCCCACCGTCTCTCGACCATTAAACACGCCGATGAGATTGCGACCGTTGAGCATGGTCGCGTTGTGGAACGTGGCACGCATGAACAGCTTCTCGCCCGTGGCGGCACCTATGCCCGTTACTATCGAATGCAGTTCGAAGGTGCGCGTGCGCACGAGCTCGACTGATTGATATGACAGGAAGTTTATGGCTGACAAGAACCCTTTGACTCCGGAAGAAGTGACGGAGTTATTCTCCGAAATCGATGCATCCGGTGTCTTGGATCCCACGCTTGCCAAAAAGCGAACCGAGCGCATGCGTGAGAAGGAGGCTGCGGCCAAGCGCGGTGACAAAGCGGCGCTAGCGCAGCTGCGCAGCGAGGACCGCGCGAGCCATGCAAAACATATCGACCCGCTGTCCGAGGATGATCCTTCGGGTTCGCAGGTGAGTCATACCATTACGAAGACCGCGATGGCCGTGGTCATTGGTATTTTGGTGCTGATCGTGGGCATGCAGATTGGCTACGGCGTGATGCGTCGCCTGAACACCGCCAACCTGTCCGAGAGCGTTTCGGTCGATACCGTTTCGACGGCGCTGAAGGGCGGCCTTGAGTGGGGCAACGGCTTTACGCAGTTCCCGCTCGACTTTACCGTCGATGAAGCCGATGAGCGTACGGGCACGGTCGAGGTGACGGTGTTGGACACATCGTCTGCCAACGAGCTCGAGCTGCTGTCCAACGGGCAGATTCAGGCCGCGGCGCTTGCGACCAACGCGTTGCTCAACGATAAGATCGACCGCGTGGTGTATAACGTTCACGCCTATATCGACGAGGATAGCAACATTCAGCACGATTCCTTCTTTGGCATGTTTCCCGCCCAGGGCCACCAGAGCGCCATCCTGACGTTCGTGTGGACCAAGAGCTCATCCAACGCTACGAGTATCGACTGGAAGATGCGCATCGTAAGCATGGACGACACCATTGCCGAGCGCATTCAAAAACAGGTGAACTCGGTGTCGTCGTTGATTGAGGACCCGGTGGTGAGCCAGACCAAGATTGACGAGGAAAAGGCCGAACGTGACCTGGAGCATCGTCTGCATGGCCGCGAGATTTTCCGCGGCGGCAAGCCCGATCGCACACCGTCCGAACTGCTGGAGCAGGACAAGATAAAATAAGACGCCATCATCCCGCGTGAGCCACAAGCCCCGCGGGATGATTTTTCCGGGACGGGGATTAAAAAATCATTATGCATAGAAAGTCATAATTATCATTTCGTAAACATTTCGATGAAATTAACGCCATGAGGCATGCTTGCGGTTACAATACCGCGAGGCCTAACTGCACACCTTTAAGCCGGTCCTGTGAGACCGGGAAGGAGAACTATGGCGAACAACCATATTGCGGGCGCTGCCGCCCGCACCATCGCGCCCAGCGAGCTGTGCCAGCGTATGCTGGCCAAAACCAGCAAGGGCGCTTGCGGTCCCTGCACCCTGTATCTTGAGGATGGGACCATTTTTTATGGACGCGCATGCGGCGCCGAGGGCACCGCGACCGGCGAAGTCTGCTTCAACACCTCGCTCGAGGGCTACTTTGAGGTCATGACCGACCCGAGCTATGCCGGCCAAATCGTAACCATGACCTATCCGCAGATCGGCAACTACGGTATCGACGAGACCGATGTCCAGTCGGCCTTCCCCGGCGGCGCCGTGCGCCCTGCGAGCGCTCCGGCCATGCGTGGCATGATCGTTCGCGACATGTGCGCCACGCCTTCTAACTGGCGCTCGGCCGTCAGCGTGCCGGAGTACCTGCGCGCTCACGGCATCGTCGCTATCGAGGGCGTCGACACCCGCGCTCTGGTGCGCCACCTGCGCGACAACGGCTCCAAGATGGGCATTATCTCGACCGAGATCTTCGACGTCGACGAGCTTGCCGAGCGTCTGGCCGCAGCGCCCACGCTGGTAGGCGAGAACCTGGTCAAGACCGTAAGTTGCCCCGCGCCTCACGAGTTTGTGGCCGCCGACCTGCCTGCCACGCATGACTTTGCGCTTGCGGCTGCTGCTCCCGCCCGCCACAACGTGGTCGCGTACGACTGCGGTGTGAAGCGCGGTATTCTGGAGGGCCTCGTCCGCGCCGGCTGCGGCCTTACCGTCGTGCCGTGGGATACGCCCGCGAGTGAGGTGCTCGACATGAATCCCGACGGCGTCTTTTTATCCAACGGCCCCGGCGACCCCGACGCCGTGGTGGAGACCTACGAGCAGGTGCAGCAGCTGATCGGCAAGGTGCCGGTCTTTGGCATTTGCCTTGGTCACCAGATGATCAGCCTGGCCTGCGGCGCCCAAATGGAAAAGCTTAAATTCGGTCACCGTGGCGGTAACCAGCCGGTTATGAATCTGGTGAGCCGTCGCGTGGAGATCACCGCGCAAAACCACGGCTTTGGCCTGCTGTTCCCCAGTCTGGGCAAACTGATTCCGGAGCTTTCCGGCGGCGAAACCGAGCATGCGGCCGATGGCGACCTGCGCGCCTGGGTGCGTCGCGGCATCGCGCCGGTCGTGATGAACGAGCGCTTTGGTCGCATTCGCCTGACACATGTGAACCTCAACGACGGCACCGCCGAGGGCATCCAGCTGCTCGACGCCCCGTGTTTCTCGGTCCAGTACCACCCCGAGGCCTCGCCCGGCCCCACCGATGCCCACTATCTCTTTACCGCCTTTACGCGACTCATGGACGGCGAGGAGAACTACCTGGACATCGACACCGCGAAGGACCGCCTCGCCGGCTGGAATTTCGCCGAGTCCGAGAACGCTGCGACCGAGGAGAACTAACATGCCGAAACGTACTGACATCAAGCGCATCCTCGTTATTGGTTCGGGCCCCATCGTTATCGGTCAGGCCTGCGAGTTCGACTACTCCGGCGCCCAGGCCTGCAAGGTGCTCAAGGAGGATGGCTTTGAGGTTATCCTGGTCAACTCCAATCCGGCGACCATCATGACCGACCCGGGTCTTGCCGACCGCACCTATGTCGAGCCCATCACCGCCGAGTTTATCGAGCGCGTGATCAAAAAGGAGCGCCCGGACGCGCTGCTGCCCACGCTGGGCGGCCAGACCGGTCTGAACGCCGCCGTCGAGCTGGCAAAGGACGGCACGCTCGACAAGTACGGCGTCGAGATGATCGGCTGCGACCTGGCCGCCATCGAGCGCGGCGAGGACCGTAAGCTCTTTAACGAGGCCATGGCCGAGATCGGCCTGGAGGTCGCGCGCTCGGGCTATGCCTACAGCGTGGCCGACGCCGAGGCTATCGCCGAGCGCGTAGGCTATCCCTGTGTACTGCGCCCGAGCTTTACCCTCGGTGGCGCCGGCGGCGGCATCGCTCACACCCACGAGGAGCTCGTCTCCATCGTGAGCCAGGGCCTTGAGCTCTCGCCTGCCCATGAGGTGCTGGTCGAGGAGTCCATCGAGGGTTGGAAAGAGTATGAGATGGAGGTCATGCGTGACCACGCCGGGAACGGCATCATCGTGTGCTCCATCGAGAATCTCGACCCCATGGGTGTGCACACCGGCGACTCCATCACCGTGGCGCCGGCGCAGACGCTCTCCGACCTTGAGTATCAGCGCATGCGTGTCGCGTCGCTTGCCATTCTGGAGAAGATCGGCGTCGAGACCGGTGGCTCCAACGTGCAGTTTGCCGTGAACCCCCAGACCGGCCGCCTGATCGTCATCGAGATGAACCCGCGCGTGAGCCGCTCGTCCGCACTGGCCTCCAAGGCCACGGGTTTCCCCATCGCCAAGGCCGCCGCGCGCCTTGCCGTGGGCTATACGCTCGACGAGATCGTCAACGACATCACCAAGGCAACGCCCGCCTGCTTTGAGCCCACGATCGACTACTGTGTGGTCAAGGTGCCGCGCTTTGCCTTCGAGAAGTTTAAGGGTACCGACCCCACGCTCACCACGCGCATGAAGGCCGTGGGCGAGATTATGGCGATCGGCCGCACCTTTGAGGAGGCCTTCGGCAAGGCCATGCGCTCACTGGAGGACGGGCATCAGGGCATCTGCGCCGGTGGCAAGGAGGGTGCCGACAAGCTGAGCGACGATGAGCTCGCTCAGGCCGTGGCAACCCCGACCGAGCACCGCATCTTCTTTGTGGTCGAGGCCCTGCGCCATGGCTGGGACATCGCCCACATCCATGCCATCTGCGGTATCGATCCGTGGTACCTCAACCGTATCAACGACATGGTGCAGGTCCAGGAGAGCATCCGCGGCCTGCGTGTGGAGGATATCGACGCCGACGCGATGCGCCTGCTCAAGCAGTACGGCACGAGCGATGCCGAGATTGCCGCGCTGACCGGCTCGGACGAGCGCTTTGTGCGCGCCTATCGCAAGGGTCTGGGCGTGGTTCCCAGCATGAAGACGGTCGATACCTGCGCGGCCGAGTTCTCGAGCACCACGGAGTACCACTACAAGACGTACGAGAACATCTACCGCACGAGCCCAGATGCCAAGAAGTGCGTGGCTCCCGACGAGACCACGCCGGCGGACAAGCCCAAGGCGATGATCCTGGGCGCCGGCCCCAACCGCATTGGCCAGGGTATCGAGTTCGATTACTGCTGCGTGCACGCGAGCTACGCGCTGGCGGCCCGCGGCTTCGAGACCATCATGGTCAACTGCAACCCCGAGACCGTCTCGACCGACTATGACACGTCCGATCGCCTGTACTTTGAGCCGCTCACCTACGAGGACGTCATGGATGTCATCGATGTTGAGCGACCCGACGGCGTCGTGGTGACGCTCGGCGGTCAGACCCCGCTTAAGCTGGCGCGCATGCTCGAGGAGAGCGGCGTGAACATCATGGGTACCAAGCCCGACGCCATCGACTTTGCCGAGGACCGCGAGCGCTTCGCCGCTCTGCTCGACAAGCTGGGCATCATGTATCCGCCGGCGGGCCAGGCCACCTCGTTTGAGGAGGCCGAGGCCGTGGCCGCGCACATCGGCTATCCGCTGCTGGTGCGCCCGAGCTATGTGCTGGGCGGCCGCGGCATGATGATCGCCTACGATGCCGAGCATCTGCGCGATTACATGGCCGAGGCCGCGCGCATTAGCCCCGACTACCCAGTGTATCTGGACCGCTTCCTGGAGGGTGCGATTGAGTCCGATGTCGACGCCCTGTGCGATGGCGAAGAGGTATACATCGGCGGCATCCTGGAACATATTGAGGAGGCCGGTATTCACTCCGGCGACTCTGCGACCTGCATCCCACCGTTTAGCTTTAGCGAGAGCCTGCAGGCGAAGCTCCGCGAGACTACGCGCCGCATCGCGATGGCGCTGGGCGTGCGCGGCCTGGTCAACGTGCAGTATGCCATCAAGGGCGAGACCGTCTACGTGATCGAGGCCAACCCGCGCGCCAGCCGTACCGTGCCGTTCATCTCCAAGGCCACCGGCGTGCCGCTGGCCAAGTGCGCGGCGCGCATCATGGCAGGCGATTCCATCGCGAGCTTGGGCCTGCCGAGCGACGAACGTCAACTGGACTGGTTCTGCATGAAGGAAGCCGTCATGCCCTGGGGTCGTTTCCCGGGCGCCGACGTTATCCTGGGGCCTGAGATGAAGTCGACGGGCGAGGTCATGGGTATCGCTAAGAGCTATCCCGAGGCATACGCCAAGACGCAGCTGGCGATCGACTACAAGCTGCCCGACCCGAGCGCCGGCAAGGTATTCATCAGCGTGTGCGACCGCGACAAGCGCCACATCCTTTCGGTCGCGCGTATCCTGCGTTACCTGGGCTTTGACATCTGCTCCACCGAGGGTACGGCGCGCGTGCTGCGTGGAGGCAACGTGACGTGCGAGATCGTGGAGAAGATTAGCGGCCCGCACGACGGCGAGCGCCCCAACATCGGCGACCTCATCGCCGATGGCAAGATCGCGGTGATCATCAACACGCCGTACGGTCCGGGCTCGCGCGGCGACGGCTATCTGCTGCGCACCGAGGCGGTGCGACGCGGTGTGACCTGCGTGACCGCGATGTCTGCCGCCAACACGTATGTGAGTGCCATCGAGGCGGTGCGCGAGGACCAGCAGGGTCACGGCAGCGCCAACGACATGGGCATGGACGTCATCGCCCTGCAGGACCTGCCGCAGCACACGGTGTAGATTGACCTGTCCGGCCGGGGCGGAGGGGGCCGAGTTTCCCCCTTCGCTCCGGCTGCAAGCAGAGTCGCTCAGTGGGAAACTCGGCCCCCTCCGCCCCGGCCTGCGGTGACTCGGCTGCACCGTGTGCTGCCGAAGGGGCTTTGTGCGATGACTAGGGCTGAATAGAAAATGAGTGTGGGCGCCGTCGTTCGTTTGAACGACGGCGCCCACGTTTTGGATTTATTGGGCTGTGGCGGTGAAGGTTGTTTTGTCGGCGGCGATGTGCACGTGCAGCTTTGCCTGACCGTCGCAGCTGATGAGCACGCCTACCTCGAACGGGGTTCCCGTCTTGTCGTAGGTCGAACGCACGATGCGCATCGCCGCCTTACCGGTGTTCTGTCCCAAAAGACGCGCCTCATGCTTGTCGAGGTTGACCGTCTCGTAGACGGCATCGACGCTTGCGGGCAGGATGCCGGTCTTTTCCGCGATGTAGGCGTAGAGCGAGCCATCCACGTCTTTGCGCGTGAGCTCGGGGCAAAGTGACACGGGGATATAGACGTAGTTGAGCTCCATGGGTTTGTCGTTGGCGAGACGCAGGCGGCGAATCTCCCAGACGGGTGTCCCTTCGGGCACTTTGAGCCCGGAGGCGATGCCGCGGACGGCCGGTATGCTTGAAAAGGCGAGAATCTGCGAGCTCGGAACCCGTCCCGCTTCGCGCATCCGCGCGCTGAAATTCAGGGCCAGGTCGATGCCGGGTGCTGAAGTTTGGGGCTTGATGAACGTGCCCTGGCCGCGCTTGCGCACCACGCGCCCCTCGATGACGAGATCTTGGAAGCAACGGCGCACGGTCGCGCGCGATAACTCCAGCCGCTCACAGATTTCGAGCTCGCGTGGCAGCGGCGTCTTGGTGTCGAACGCCTGGCTGGCGATAAGCAGAGCGATTCGATGTTTAAGCTGGACATAGAGCGGCGTATCACCGCTGCGGTCGAAGGGTTCGGAGGCGAGAAACGAGATCATATCCATGGGGTACCTCCATGTCGTGGGCGTACGTGACATGGTCTGACACTGCGGGGCAAACCGGAGATGCCAGGCCCGATTCTTGCTGGTATGTATGGTGCATAAGGAACATAAAACATTTATCAGGCAATCTACCTGCTATTTTAAAAATAATTAGAAGAAAAAATAATTTAGGCACAAAAATAGTTGCTACCGTTAACCGATGAATAGTTGCCGTTCGCAACTATTTTCTTGTACCGAACATGCCCCGGCGCAACAATAATCTCAGCAAAAAGCAAAGCCGTGCGACACACGGCAGGTCGAGAGGAGACCGCATGCGGTATCTGGTAATGGTCAGTCACGGAACGCTCGCTCCCGGACTGCACAGTGTCCTCAAGATGCTCGGCAATGACGCCCCGAACATCTTGTCGACGAGTCTCGTGGACGGCATGGGCGCTGACGAGTATGTCGAGAACGTCAAGGCGATGCTCGCTCCCGTTACCGCCGATGACGAGGTTGTCCTGCTTGGTGACATCCTGGGCGGATCGCCGCTCACCAATGCCATGAACACGCTGGCCGAGAAGGGTTTGCTCGCCCACACCATTGCCTTCGGCGGTATGAATCTGCCCATGGCTATGACCGCCATGATGGGGCTTGCCACCATGGACCTGGATTCCCTCAAGCAGATGATGCTGCAGGAGGGCAAGAACGGTATGTCCGAGCTCGTTGTCCCGACCGATGACGCCGACGACGAGGACGACGACATCTAGGCAGCGCATCCGCCCAAATTTTCGTGATGGAGCGGGGGTTAAGAGGAAAGACCCCCGGTGATAAAGAAAGGGAGAACGCATGATTTCGTTCATCCGTATTGATGACCGTATGATCCATGGACAGACCGTTACCCGTTGGGCCCTCGAGTATCCCTGCGACGGTCTTATCGCCGTCAACGACGCTGCAGCGTCCAACCCCGTGCTCAAGGAGGCCTACAAGAGTGCCTCGGGCAAGAAGACGTTCGTGTGGACCAAGGAGCACTTCAAGGAGGTCTCCGAGAAGGTTCTCAAGTCCGACACCAAGTACTTCCTGATCACCAAGAACCCGCTCGACATGAAGGAACTTCTCGTCGATTTTGGCTTTAAGCCCGGCATGGACCGCATCATCGTCGGTCCCTGCAACGATCGTCCCGGCACCACCAAGCTCGGCAACAACCAGTCGATCACGCAGGAAGAGGCCCAGGCGCTCGAGGATCTCACCAACGCCGGCTACACGGTCGAGTTCGCCCTTATCAAGGAGAAGTCCATCGGTGAGTGGCCCAAGTTCCGCGGTCAGTTTGGCTTCTAGTTAGGCGCCAGCCGCATTTTGGTATCTACAGCCCTTGGTGAAAGGGGCTGAGGAATAAAGAAAGGGGAAAGCATGGCAATCAATGCATTCCAAGCCGCGCTGTTCGGCCTGTTCGCCTGCCTGGCATCACTGCCTGGCATGGGTGGCACGACGATCGGCAACTACACTCTGGGTCGTCCTCTGGTCGCCGGCCTCATCGTCGGCATCATCATGGGCGATATGCAGACGGGCATCCTCGTCGGCGCTGCCATCCAGGTTGTCTACATCGCTCTCGTGACCCCCGGCGGAACCGTCTCCGCCGACGTCCGCGCCGTGTCCTATATCGGTATCCCGCTGGCGATCCTCGCCATCAAGAACTCGGGCATCGATCCCGCCTCCGCTGAGGCTGCCGGCATGGCCGCATCCCTCGGTGCCGCCGTCGGCACGCTCGGCACTGTGCTCTTCTATGGCACCGCCACCATCAACCTGGTGTGGCAGGGCATGGGCTGGAAGTGGCTCGAGAAGGGCGATCTCCACAAGCTCTACCTGGTCAACAACGTTCTGCCTTGGATCGGTCACATCGTCTGCTCGTTCCTCCCGACGTTCATCATCACCATGGGCGGCACCGCCATGGTCGACCTCATGAAGACCTACATGCCCATGGACGGCATCGCGATGAAGACGCTGTTTACCGTCGGCTCGCTGCTGCCTACCGTCGGTATCGCCATCCTGCTCAAGCAGGTCATCTCTAAGCCCACGGACTTCCTGACGTTCTTCTTCGGCTTCACCCTGTCCGCTGTCATGGGATGCAACCTGATCGCCGCTGCCGGCATCGGCTGCTTCTTCGCCCTGATCAACTATGAGATCGCTTCGCTCAAGATCGACCTCGCAAACGCTCCCAAGGCAGCTATCGCCTCGGGCTCAGATGATGAGGAAGAGGAGGACATCTAATGGCAGAGAAGAAAAAGCTCTCTAAGAAAACGCTTGCCAAGTCGTTCCGTAACTGGTCCTATGGCAACCTGACCTGCTTCTCGCAGGAGCACATGCAGACCTTCGGTTACCTGTGCGCCATGCTTCCGATTGTCGAGGAGCTCTACGACACGCCCGAGGAGCAGAAGCAGGCCCTCCAGACCTACTCCGCGTTCTTCAACACCGAGCCGCAGATCGGCACCATGATTGTCGGCGTCACCGCCGGCCTCGAGGAGGCTCGCGCAAACGGCGAGGCCATCGACGACGACGCCATCAACGGCATCCGCGCCGGCCTCATGGGCCCGCTCGCCGGCCTTGGCGACTCGCTGATCGTCGGTACCCTGATCCCGATCCTGCTCGGTATCGCCCTCGGTCTCTCGACCGGCGGCTCCCCGCTCGGCGCCATCTTCTATATTGTCGTGTGGAACCTGCTCATGTTCCTTGGCATGCGCTTTGCCTACAACCAGGGCTATGAGCTCGGCGGCAAGGCGGTCGAGGCCCTCGTCGGCCCCAAGGCCAAGGCTCTGCGTGATTCCATCGTGATGGTCGGTACCATGGTCATCGGTGCCGTGGGCGCAACTTGGGTCTCCATCACCTGCAGCCCCAGCCTGGTGCTGCCCGGCGGCGGTAAGTTCCAGGACACGCTCGATGGCATCTATCCGCACCTGCTGCCGATGATCTTCATCATCTTCTGCTGGTACATGATGACCAAGAAGAAGGTCAACCCCATCGTTATGATGCTGATTCTCGTCGTGATCGCATTTGTGGGCGTTCTCATTGGCTTCTTCGACCCGGCACTGAGCTACTAGTCATCATCCCCTGGCCCCCTGTAAGGCCGTGCGGCCTCAACCGCACGGCCTTCTGATTTTGCGCCGCCCTTCAAGGGCAATATGGCCAGCGACCTCCATCGCCTACACGATACCCGCTATATTGCTCTTGAAAGATGACGTATTCGATAAACGATGCACTTGCGCATGATGCACGCTTTGCACGAGGAGGACCCATATGCACGAGAAATACGGACACGACCTTTCGCGCGACGACTTGATCCGCGAGGCAAAGATGCAGACCGATGCTATTCAGCGGCTCAACGTTTGGCTGCGCCTGGGCTATTCGCTCGTGGCTATTGGCTTTTTGGTGGGGATGTGGGGTATGCAGGGCGGCCCCGGCTGGGGCGTCCCCGCGGGCATCGTGTGCCTGGTGGTGGGCACTCCGCTTTCGATTGTGCTTAAGGTTGGCACGACCAACGCCAAAAAGAATGTTGAGCGTATGCTCGAGGCCGCGGGTATCGACGTTGAGGAGCTTATGCGACACAAGAAGGACGAGCAATAGACTTCCGCGTTGGGGTATCATAAATAATTGTTGCGAATGTTAACTAATAGTACGGCAAATGACGGTTTTATGGCCCTTCTAGAGTTGCAAAGGACAATATCCCCAGTGGATTACGATGACGTCGCTCGAAAACTGATCGTGTACTCACGTTCCCTTGCCAAGGGATCCTTGAGTGCTGCCGGTGGCGCCAGTGTGGGCGAGGCACCGGTTTTACAGTATCTATCGGGTATTGACGGTGATGTCATTCCCTCCGAGATTGCCAAGAAGCTGAAATTTTCCCGTGCGCGCATGTCGCATATCTTGGATTCACTCGAGAGCAAGGGTTACGTTCAGCGCAGGACCGATCCAAACGATCGTCGGCGTGTGCTGGTGAGCATTACCGAGGAAGGCCGTGATTTTGCGGCGAAAAAAAATGCCGAGAGTGTGGCATCGCTCTCGAAACAACTCTCAGCGCTTGGCGAGCACGATGCCCAGGAACTCGTGCGCATCCTGAATAAAGCCTACAGCCTTACCTATGACGCCGACGACTACCTGGACAATCTATAAGGATAAAGGCAGACATTTAGGTGCATCTTGAAATGCACCCGGGACAGTTGTGCCCATCAGCCACCGTCAACATCTCATTCCAAACCAAATCAGCCAACGTACGTCATGGCAACCCCCGGTAGGTCGCAGGGTGGCGGCTGAGCCTTTCCCTCGGGAAACTTCGCGAAGCCCAGTTCCCGAGGGAAAGGTATGGTCTGTGTAATACCAGATAAACAGTACATTTTTGCTAGATTGGTATTTGACTGAAGAACCAATTGGTATGGCTTATTAAGCCCACCTTGCCGTTGACGCTCATTTTACTGCCGCTGGTGGAATTCCGAACTTGGTTGCGCAAGTGCTCCCATATGTTGATATGACCTAGTAGGTGGCTATCTGGTTACTACCAGTTGGCCCCTTGGTAACGGGTGGCCCCATTGTGCGGAATGTACCGAACATCCCCGTTTGATACGTTTTCCCATGCTGCCGGGGGGGGGGCGTCCTCGGCATGTCGGAAGAAAGGAGCCCAGGTGCGCAGGAATTCCATTTTTACGAAACGGTGGGTGAAGGGAAGCGCGGTCCTCGTTGCCACTGCAGCGGCGCTCGTGTTTGCCAATCCCCAGCAGGCGATTGCCACGCCACTCAAGGGCGTCGACTCAGCGACCGTGTCCCAGTCTGCCTCGAATGTCGTCGACATCGATTTCGCTGACGGCATCAAGGGCCGTATTACGTTCCTCGAGGACGGTATTTTCCGTTATAACGTCGACCCCAAGGGTGAGTTTTCCGATTACGCCACACCGCGCAGTAAGTCCCACACGGCTAAAATCCAGGCTCAGCCCGATACCTCGGACACCTACAGCAAGCCGAGCGCGACGGTTGCCGACAAGGGCGACACTATCGAGATCACCGGCGGAAAGGCGACCGTGATCCTGGACAAGGCGACTGGCAAGATGAGTATCAAGTCAGGCGACCGTGTCGTGGTTTCCGAGTCCGCGTCCCTCGACCTTGATAAGAAGGGTACCGTCCAGACGCTCGCCAAGGAGAAGTCCGAGAACTTCTTTGGCGGCGGCACCCAGAACGGACGCTTCCTGCACACCAACCAGACCATCGCCATCTCCAACACGAACAACTGGACTGATGGCGGCGTTGCCTCGCCCAACCCGTTTTATTGGACGAGTGACGGCTACGGCGTACTCCGAAACACGTTTGCAGAGGGTTCCTACGACTTCGGTTCCACGGACTCATCGACGGTCACGACTTTGCACAGCGAGAATGAGTTTGATGCCTACTACTTCGTGGCGACCAACGAGGGCGCTTCGAACGTGGCAACCGAGATGCTGCAGGACTACTACAAGGTGACCGGTAACCCGGTACTGCTGCCCGAGTACGGGTTCTACCTTGGTCATCTTAATGCCTATAACCGTGATGGCTGGTCAACGACCTCGGGTCAAAAGAAGTGGGAGACCAAGGGCAGCAAGTCCTCGAGCGAGAAGGGCGACGTTAAGTACGAGTCTGGCATGTCGACGGGCTACAAGCTCGACGGCACACTTGCGGCCGAGACGCTCAACGGTGAGGGCCCTTCGGTTGATACCGAGAACATGAAAGCGACCGATTTCGACCGCCAGTTCTCTGCTCGGCAGGTTATCGATGACTACGAGGACAACGACATGCCGCTCGGTTGGTTCCTGCCGAACGACGGCTACGGCGCCGGCTATGGCCAGAACGGTTACTACAAGACCGGCGGCGTCAACTCCGACGGAACGAGCTCGGCTGACCGTCTTAACGCTGTGCGTGCCAATGTCGACAACCTTAAGAAGTTCACCGAGTATGCCAACTCCAAGGGTGTGAGCACGGGCTTGTGGACCCAGTCCAACCTTGAGCCCGACAGCAACTCCGAGACCCCGTGGCACCTGCTTCGCGACTTCGACGCCGAGGTCAAGACGGGAGGCATCTCTACCCTTAAGACCGACGTCGCCTGGGTTGGATCTGGCTACTCCTTTGGTCTTAATGGCATCAAGACAGCTTATGACACGGTGACGACCGGCGCCAACAAGCGCCCCAACATCATCACGCTCGATGGCTGGGCCGGCACGCAGCGCTTTGGCGGCATTTGGACCGGCGACCAGTATGGCGGTAACTGGGAGTACATTCGCTTCCATATCCCCACGTATATCGGTCAGAGTCTTTCGGGCAACCCCAACATCGGCTCCGACATGGATGGCATCTTTGGCGGCGACCCCATCATCTCTGCGCGTGACTACCAGTGGAAGACGTTCACGCCCTCTATGCTCGACATGGACGGTTGGGGCACCTACCGCAAATCGCCCATGACGCACGGCGATCCCTACACAGGCATCTCGCGCTTCTACCTCAAGCTCAAGGCGCAGCTCATGCCCTATATCTACACGAGCGCGGCCTCGGCGGCCAACATCGACACGGGTAACGGCGATGCCGGCCTGCCCATGATCCGCGCCATGCTGCTTTCTGACAACTCCGAGTACGCCGCAAGCACTTCGACGCAGTACCAGTATATGTTCGGTGAGAACTTCCTAGTGGCACCGGTGTATCAGGATACCCAGGCAGATGAGAACGGCAACGACATTCGCAATGGGATTTACCTCCCCAACTACGGCACCGAGGAGGATCCCACCATCTGGATCGACTACTTCTCGGGTAAGCAGTATCGCGGCGGCCAGGTTCTCAACAATTACGAGGCTCCGCTTTGGAAGCTGCCGCTGTTTGTGAAGGCCAACGCTATCGTGCCGATGTACGCCGAGAACAACAACCCCGAGGCCGTGAGCGACACCAACACCAAGGGTACCGACCGTAGCCAGCGTATCGTCGAGTTCTTCGCCACCGAGGGCGACGGCACCTTTACGCAGTACGAGGACGACGGCTCCTCCATCGAGAACAACACGACTGAGGACGATTCCTACGGCACGATCGACAATATCTCCTACGGTGAGCATGTAAGCACCGTCTACAGCTCCAAGGCCGCAGGCGGCACCGCGACCTTTACCGCCGAGGCCTCGCAGGGCGGCTACAACGGCTACGATTCCAACCGCACCACGACCTTCGTGGCCAACGTGTCCGCCGAGCCCATGAGCGTCGTCGCCAAGAACGGCGGATCCGCGCTCAACGTGGTTAAGGTCGACTCGCAGGAGGCCTTTGACACCATGACCCCCGAGGCCGGCCAGGCGGTCTACTTCTACAGCAAGACCCCCAACCTCAACCACTACGGCAGCGATGCGGACGGCACCGAGGCCGAGCAGGGCGAGAGCTTCAACAACACCAAGATCACCACGAACCCCAAGGTCTACGTCAAGTTCGCGAAGACCGATGTTGCTGCAGCGGCGCAGACGCTTGAGCTGGGCGGTTTCGTGAACGCCGACGCCACGCTCACAGCCGATCGCCTCAACGAGAACCTCTCCGCACCTACGAACCTTGCTGCCCCCGAGGACGTCACGACCCCAACGAGCATCAAGCTCACCTGGGGAAAGGTCGATGGTGCTACCTCCTACGACCTTAAGGTCGACGGCACTGTGTTTGCCGTGGGTGATGCGGCCGAGTTCACGCACACCGACCTCGCCTACAATAGCAAGCACACCTACCAGATTCGTTCGCGCAACGCCGAAGGTTACTCCGCCTGGAGCGATGTGCTCGAGGCGAACTCCGCACTCGATCCGTGGCGGAACGTCCCCGACGCCGAGGAAATCACCTGGGAGGGCTCACTTTACGGCAGCCATAAGGCCGAGCTCGCCTTCGACCATGAGTTCCAGTCGGGCGACGGCGGTTTCCACTCCGGTGGCAACGATCTGGGCAAGGCGCTTACCGTTGACTATGGACGCGCTTACAAGCTCGATAAGCTCGAGTACTATCCGCGCGATGACGCCGGCAACGGCACTGTGACCAAGATGCGTGTTGAGACGAGTCTCGATGGCGTCCACTGGACGAGCCAGGAGGTCGATTGGGCACGTTCCGCTGATTGTAAGACGGTAGCGTTTGACGGCACCGTGGCCGCCCGTTACGTGCGCATGACACCGCTCGCCTCGGTCGGCAATTTCTTCTCCGCGTCCGAGATTGCCATCTACAAGACCGACGGCACGGATGGCTTCGCCGTGGGCTCCAACCTCAACAAGGCCACGATCTCCGACGGAGACTACTCCAACATGAAGAACTATCTGGGCCTCGAGAATCGCGAGCCCGATACCCCGACGTTCGGTTCGCAGATCCGCGACCACTTCGCCGACCTCAACGATAACGGCGTTTACGACGTCTACGATTACTCGTTCACCATGGCGGGTCTTGACGGCGGCACTAAACAAAAGGGCAAGGTCGCAGGTTCGCTCGCGGTGATTCCGAGCAAGACCGAGGTCGAGGCCGGTGATGAGATCACCGTTGATGTCTATGCGGCCGACGCCAAGAACGTCAACGCCCTGGGCGCTCTCGTCAACTTCAAGAGCGACCAGTTCGAGTTTGTGTCCGAGAGCATCGCGCAGGACGGCTCGACTGCCGGCATGGAGAACCTGTCTCGCGAGAAGGTCCAGTTCGCGGACAGAACGCAGACTATCAATCTCGCCTTTGCCAACCGCGGCGATGGCAAGCTCTACAACGGTACCGGCGCGGTGGCGAGTTTCAAGCTCAAGGCCAAGACCGCCGGCAAGGTCGAACTGCCCTCGACATCTTGGCTCATCGGTCCGGCATGCGACGCACTTGAGTTTGCGAGCGACGGCACGGTGACGATGCCGGATGTTCCTCAGCCAACGGTCGCCGAGTACGGTCAGGATGCCTTCAACATCACGATGACCAACGATGAGCTCACGACCGACGACGGGACCAACGTCGAGAAACTTATCCAGCAGAAGAGCTATAACGCGCTGTTCGATAATAACGAGGGCGACAACGGCTTTGAGTTCCTATGGAACTGGGCCAGCAACTGGGACAGCGAGGGTAAGCTTCCGAGTTACGTGAAGCTTCCCACCACGATGACATTCGCATTTAAGACGCCGTCGAAACTCGATAGTGTCGAGGTCGTTAACCGCAACGGTGGCAACGGAACCGTGCAGAAGATCAAGGCTGTCGTGACGTTCGAGGATGGCTCGACCCAAGAGTTTGCGGGCGGGGAGTACGATTCCTTCCGGGCTCGCTACGCCTTTGGCCTCTCTGCCGAGAACAAGGGCAAGAAGGCGACCAAGGTCGAGGTCACGCCGCTTGAGGCATCGGGTGACCAGATGCTCACACTGCGTGAGGTCAACTTCAACTACACGCAGGGTGTCGAGGCCATCGAGGGTGTCGAGCTAGGCAAGAACCAGACCGAGTTCTTTGAAGGCGACGTTACGCTCGTCGACGCCAAGGCCACGCCTGAGAGCGCCGGCTACCCCTATGTGACGGTCGAGAGCTCCGATCCCTCTGTGGTAAGCGTCTCCGCTGTTCAGGCTGGCGATAGCGTGAGCTACTACCTGCGTGCCAACAAGGCCGGCAAGGCAAAGATCACGGTGGCGTCGGTACTCGACCCCTCCAAGACCGCATCCTATGAGGTCGAGGTCAAGGCTGGTGTCGATACCTCTGCGCTCGTGGCAGCGCTTTCCAAGGCCGCGGGCTACAGCGAGTCCGTCTACACTAAGGATTCCTATGCAGCTCTCACCACTGCGGTCGAGGCGGCTCAGAAGCTCCTCGACGGCGGCCAAGGCAGCTATAGCAAGAAGGATGTCGCAGACGCCACAGCCAAGATCGAGAAGGCAATCGACGGCCTCAAGATGCGCCCTGTCGATGAGAAGATTCTCATCAACACGCCCGAGAACCGCAAGAACGTCAACGTGGCCGGCTTCTCGAGTGAGGCCGACTACGAGGGCAGCAACGCCGTCAACGCTCTCGACGGCGACGAGCGGACGCTTTGGCACAGCGACTGGGCCCATGGGACCGGTATGCCCCAGTATCTGAGTGTCGACCTAGGCCGCGACTACGATCTCACCGACGTTACATTCCTGCCGCGCCAGGACGGCGGCACTAACGGCGATATCTTCGAGGCCGAGATACTGGTCTCCGACACTGCCGACGGTTATGAGATGGGCACCGCCGCGTCGATGGGTACGTTCGCCTTCGACAACGACGGCCGCGTGCTCACCGACCGTGGCGACTGGAAACAGATGAGCTTTGGCGCCGCGCGCGGTCGCTACGTGACCGTCAAGGTGATTCACGCCGGCGGTGGCAACGTTGATGCCTACTGCAGCATGGCGGAGCTCAAGTTCTACGGTACGGCCGTCCCCGATCCGGTGGCGAAGGATGATCTCGCTACCGCGATCGAAAAGGTTGATGCCGAGGTTGCTGCCGGCGACCTCAAGGCCGGTGACTACACCGAGGCCTCCTGGACGGCGCTCGAGAACGCCCTGGCGAGCGCCCGCGCCATCTTGAGCGACGAGAACGCCACGCAGTACGAGGTCGACCAGGCGCTCAGGGCGCTCGAGAGCGCCCGCGGCGCGCTCGAGAAGACCCCGGTGGCCCCGGTCGAGAATCCGACTAAGAAGCAGCTCAAGGCCCTGGTCAAGCAGGCGAAGGAGACTGACACCAGGGGCAAGACGGCCGAGTCTGTCAAGGCCCTGACGGATGCCATTACCTACGCCGAGGACGTCTTGGGTGATGAGAATGCTTCCGACACCCAGCTCCAGGCGGCCTATGACCAGCTCAAGCTGGCTATTGAGAGCCTCAAGGATGCCGATTCCGGCAATCAGGGCGGCTCGGGCAACCAGGGTTCCGGCAATGGCTCGAACGGCGGCAACCAGGCGGGCAAGCCCGCAAGCGACAAGGCCCAGGGCAGCAAGAAGAACGGTTCGGCGATTCCCAATACCGGAGACCAGACGGCGGCGACCGTCGCGACCGTCGGTGGTCTTGGCGCCATCATCGCCGCGATCGGCGCTTTCTTCCATCGTCGCAGCAAGGCTAAGTAGCCCCAGCAACAGCTAAGCAAGCGTGCCCGCCGTCCCATCCAAGGACGGTGGGCACGCTTTTTGAATGTAGGCGGAAAGCTCCGGCCCTTCGGCCTTAATCTCGCAAAGCGTTCCGTCTCCCGCCGAACACATCAGCATCGGCGGCTATACTTGAATTATTTGCAGTTAAGGGTCGCGGATTCGCCGCGTCACCGCTCTCAACAGGAGGTCTTTGTTTATGGCAGATCAGAAGCCGGTTGTCGGGATCATCATGGGCTCCAAGTCCGATCTGGGCGTTATGGAAGGTTGCACCGCTGAGCTCGAGGCGCTAGGCGTGCCCTATGAGCTCGTGATTGCAAGCGCGCACCGTACGCCGGCGAAGGTCCATGAGTGGGCCTCGACTGCTGCTGACCGCGGCATCAAGGTGATTATCGCTGCTGCCGGCAAGGCTGCTCACCTGGGCGGCGTCGTGGCGGCCTTTACGCCGCTGCCGGTCATCGGCGTGCCTATGAAGACGAGCGATCTGGGTGGTATGGACTCGCTGCTGTCGATGGTGCAGATGCCTTCGGGCGTGCCCGTTGCCTGTGTGGCCATCAACGGTGCCAAGAACGCTGCCATTTACGCCACGCAGATTCTGGGCGCATGCGACCCCGAGTACCGCAAGGTTATCGAGAAGATGAAGCAGGAGATGGCTGACGCCTAAGCGCTCCGCCAGTCCATTTGCAGCATAAGGAGAGCCATGTCCGACTATCAGGGAAAGCGTTTTTCGGCTTCTCAGATTCCCGATCCAGCCAAGTCGGGAGCAGCCCGCGCGCTGCAACAGGGTCGGACATCCTCTCCTCAGCAGCCGCGCGCGCCACGCCCCGTGACGCCGGCAAAGCATCGCCGCCAGGATACACCTGCTGCATATCGCCCTTCGTCATACAGTACAACCAAGAAGTCACCTCGCTCTTCGGCGCATACCGCGCCATCGAGCTATACCGAGCCGCCGCGCAAAAAGCGCCGCTCCGTCATTCCCATTCTGCTCATCATCATCGGCATTGGCCTGATCGTTGCTGCGGCCGCCATCTTTATCAACGCGCAGATTGGCTACAAGCAGGCGAGCGAGTCGTATCAAAAGATCGAAAAGCAATATGTGAGCGACAAGGACGCCAGCGGCGTGCCGATTATCGACTTCAACGCGCTTGCCCAGACAAATCCCGAGGTTGTGGGTTGGATTTACGCGCCCGGCACCAACATCAACTACCCCGTGGTACAGACCAACAACAACTCCAAGTACCTCAACACGCTGTTCGACGGCACCGCCAATGCCTCGGGAGCCATCTTCTTGGATAGCGACGACACCGCGCCGGGCATGGTGGATCAGCAGACCACGATTTACGGTCATCACATGAACGACGGTTCGATGTTCAACGTGATTTCGGGTACGACCGATCAGGCGACGTTCGACAGCATAGAATACGTGTACTACATTACGCGCGATACGACGTATAAGTTGCGCCCACTGGCGACCAAGGTGGTCGAGGACACGTATGCCAAGGCGCGCACGCCCAACTTTGAGGGCGATGACGGACTGAAGAATTACCTGTCCGAGATGCTTGCCGGTGCCTCTGCCGTGGCGAGCGACGCAGGCGACCGCGCCGCTTCGGCAACGAAGGTCGTAACGCTTGTGACCTGCCGCTCGCTGTCATTTAGCAATACGCGCGCCGTCATGGTGCTCACGCCGGTCGAGGAATAAGTTGTTCAAGAGTAGCTAAAAAGCCCCGTCCCAAATGAGCTACTCGACGACGGTAAAAGGGAGAAATGATGCTTGAAAGTGGCAAATCGATGCCTTCGGTTGATGCTTGGCTGCGCGAGGCCAAGGCCGATTCGTCGGCTCCTGCGTGCGGTATGTACCTGACACACAGCGGCGTGGTGCGTGCGACGCCTAAGTCCGAGGTGCGTGGGGTCGAGACAGATGGCGTGGCGCCTGGGCATAAGGTGGGCGGCATGGTGTTTGGCTTCGATGCTCAGAAGGTGCAGGCTGCTATCGAGGCGACGCGTGCGATGCCGGGTATCGGCTATGTGCGTGTGTGGCTGGCAAGCGGCGAGCTTGCCGTAGGTGACGACATCATGCTCGTGCTCATCGGCGGGGACATTCGCCCACACGTGGTCGATGCGCTGCAGGCGCTCGTTGGCACCATTAAGAACGAATGCGTGAGTGAGGTCGAGCGCGAGGCGTAGAGGCTTGCGTCGATAGAAGGATCGTTTATAAAAATGCCCACCGGTACGTGTGATACCGGCGGGCATTTTGCGTTTTGGGCGCGGTGGGCGCTACACGCGCGTCGCATCCTTGGGGCTCATGGTCATGCTCTGGAAGCGGTTTTCCATGTACTCGTTATCGAAGTGCTCTCCGTAGAACTGTGCGACGGGAATGTCCGGCTCCGTGCCGTTAACGCGCTGGTACCAGTAGTCGAGCGACTGCAGCGTCATGACGCCGTCGACCAGCATGATAACGGTAAAGATGACGGTGGCCGAGTAGCGGCTCTTCCAGGGGATCTTGTTGATAAGCTTAAGCAGCCTCGGCAGCAGCAGCTTGATCCAGATGAGGCCGCCCAGGCCCCACAGGCAGGCGAAGCCCGTGCAGGTGCGTCCGCCCGTGAGGACCACGAGCGGATCGGGCAAACCGAACAGCGTTATGTGCGAGTAGCTCCACGAGACCACGCCAAACGCGGTCTGCATAAACCAGCCCACGAACACCTCAAAGCTGGCGCCGAGCAGGGCGCTCACCAGGAAAATGATGATGGGGTTCTTTTTGTAGAAGCGGTTAAGCACCATGGTCATGAGCACGGCGCCAAATCCGTAGATGGGGCTGAAGGGGCCAAACAGCATGCCGGCGCGGTTCTGATAGACGCCCGGGTCGTCGACCGTCATGTGCCAGATGTCCTCGGCGATCAGGCCGAGTATGCAGCAGACAAAGAACACCCAGAACAGGTTGAAGTAGTTGAGCTTGATGTAGCCCTCGCCGGTTTCATCGCGGCCGAGCATGCCCTCGGCGGCAGCGTCGCGGTCGAGCATCTCCTGCAGGCGGCGCTGCAGTTCGCGCTCCTGACGCAGCGTGGGGTCGACGGTTGCCGAAAGTGCAACAAGGATGCCGAGCTGGATCGCGGGACGCAGCAGGAAGGGCCCGATGCCCTGGAGCATCACGTCGACCAAAAGCTCGACGACGGTGAATGCAATAAGGATGTAGGACAGGCGGGCGGCGTTGCGGCGCTGGTTTTTGATAAGGTCCAGGCCAAAGATGATTAGGATGACGGCACTTGCCGCAGAGAGCATGATGCCGGCGACGATAAGGCCGACTGCGACGAGCGTGTTGTCGCCGAGCTTTTCGGTGGCGTTGCCGTTAACAAGTGCCGTGATGACCTGCCACATAAAGGCAGCGACCGACGGGAGCGTGCCCACGCCGGAAAGGATGCACAGGACGGCGTACACCTTAATGATGAGGGGGATCTTCTTGACCTCCGTGGCGCTGGGGACGCTGGGGTCGAGTTCGTTTCGATCCATACAGAACCTTTCTCGCTTTGTCCTAAGTTACAAGGATACGCCGCCGACCTGCCAAAAGACAGGACGAACGTCCCAATTGCAGCAATGTAACCCTCAACGGTGGGCGAGGCGCGGCGCTGGCGTTCATGTCGTGTAGCCAAATAAATGTTTGGCCGCAAAACGGATTATTAGCTCGGTGGGCTTTTAAAAAGCGCTGTTCATGCGCTGAGGAGCACGTCGCGCCGTGCGTATAATAAGGCGGGTAACGCCAAAAATACGAGGCTCTGAGGGGATACCATGTCTCAAGAAACCATCCGCGCGGCCGAGCGTGCCGCGGGACAGGTGAACACCATGTCGACGTATGATCCGGACTCCGACCAGCTGCATGAGGAATGTGGCATTTTCGGCGTATGGGCGCCCGATCGCGACGTGGCTCGACTGACGTACTTTGGCCTGCGTGCGCTGCAGCACCGTGGCCAGGAATCGGCTGGAATCGCCGTGGGTGACGGCGGCACGGTTATGGTCCGCAAAGATCTGGGCCTGCTCGACCGCGTGTTCTCCAACGCCGACCTGTCGACGCTCTCCGGCCAGCTGGCCGTGGGTCATGTGCGCTACGGCACTGCCGGCGCCAAGAGCTGGGAAGCCTCTCAGCCGCACCTCTCTACCATCAATAGCGTCATTATCGCGCTCGCGCACAACGGCACCCTCGTCAACACCGACGAGCTGCGCCGCCAGCTGATCGAGCTGGGCGTGCCGTTCCTCTCCAACTCGGATTCCGAGGTCGCGACCAAACTCATCGGCTACTTTACCCAGCGTACAGGCCATCTGCGCGAGGGCATTCGCAAGACCATGGAGCTCGTGCGCGGCGGCTACGCCATGACGCTCATCAACGAGCAGGCGCTCTATGCATTCCGCGATCCGCACGGCATTCGCCCGCTCGTGCTGGGCAAGCTGGTGGACGAGGGTCTTGATCAGGCCGACGCCGCAGCCGTTTCGCAGCTGCCGTCGCAGGACGGCGCCGCGACGGTCGACTCCGCCGTCCGTGTCACGCGCGCCGGCGGCTGGGTCGTTGCTTCCGAGACCTGCGCACTCGACATCGTGGGTGCCGAGTATGTCCGTGACGTCCGTCCCGGCGAGATCTTGCGCATCAGCGCCGAGGGTCTGGTATCCGAGCAGGGCGTGCCTGCGGCCGAAGAGCCCGCCAACTGCATCTTTGAGCAGGTCTACTTTGCCCGCCCCGACTCCATCATGAACGGCAAGAGCGTCTACGCCTGCCGTTACGACATGGGTCGTCAGCTGGCACATGAGGAGCCTGTCGAGGCCGACCTGGTCATCGGCGTGCCCGACTCCGGCCTGCCGCCCGCGGAGGGGTATTCGCACGAGAGCGGTATTCCCTTTGGCGAGGGCCTTATCAAGAACCGCTACGTGGGCCGTACGTTTATCGAGCCTACGCAGGAGTTGCGTGCCATGGGCGTGCGTATGAAACTCAACCCGCTGCGCGACAACATCGAGGGCAAGCGCCTGGTCGTCATCGACGACTCCATCGTGCGCGGCACCACCATGGTGCAGCTCGTCAAGATGCTGCGCAACGCCGGCGCCAAGGAGATTCACATCCGCATCAACTCGCCCGAGGTCATTTGGCCGTGCTTCTACGGTATCGATACCGACGTGCAGTCGCAGCTTATCAGCGCCAACAAGACGGTCGACGAGATTTGCGAGTATATCGGCGCCGATTCGTTGGCCTTCCTTTCGGTCGAGGGCCTGCTTAAGGTCATGCCCAAGGGCGGCTACTGCGACGCGTGCTTTACCGGCCGCTATCCCGTGGCGATTCCCGAGAGCTTTGGCCGCGACAAGTTTATGGAGGGCTTTAAGCCCCGCAACCTGGACAAGCCGCTGTACTTTGACGACGACGCCGTGGTCGAGAAATACGACGACCGCAGCTGGGAAGAGGAGCACGGCGAGGCCTAAAACCTGCCATATGGGGACAGGTATATTTTGGTAGGTTTTACCTGCTGTTTTGTTGATATGACGGCGCGCACTGTTATGGCACACGCCGAAATGAACGCAATTATGAGCACCGTTTGGCGCCCGCGCGGCGCGACGGTAGTGGGAGAGGAAGGCTCAGATGAGCGACAGCAAGCATGTGACGTACGAGGACGCCGGCGTCGATACCGCCGAGGGCGGCCGCGCCGTCGACGCGATTAAGCAAATGGTCAAGGACACCAATCGCCCCGAGGTTATCGGCGGCATCGGTGGCTTTGGTGGCCTGTTCTCGGCCGCCGCGCTTAAGGATATGGAAGACCCGATCCTGATCAGCGGTACCGACGGCGTGGGCACCAAGCTCGTGCTCGCCCAGATCATGGACCGTCACGAGACGGTGGGCCAGGACCTGGTCGCTATGTGCGTCAACGATATTCTGGCTTCGGGCGCCGAGCCGCTGTTCTTCCTGGACTACGTTGCCATCGGTCACATCGAGGCCGAGCACATGGCAAAGATCATCAAGGGCGTTGCCGACGGCTGCAAGCTCGCGGGCTGCGCGCTCGTGGGCGGTGAGATGGCCGAGCACCCGGGCGTCATGGCTCCGGCCGACTACGACCTCGCCGGCTTTACCGTGGGTGTCGTCGATCGTCCCAAGATGCTTGACCCCGCGAACGTTCGCCCCGGCGATGTGATCCTGGGTCTGCCTTCCACCGGCGTGCACTCCAACGGCTACTCGCTCGTGCGCAAGGTCATCGGCGTCGACGGCATCAAACCGGGCACGCCCGAGGCCGCCGCTAAGGCCGAGGAGCTGAGCTGTCCGCTCGAGGAGCTCGGCGGTGCTTCGCTGGCCGATGCTCTGCTGGCTCCCACGCGCATCTATGTGAAGCCGATTCTGGAGCTGCTGCGTGGCGACGCCAACGTGCACGCCATTGCTCACATCACCGGTGGCGGCATTACCGAGAACCTCAACCGCGCGCTCGCCGACGACGTCGACGCCGTGGTCACCCGTAACGGCGCCGAGATGGGCTGGGATGTTCCGCCCGTCATCACCTACGTGTCGCGTCAGGCCGAGCTCGCGCCCAATGAGGCATGCAAGACCTTCAACATGGGCGTCGGCCTGTGCCTGATCGTTGCCCCCGAGGACGAAGCTGCCGTGACCGAGGCCCTGGTCGCGCTGGGCGAGAAGCCGTTCCGCGTGGGCGAGTGCGTTGAGGGTTCCGGTAAGGTCGTGTACTCCGATGAGCGCTAGCGAGCAGATGGCTGCTGTCGAGGGCCTGGGCTTTGTGCCCTACACCCGTCCGACCGGCACCGATACGGCCGAGCCGCTCAAGATTGGCGTGCTTATCAGCGGTTCGGGTACCAACCTGCAGGCGCTGATCGACCTTATCGCCGCCGGCAAGCTCAACGCCTCGATTGAGCTTGTGGTGTCGAGCCGTCCTTCGGCCAAGGGCCTACAGCGCGCCGAGCGTGCGGGCATCCAGACGCTGACCCTTTCCAAGGATGTCTATGCTGACCCTA
Source organism: uncultured Collinsella sp. (assembly GCA_900542325.1). Lineage (GTDB taxonomy): Bacteria > Actinomycetota > Coriobacteriia > Coriobacteriales > Coriobacteriaceae > Collinsella. The sequence goes on along the minus strand of UQMY01000025.1, from coordinate 3,926 downwards.
TCGCCGCCGACGAGATTATCGCGCATGAGCTGCTCGAGTGCGGCTGCGAATATGTGGTCATGGCCGGCTACATGCGTATGGTGCACACGCCGCTGCTGGCGGCGTTCCCCAATCGCGTGGTCAACCTGCATCCGGCGCTGCTGCCGAGCTTTACCGGCGCGCATGCGATCGACGATGCCTTTGTCCGCGGCGTTAAGGTGACCGGTGTGACCGTGCACTTTGCCAACGAGATCTACGACAACGGCCCCATCATCGCCCAGCGCGCGCTGGCTGTCGAGGAAGGCTGGGATGTCGACATGCTCGAGGAGCACATCCATGCGATCGAGCATGTGCTGTATCCCGAGGTCGTGCAGATGCTCGCCGACGGTCGCGTCCACGTGCTGGAGAGCGGCAAGGTCGCAATTGACCCGGCACGCTAGTCGTGTGTAAGAGGGCTCATTGAGCGTTCTTTGGGACGTAAGCGATCTAGAAAATCTGATAGGGCCCTGTCCGTGCGCGGGCGGGGCCCTTTTGTGTGGTCTACTCTGTTTGCTATACTGCTAGCAAGTAGAGAGGAGCCGCTATGGGTACAGCAACGGTGCAGCTCAACACACGAATCGACCCTATGCTCAAGGCCGGTGGCGATGCGGTCCTGACTCGTAATGGGCTGGGGCCGAGTGACGCCATTCGTGCGCTTTGGACCTATCTTGCCGAGCATCAAACGTTGCCGGGATTTATGGTGACGGATAAGTGCGAGACGCCCCGTGCGAAGAGTCTTGCCGAACAGGGGTGTGGTCTGGCTTTTTCCTCATTGGGGTTGAGCTTCTCAGATTTTGCGCCAGGCGAATCATCGGCGGACAACTGGGATGCCGTACGCGATGATATGTATGACGCGATGATTGCCGACATGGAGGCGAATTGCCGATGATCGAGGCAAAGCACCTGCTTGTGGATACGAATGTGTGGCTTGATTATTACCTGCAAGAGGGGGCATTCCACGAAGCGAAGCGCCTGGTGGAGCTTGCCGAGGCGGGAAAGATTGACCTTCTGTACGCGCCGACGACGGCAAAGGATGTGTTCTACATTTTGCCTCGGCGCCTAGCCCGGCGGAATGCGAATGGGATTAGCGTGTCGTTTGCCTCGGCGTCATGGGCCTGCATCGAGCATATGATGCAGGTGGCAACGGCTTCTCCGCTTTCGTTGGCAGAGTGCGAGATGGCGCGCATGCTTGGCAAGCGTATGCCGGATCTTGAAGACAACCTCATCATTGCTTCGGGGGAGACGGCAGATGTTGACTACGTAGTCACGAGTGACCGACGCATGCTGGAGGCAATGCCTGAGGTGTGCCTGACGCCCGCGCGTGCACTCGAGATGATCGGGATCCTCGACTAACCTTGTCTGTCTGGTTTCGCTATCATATGGGGCAATGTGAACCTCATGCAACTTTGGAGGACGGTATGGCGGATAACGCCGAGATGCTATTCTCGCCCGAGCTGGTGTTTTTTGATTGGGAGTGTGCGACACCGGATGAGGTGTTTGCACGGCTTGAGGGAGAGCTTGCTTCGCGTGGTTACATTGCCGACGGCTGGCTCGACGCCGTCCGCACGCGCGAGGACGCCTATCCCACGGGTCTCGCTATGCCGGCGGCAAACATCGCCATTCCGCATACCGATCCGGGATTTGTGGCCAAGCCCTATATCGCGGTGGTAAAGCCCGCTGCACCTGTGACGTTCAACGCGATGGCGGGTATGGGCGCCCCGGTGCCGGCGCAGATTATCATCAATCTGGGCATTGCCGAGCCGGGCGGCCAGGTCGAGGCCCTGCAAGCGCTTATGAATATCTTTATGGATGCCGACGCTGCAGCCGATGTACTCGGCCAGACCACGCCGCAGGGCATGGTCGACGCCATCCGCCGCCACTTTTAAGGCCGGCACTTGGGGACAGTCCCTAACTGCCGGCAGAAAAGGAACGTCCCCAAGTGCCAGGGTTGCCCCCTTTGTCGCGGGGGCTGCGTTGTGACACAATGGCGTTTGTTCGATTCGTGATGTGAAAGGCCAAACATGGCAAACAAGAAAAAGAACCCCGAGGTCGCGCCGACGCCCGAGCAGCAGGCCCGCGCCGCCTCCAGCTCTCGCAAGAAGCAGCGCAAGACGTACGTGTCCAAGACCGTCAAGATTGTCCTGGTGGTCATCGGCGTGCTGGCGATGCTGCTCTCCGTCTCGGCCATGGCGTGCTCCGGCCTGATGTCGCAGACCGAAAGCGCCAGCTCGGGCTATAAGCTCACTGGTGGCGTGGCTGCCACCATCAACGGCACCAACCTCACCGAGGACACCGTGACCAAGCAGATCATGAGCATGCGCACGTCCTATGGTTATACCAAGGACAAGGATTGGGCGCAGTACCTGGTCAACAACGACCTTACGCCCAAGAAGTACCGCAAACAGCTCATCGATTCCTACGCGCAGCAGATTCTGCTTCAGCAGGCGCAGAAGGAAAACGGCGTGACGGTGTCGGATGAGGAAGTCGAGAAGGCTTGGAAGGACGCGTGCAAGAGCGCGGGCGGCGCCAAGACCTTTAAGAAGACCCTTAAGACTTACGGCTACACCGAGGACACCTATAAGAGCTCGCTCAAGGAGAGCCTGGCGCAGCAAAAGCTCAAGGAAGCCGTGGCGCCCACCAGCAAGCCCAAGGACAGCGAGATCGTCGATTACATCAACGAGAACCTGTCGAAGTACAACGATGCCCGCCGCTCGTCGAACATCCTGATCAAGGTCGATTCCGACGCATCCGACGAGGACAAGGCTGCCGCCAAGGCCAAGGCGCAGGAGTGCCTGGACAAGATTAACTCCGGCGAGCTGAGCTTCGAAGACGCCGTGGAGCAGTATTCCGACGACACCGGTTCCAAGGAGAAGAAGGGCGACGTGGGCTGGGACAAGCTCACCACCTTCGTCGACAGCTATCAGGCGGCGCTCGAAGGCCTTAACAAGGGCGACGTGAGCGACGTCGTCGAGTCGACGTATGGTTACCACATCATCAAGTGCACCGACTACTTCCATGTCGATAGCCAGGTCGATGACATTAAACAGGTGCCCAAGGACATCAAGAAGTATGTCTCCAACGTGGTGAAGACGCAGGCAGAGAGCACTGCGTACAGCGAGTGGCTGGAGCAGTACAAGAAGGACGCCGACATCACCGTTAACCCCATGCCCAAGGACGTGCCGTACAACGTCAGCCTGAAGGGCGTCACCAAGAGTTCGACCGACAATTCGTCGACGACTGAGTAATCATGGGGCGGCGCTCGTGTGAGTGCCGCCCGCACTATTGAGGAGGATTTGCAGATGACCAACGAAGAGCTGCAGAAGGAAATGATCGCGGCCATGAAGGCCAAGGACAAGGTTCGCCTGTCCATCATTCGTCAGGTCAAGGCCGAGGTGAAGAACATCGAGGTCAACGAGCGCCGCGACGTGACCGAGGAAGACGTCAACAGCATGATCAAGCGTCTCATCAAGCAGACGAGCGAGACGCTGGAGATGTCCATCAAGGCCGGCACCGACCAGGACCGTACCGACAACCTGACCGAGCAGGTCAAGATTCTGGAGAGCCTGCTGCCCGCACAGGTTTCGGGCGAGGAACTTGAGGCTCTGATCGAGCAGGTTATCGCCGAGCTGGGCGCCACGTCCAAGAAGCAGATGGGCCAGGTCATGGGCGCGCTCGGCAAGGCCACCGGCGGCAACTTCGATAAGCCTGCCGCGGCAAAGATCGTCGGAGCCAAACTCGTGTAATTTGTTACGCGGTTTTACCAAACCGCGTAACGGCTCGACGCTGCAAACCCGTACACGCGGCAATCTGACGTTCAATTTCAAGGGCGCGACCGTAAGGTCTGCGCCCTTTCATTCAAGACTTTAGTCTGCTGGCCGCGCAGCGGCCAGCTTTAAACCACCCGCTAC